>NZ_KI421513.1:690716-1018216 GCF_000473325.1 Leisingera caerulea DSM 24564
CGTCTATGCCGTGGCACTGCCGCTGGGCGTTCTGGCCGCGGCCCGGGCGCGCACCTGGGTCGACTACACAACCGCCTTTGTCGGCTACCTGGGTTTGGCCACGCCGAACTTCCTGCTGGCGCTGATCCTGTTCTATTACGGCCACCGCTGGTTCGACCTGCCAATCGGCGGGCTGATGGCGCCTGAATTCGAAGGCGCGCCGATGAACTGGGAGAAGGTGAAATCCATCCTGGTGCATCTGATCGTGCCGACCTTCGTGATCGGCACCGCTGGCGCCTCTGCCATGATGCAGCGGCTGCGCGCCAACATGCTGGACGAACTGGGCAAGCCGTATGTGGAAACCGCCATTGCCAAGGGCATGGCACCCTCGCGCATGCTGGCCAAATACCCGCTGCGGGTGGCCTTCAATCCCTTTGTCGCCGATATCGGCAACCTGCTGCCCGCGATGATTTCCGGCTCGGTGCTGGTGTCGGTCGTGCTGGGGCTGCAAACCATCGGCCCGACCCTGCTGACCGCGCTCAAGACGCAGGACATGTTCCTGTCGGGCTTCGTGCTGATGTTCGTCGCCCTGCTCACCCTCATCGGCACCATGATTTCTGACGTGCTGCTGGTGCTGCTTGATCCCAGAATCCGCTATGAGGGGCGCGGCGCATGACCCAGCTGCCTGACGGACGTTATGTCGACGATGAACCCTTTGACCCGCAAGCCTCGCTGCTCGAGCTGGAGCGCAAGGATCTGGACGCCCCCAACTGGCTGCTGGTCTGGCGCAAGTTCAAGACGCATAAGCTGGGACTGATCTCGGGCATCTTCCTTCTGATTGCCTACGGCCTGATCCCCTTTGCAGGCTTCATTGCGCCATACGGCCCCAATCAGCGGTTTTCAGAGCACCTTTATTCGCCGCCGCAATCCATCAAGCTGTTCCACGAGGGTGAATTCATCGGGCCCTACGTCTATCCGATGACTTCCGAGGCGAACCTGGAGACCTTTCAATGGGAATTCAAACCGGACACTTCGCGTCCGCTTAAGCTGACGTTTTTCTGCAAAGGCAGCACCTATTACCTGGCGGGTTTCATCGAAAGCAACCGCCACTTGTTCTGTGCTAGCGAGGAGGCGACGATCTTTATTCTAGGATCGGACCGTCTGGGCCGCGACATCTTCAGCCGCGTATCCTACGGGGCGCAGCTGTCGCTGACGGTTGGTCTGATCGGGATTACGGTTTCCTTTGTTCTTGGCATCTTTTTCGGCAGCATCGCCGGATACTTCGGCGGCCGGGTCGATTGGCTGGTGAACCGGGTGATTGAAATCCTGCGGTCGCTGCCGGAGCTGCCTTTGTGGCTGGCGCTGTCCGCCGCGGTGCCATCAAATTGGTCGCCGGTTGCGGTGTTCTTCATCATTTCGATCATCCTCGGCATTCTTGACTGGCCCGGGCTGGCACGCTCTGTGCGCTCCAAGTTCCTGTCCTTGCGGGAAGAGGAATATGTCCGCGCCGCGGAAATGATGGGCGCCTCGTCGGGACGCGTGATCCGCAAGCATCTGCTGCCGAACTTCATGTCGCACCTGATTGCCTCGGCCACGCTGTCGATCCCCGCGATGATACTGGGGGAAACGGCGCTCTCGTTTCTTGGCCTTGGCCTGCGCGCCCCGGCGGTCAGCTGGGGGGTGATGCTGAATGACGCACAGAACCTTACCGCGGTTGAGATTTATCCCTGGCTGGCCGTACCGATGCTGCCGATTGTCATTGTCGTGCTGGCCTTCAACTTCCTTGGCGACGGCCTGCGCGACAGTCTGGATCCCTATCAGCAATGACGCTGCTTGCCGCCCTGCCCGCCACGGGCGCTTACCGCCTCACCGGCACCGGCCGATGGCGCAGCGCTTTTGCGGTGACGGAACTGGCCAATGCCTCGATTGCCGCGGTTGGCCTCGAGCTTGCACGGCTGATTGAGGCGCTGAACCTCGCGCCCTTGGCGCCTGAAGTCACCGTCGATCAGCGGCTGGCGTCGCTTTGGTTCAGCTACAGCTTCCGCCCCGATGGCTGGGAGCTTCCCAGCCTGTGGGATGCCATTGCAGGCGTGTATGAAACGCAGGACGGCTGGATCCGCCTGCACACCAATCTGCCGCACCACCGCAAGGCCGCGCTGCGGGTACTTGGCTGCGCAGGCGAACGCAGCGCCGTAGCCGCAGCGGTACGCCATTGGCTGGCGGACAGGCTGGAAAGCGAGATCGTAGCCGAAGGCGGTGTGGCCGCGGCCATGCGCAGCCGCGCGGAGTGGCTGACGCATCCGCAAGGCCGCGCCGTCGCGGCGGAGCCGCTTATCCACTGGACCTCCCCCCGCGCTGTGCGGCTGCTGGACCGGCCTCTGGCAACGGCAGCGCGCCCGCTGGCAGGGCTGCGCGTGCTCGACCTGACCCGGGTGCTTGCGGGTCCGGTGTCCACACGCACTCTGGCCGGTTTCGGCGCCGATGTGCTGCGCATCGACCCGCCCGGCTGGGATGAGCCGGGGGTGATCACCGATATTTCCCTGGGCAAGCGCATGGCGGCGCTGGATCTCACCAAGGGCGAAGACCGGCTGGTGTTCGAGACACTTCTGGCGGATGCGGACGTTCTGGTGCATGGCTACCGCCCCGGCGCTCTGGACGGGCTGGGTTACGGGGCGGACAGCCGCCGCCAAATTGCGCCCAACGCGGTGGAGGTGACGCTGGATGCTTACGGCTGGACCGGCCCCTGGGCCGCCCGCCGCGGCTTCGACAGCCTGGTGCAGATGAGCGCAGGGATCGCCGATGCCGGCCGCGCTTGGGCCGGATCGGACAAGCCCGCTCCGCTGCCGGTACAGGCACTCGACCATGCCACCGGTTATCTGATGGCTGCCGCAGTGCTCTCAGCGCTCACCGCAGCGGCCGGGGGGGCGGAGGTTCCGTCAGCGCATCTTTCTCTCGCGCGCACGGCTGAGCTGCTTGCCGGACTGCCAGAATCTGCTGAAGGCCCGGCCCTCACCACTTCGGCCGGTAGCGATTACAGCGAAAAGATCGAGAACAGCGGCTGGGGCCCGGGCCGCCGCCTCGCACCCCCGCTCTGGATTGGATCAAAGCCGATCCGCTGGGATCTGCCAGCCGGATGCTGCGGCAGCAACGCGGCCTGCTGGCCCGAATAACCGGTTGCTGTCCGGCACTCTGCGCCGCGCGGCAGCGCGGCGCCACGCCCAACCCCAAGCGGAGCGCGCCAGCGGTCCAGCGCGGGGGCGGGAGAGCCCCGGCCGCAGCCTCACCGGTCGTCGCCGCCGGGTCCGCCCATTTCCTCCAGCATGTCTTCGTCGATTGCTGCCTGCACAGCGCCTGCTGCGGCTTCCTTCTGTTTCGGCGTCAGCTCATCCTCCTGGTCCGGCGCCAGCCGCACGGTGACCTCTCGGTGGGCAAATTTGATGCCTTCGCGGGCAAACAGTTCGCGGATTTCCTGATACACCCGTTTGCGGACGATCCACTGGTCCCCCGGTTTGGTCATGAATTTCACCCGGATGATCATCGCCGAGTCCTGCATCTCGATCACGCCTTGGGATTTCAGCGGCTGAATGAACGTGTGTCCGACAACCGGGTCATCCATCAGAGTCTGGCCCAGTTTCTTGATCAGCTTGCGGACTTTTTCCACATCAGTGTCATAGGTCACCCGCAGCGGCAGCTTCATCATTACCCAGTCGCGGGAATAGTTGGTCAGCACCTTGATCTCGCCAAAGGGGATGGTGTGCAGCGCGCCCAGGTGGTGGCGCAGCTGGAAGGAGCGGACCGAGATTTTTTCCACCGTGCCCTTCACATCGCCGATGTCGATGTATTCCCCCTTGCGGAAGGCATCGTCGATCAGGAAGAAGGCGCCGGAAAAGATGTCCCTGACGAGCGCCTGCGAGCCGAAGCCCACCGCCAGGCCGACCACACCGGCACCGGCAAACAGCGGGCTCACGTTGATGCCCAGTTCCAGCAGCACGATCAGCACGATCGACACCAGAACCACCGCCAGGATCGCGCCGCGGAACAGCGGCAGCAGCGTTGCCAGACGGCTGGCACCGCCCGCGCCGCCTTCATCGCCGAGCTCTCCCTGAGGAGCGTCCCCGGCCTCCTCGTCGATCTTGCTGTCGATCCAGATCCGGAACAGGTGATAGACGATGTAGCCGATGAACAGGATCACCGTGACATCGACCGCCCGTTCGGCGGCGGTGGAAGCGATCCAGCTGGCGTCCGGGTTCCACACGATCACCAAAGAGTATGCTCCGACCACAAAGGCCAGGATGCCCGCAACCCGGCGGGCAAGATCCTCGTAGGTGGCAATCGGGTGCTTGGACCGCGGCGCGACTTCCTCTTCTCCGGTTTCGTCTTCCGGTTCCGGCGTTGCGCTGTCCTGCGGTACGTCCACGACTTCCGCGTTCATCGCCGCGGAAGGTGCCGGCCCGGAAGTATCCGGATGGATTTCCTCCGCCGCAGGCGCGTCAGCTGCATGGATGGCGGTTTCCGGCTCCCCCGCCTCAGCCGCAGCTTCCTCCACTTCTGCTGCTTCGCGCTTAACCAGCCGGGCGCGGCTGAAATAGCGCTCAATACCATAGTTGATCACCCCGTAGACCACCAGGATCGTGGTCAGCACGAAATAGCTGCCCGCCATCAGCGGGATCGAAATGTCCTGCTCAAGAACCAGGTCAAAGGCCAGCTTGAGCCAGCCGAACGCCATATAGATCATCAGAACCGGCGCCCATGCCACGGCCAGAACGCGCACTAGCCAGGAACACTCCTCGGGTGCCCGGCCCGCACGGATGGCGTTTGAAATCGCCCGCCTGTTGACCAGAACCATGAGCAGGTTTCCCAGCGTCCCCACCAGGGCCAGAACGCCGTAAACCAGCGCATAAACATTGTAATTCAGGCCGAAATCCCCGACCCAGGTGGCAAATAGCGTCGTGGAAATGTCGTAGGTCGCCAGCAAAGACGCCCAGATATAAAGCCGCTTGGCATCCCGGTCGGAGAATACGGGGATCCGGTACTGGGCCAAAAACGGTGACAACACCATCCGCCAAAGGTCGGACACCGTGCGCGCCAGGAAGAAGGCGGTATAAACGGCCGTCACGGTGAATTCGATGGACGGATCGCCAGAGGCGCCGAAAATCAGGTAGGAAATCAACGCCGCAAAGACCATCGCGAAAACCGTGGCGCCAATCCCCATCAGGAACCGGAACACCAGAAAGGGCATCTTTTCCTGATAGCCTTGGGGTGTTTCCCGGATCCGCGCGACAACGAACCGCTTGGCAAAGCGCTTGCCATAGATCTCCGTCGACAGCCAGCGGCCGATCAGCAGGAACAGCACACTCCAGCCCATCACCTCGACATAGGTCATTATGCGCCCGTCCGGGCTGGTCTGGCGCAGGATGTACTGCATTTCGAAGATTGAATAGGGCAGCGCCTCCAGTCGGCTGTTCAGTTCCGCCCTGAAGGCCCCAACCCTGGATTGCGCCTTCATCAGGATCGAGGGCTCCTCCATCGCGTCAGAGACCGGATGCCCGGCTTCCGGCTCTGCCGCCGGCGGCGCATTCAGCAGCTGGCCGCTGCTATCGACCACAACCACGCTGACGCCGCTTTCGGCCGCCCGTTCAATCGCCTTGGACAGCGCGTCCGCCGGAGCCGTTTCACTTTCCTGCGCGCCGGCGTGAGGTGTCAGCCCAAAACTCAGCAGCAGGCACAGCAGGAACCGGAACAACATTTGCAGCATCACCGCCTATCCTTTTGGAAACTCGCATCAAACTAATCACGCGCAAGAGCGTTGCGCAAATGGCGCGCGCGCAATTTCCTGTGCGTCGCGCAACCAAGGCGCATGATTGCATGCGCCAGGGCTCCGGGCTATACAAATTCAGATATCCGCTCTTGGGGCGGTCAGCTGCCCCCGAGGCCGTGGAAGTCACCGCCCGGAGCGGCAGCTGCAAAGGCAAATACTGACCGCGCCCCCCGCCCTATCCGGCTGCGGTGCGCGCAATCTGAGGCGGACGATGGCGGAGCACAACAGCACGCGCCCGGGGACGAGCGGCAGTACAGGCCGGCGTGCCCCCGGCGCCGCCGGAACCATCCCCTTGCCCGGCGCGGTCCGGAACCCTGATCAGGCGCTTACATGACGGCAACAAGCACCCGAAAGACAGCAGCGGACACCTGCGCGCGCGGACCGCGGATCATGTTCTACAGCCACGACACATTCGGGCTGGGGCATTTGCGCCGCTCGCGGGCGCTGGCCGGGGCGATTACCGCAGCCAATCCGGACGCTTCGGCGCTGATCCTCACCGGCTCGCCGGTGGCGGGGCGGTTTTCCTTTCCGACCCGGGTGGACCATGTCCGCCTGCCCGGTGTGATCAAACGCGCCGATGGCTCCTATGCCTCGCGCACCATGGGCATGAGCATCGAGGAAACCGCCGAACTGCGCGCGGCTCTGATCCGCTCCACAGTGGAGCAATACGAACCGGATGTGCTGGTGGCCGATAAGGAGCCCACGGGATTCCGCGGCGAACTGATGCCGGCGCTGGAGCTGCTCAAGTCCACTAACCGCTGCAAGATGGTGCTGGGCCTGCGGGACGTTCTGGATGAGCCGGAGGTGCTGGCCGCCGAATGGGAGCGCAAGCACGCAGTCGAGGCGACCCGCGACTTCTATGACGAGATTTGGGTCTATGGACCGCGTTCTGTCTATGACCCGACCGCCGGTTTGCCCTTCACGCCGGAGATGCAGGAACGGATGCACTGGACCGGCTACCTGCGCCGCGACCTTGGCCAAGTGGGCGAACCGCCTGAGCAGCCCTATTTGCTGGTCACCCCCGGCGGCGGCGGCGATGGCGAGATGATGGTAGACTTGGTGCTGTCGGCCTATGAAGCCGACCCGGAGCTGTCGCCCCGGGCGGTGCTGGTTTACGGCCCCTTCCTGTCCGGCGAAACCCGCGAGGATTTCGAGGAGCGCGTTGCCCGGCTCAATGGCCGCGTCACCGCTGTAGGTTTTGAGTCGCAAATCGAAACGCTTTTTGCCGGCGCCCAAGGCGTGGTCTGCATGGGCGGTTACAACACCTTCTGCGAGGTGCTGTCGTTTGACAAACCCGCGGTGATCGTGCCCCGCACCACCCCGCGGCTGGAACAATGGATCCGCGCCAGCCGGGCTGAGGAGATCGGCCTCACCACAATGCTGGACGAGACCCGCGACGGCTGGACGGCTCCGGCGCTGGCCAAGGCGATCCGCGCGCTGGCCACCCAGCCGCCGCCCTCTGCCGCGGGCTCCGAGGGTCTTTTGGACGGGCTGGATTATGTGACACGGAGGGTCTCAGCCCTGTTGCAGGACACGCGCCGGGAGGCTGCTGAATGAGCGCCCCCCGCCCGCCCCTTGCGGTGGTGGTCAAGGGCTGGCCGCGGCTGTCCGAGACCTTCATCGCACAGGAACTGGTCGCCCTGGAAGCGGCTGGCCACGCGTTCGAAATCTGGTCCCTGCGCCACCCCACCGACATCAAACGCCACCCGCTGCATGCGCAGTTGCAAGCCAAGGTGAACTATCTGCCGGAATACCTGCATCAGGAGCCTGAGCGGGTCTGGCGCGCCCGCGCCATTGCGCAAGGCTTGCCTGGCTACGGCGAAGCCTACCGCATCTGGCGCGCCGATCTGCGCCGTGACCCGACCCCCAACCGCATCCGCCGCTTTGGCCAGGCCTGCGTGCTGGCGGCTGAAATGCCTGACGAGGTGCTGGGCCTCTACGCGCATTTCCTGCACACGCCCTCCTCCGTCGCGCGCTATGCCGCAATCATGCGCGGCCTGCCGTGGAGCTTTTCGGCGCACGCCAAGGACATCTGGACCTCACCGGATTGGGAGCTGCAGGAAAAGCTCTCAGCCGCCCATCACGGCGCGGCCTTTGGTGCCACCTGCACCGGTTTTGGCGCTAAGCACCTGCAGGAGCTGGCCGATACGCCGGACCGGGTTGATCTGGTTTATCACGGGCTCGACCTGTCCCGCTTTCCCGCCCCGCCGGAGCGCAAGGCCCGGCAGCCGCAGGATCCGATCCGCTTCATGTCGGTTGGCCGCCTGGTGGAGAAGAAGGGTTTTGACCGCCTGATCGCCGCGCTGGCGCTGCTGCCTGCGGGCCTTGACTGGCACTGGACACACATCGGCGGCGGCGGTCTGGGGGATCTCTTGCAAGGCATGGCGGAGGATGCAGGCATCGCCCACCGCATCACTTGGCGTGGGGCCTGCGATCAGCCCGAAGTGATTGAGGCGATGCGCAACTCCGACCTGTTTGTGCTGCCCAGCCGGGTCGCGGCGGACGGCGACCGCGACGGGCTGCCTAATGTTCTGATGGAAGCCGCCTCGCAAACCCTGCCGATCCTGTCGACCCCGGTCTCCGCCATTCCGGAATTCATCACCCACGGCACCCACGGCCTGCTGAGCGAAGACGCGCCCGAGGCGCTGGCGGAAACGCTGCTCTATGCCGCCCGCCATCCGCAGAAGCTGGCAGAGATGGCTGAGGCCGCGCTGACCCGGCTGCGTTCGGACTTCGGCATGGATCCCGGCATTGCCCAGCTCTCGAAACGGCTGATGGCGATGCTGCAGGTCGGCTGACAGGTCATGCTGCCGGGAACCGGAAAGCGGGTCGCATTCTACGCGCCGATGAAGCCGCCGCACCACCCGGTGCCCTCCGGCGATCGCGAAATAGCCCGCAACCTTATGGCTCTGCTCAGCGCCAGCGGCGCGAATGTGCAGCTGGTCTCGGATCTCAGGATCTATGACAAACATGGCGATGCAGCGCTGCAGGCAATCCAGCGCAATGCGGCCAGGGACGAGGCCGCCCGGTTGATCAGGGATATGCCGGCAGCTGACCTCTGGGTCACTTACCACAACTACTACAAGGCGCCGGACCTGATCGGCCCCGCCGTGGCACGCGCCCGCGGCATACCTTATGTGCAGATCGAATCCACCCGCGCCAAGAAGCGCCTGACCGGGCCATGGGCGGGATTTGCCGAGGCCGCCCACGCCGCTGCCGATGCCGCTGCGGCGATCTTCTATTTCACCGGACAGGACCGCTTTGCGCTGGAGCGGGACCGCTCCGGCAGCCAGACCGTGGCCTACCTGCCGCCCTTCCTGCCGCTTGAAGAGCTGCCGGCCGCCTCTTCTGTGGCGGGTCGGATGCTGACTGCAGGCATGATGCGCGCAGGCGACAAGCTTGCCTCCTACCGCGTTATTGCGGAGACACTTGCGTATTTGCCAGAAGATTGGCGGCTGGACATTGCAGGCGACGGCCCGGCCCGGTCCGAAGTTGAGGCCCTGATGGCCCCCTTTGGCAGCCGGGTCCGCTTCCTCGGCCAGCTCTCACGCGAGGAATTGTCAGCGGCTTATTCCAATTCCTCCCTGTTCCTGTGGCCCGGTGTGAACGAAGCCTTCGGAATGGTCTATCTTGAGGCGCAGGCCCATGGTCTCCCAATCGTGGCTCAAGACCGCCCCGGCGTTCGGGATGTGCTGCTGGCCCGGTCCTACCCGGAGCCCGAAGACGGTGCGGAATCATTGGCAGCTTTCACGGCGGCCCTGCTGGCAAACCCCGCGCTGCGCAGCCGCATTGGCCGGGAGGGACGTGATTACATCGCCCGAAACCACCTCGCCCCCGCCGCGGCGCGCCGCTTTTGGGACGTTGCCGCCCCGCTGATGGAGACACAGACATGATCCGCCTCGCCCTCCTGCGCCACGGACATACCGCCTGGAACCGTGCCGGGCGCATTCAGGGGCGCAGCGACATACCGCTGGACGATCAGGCCCGCGCGGAACTGGGCGGTTATGCCTTGCCCGCCCCGTGGGACGCAGCAGAATTATGGTCCAGCCCGCTGGCGCGTGCGGCGGAAACTGCCGAACTTGTTGCAGGCCGCCCGCCCCGGACCGCGCCGGAGCTTACAGAAATGAACTGGGGCGACTGGGAGGGGCTGCACGGTCTGGACCTGAAGGCTGACCCCGCCAGCGGCTTCCGAGATATCGAGGACTGGGGCTGGCACTACCGCCCGCCGGGTGGAGAGAGCCCGGCAAAGGTCTGGGACCGTATAGCCCCCTGGCTGCACGGTCTGACACAGGACACCGTCGCTGTTTGCCACATCGGCATCATGCGGATGATCCTGGCCCGCGCATACGGCTGGGATTTCGACGGCCCCGCCCCCTTCCGGATCAGACGCAACCGGCTGTTCGTGGTGGAAGCCGAAGGAATCTCGCTCAGCCCTTGGGCCGAACCGGTCCGGCTGATCCGCGAGGACGCGCCATGAAAGTCCTGATTGCCGTGACCCACCTCCTGGGCACCGGCCATCTTTCGCGGGCCTTGACGCTGGCCCGCGCCTTTACCGCGGCCGGCCAACAGGTGCAGGTGGCCTCCGGCGGATTTCCCGCCCCGCAACTCAATGCCGAAGGGGTTGAGGTGGTCCAGCTTCCGCCGCTGCGCTCGGACGGGGTGGATTTCACCCGGTTGCTGGACGCGGACGGCTCTTTGACCGGCGAGGCGTATCAGACCCGCCGCAAAGACGCCCTCTGCGCAGCCCTGCGCAGGCTGCAGCCCGATGTGCTGATCACCGAACTCTACCCCTTTGGCCGCCGTTCCCTGCGTCAGGAATTCCTGGCCCTGCTGGAGACCGCCGATGCGCTGCCCCGGCGGCCGGTGATCCTGTCCTCCATCCGTGACATCCTCGCACCGCCCTCCAAACCGGAGAAGGCGGAAAAGGCCGATGCGGTTATCGCCCGGTATTACGATGCGGTGCTGGTCCACTCCGATCCAGCGGCCACCAGGCTGGAGGCCAGCTGGCCGGTCTCGCCGATGCTAAGCGGCAAGCTGCGCTATACCGGCTATGTCGCGCCGCCCGCCGCAGGACCCCACCCGAACCAGGCAGGCAGCGGCGAGGTTCTGGTCAGCGCCGGCGGCGGCAATGTGGGAACGCCGCTGTACCGGACCGCTCTGGAAGCGGCCAAGCGGATGCCGGAGATCCCCTGGCGCCTGCTGGTTGGCGGTGCGGACGCCGACGCGCGGATTGCAGAATTCGCCAAGGCAGGCTCCCCCGCCTTGCTGGAACCGGCGCGCAAGGACTTCCGGCAGATGCTCTCCCACGCCGCCGCCTCTGTCAGCATGTGCGGCTACAACACCGCGCTTGACCTGTTGCAAGCCGGGACGCCTGCGGTCCTGATCCCCTTTGATGCGGGCAATGAGACCGAACAGGGTCTGCGTGCCGCCAGCCTCGCGCCGCTGAGCGGGATAGAGGTGATCAAGACAGCGGACCTCACGCCCGAAACGCTATGCGCTGCGGTCAAGGCGGCAATGCAGGCTCCGCCGCGGCTTGCAGGCGGTTTCAGGTTTGACGGAGCCGCCCGGAGTGTGGAGATTGCCGCAGAACTTGCGGGGGAGCGCGAATGACACCGGATTGGAGCGGGCTGGACCAGGAACTGGAGCACTGGCAGGAGGCGGGCCTGACGCTGCCCTTGTGGTGGCGTGACGACGATGCGATGTCACAGTCCGCCGAACTGGACCGTCTGGCGGACCTCTCCGCGGAGCTTGATTTGCCTGTTCATCTTGCGGTTATCCCCCAAGGCGTCACAGCGGATCTGGCCCGTTTTGTTGCCGCCAATCCGCAGCTCATTCCGGTGGCTCACGGCTGGGCGCACCAGAACCACGCCCCTGCAGGCGAGAAGAAGGCCGAATTCGGTGCTCACCGGCCGCTGGAAGTACTGCTGGACGACGCCGAGCGCGGCTTGACCCGCCTGCAGGAGCTGTTTGGCGCCAGCCTGCGGACGATGTTCGTGCCGCCCTGGAACAGGGTCTCTCCGGAAATGCTGACCTGGCTGGCCGGTGCCGGCTTTACCGCCGTTTCCACCTTCGGCCCGCGCAGCAGCGCCAAACCAGCCTCGGGCCTTTTGCGGGTGAACACCCACCTGGATCCGATCAACTGGAAGGGTTCGCGCAGCTTGCTGCCGCCGGACCAGCTGATTGCGCAAGCCGCGCGCCAGCTGCGCGACCGCCGCCTGGGTGATGCGGACAACGCAGAGCCCTATGGACTTCTCACCCATCACTTGGTGCACGACGAGGCGGTCTGGGAGTTCACCGCCGACCTCGCCAGGCGCTTGTTGAATGGTCCGGCAGAGGCTTGGATCTATGATGAAAGGATGTCCTGAATGAGCCGCCTCGATTCCATGCTGCGTCGCCTGACCGCCCAGCGCGACGGCCTGAACTGGGCCGCAGAGCAAATCAGCGCGATGGAGGGCGATGTGCTCGACATGGGGCTTGGCAACGGGCGTACCTACGACCATTTGCGCGCAATTCTGTCCACCCGCCGGATCTGGGTGATCGACCGTGTGCTACAGTGCCACCCCTCCTGCATCCCGCCGGAACAGGACTTCCTGCAGGGCGAAGCCAAACCGATGCTGGAGCGGCTCGCCGGCAATGGCCGCCGGATCGCGCTCGCGCATTACGACTTTGGCTTCGGGATTAAGGAAAAGGACGTTGCCGAGGCCACCGCCCTGTCTCCCGCCATTGCCCGGGTTATGGCACCGGGCGGCATCATCGTCTCCGGCCAGCCGCTGGCAGGTTTCGAAGAGCTTGACGGTCCAGAAGGCATCCCGCCCGGCCGCTACATGTTCTACCGGGCCAACTGATCCAAGCCCCCGGCCGCCCCCAATTCAAGAGGCCGGGCGCTTCCGCCTCCCCAGCGGCCGGGCGGTCAGGCCACCCGCAAACCGCGCGACCAGACACCGCGCACTGCAGGCGCGCCTGCTGTCACACGGAACCGGATCAGGTCGGCGCGCTTGCCGGTCTCCAGCCGCCCGCGGTCGTGCAGGCCCACTGCATCGGCCGGCGCATGTGTCACCGTGCCCAGGCCCCGCGCCATGTCGCCCCACGATTGCCCCAGCATGACCGCCGCCATCAACAGCGCGGCCGGCACATAATCCGACGACAGGATGTCCAAAAGCTCCAGTTCCGCCAGTTCATGCGCCGCAACATTGCCGGAGTGCGAGCCGCCGCGGATCAGGTTTGGAGCGCCCATCATCACCTTGATGCCATGGGCATGACAGGCCTGCGCGGCCTCCACCGTGGTGGGGAACTCCGCCAGCTGAATGCCATGGCCTGCCGAAACGGCCACCTGCCCGGCCGTGGTGTCGTCATGGCTTGCCAGCACTGCGCCAAATCGCTTGGCCGCCTTCACCGCTTCCGCCTCATGCAAGTCGCCATGGGTCTCGCGCAGCTCTCTCAGATGAGCGATATGCGCCTGGAACGCGGCGTCGTCGAACCCGTGCTTGCCCTTCACGTACTGCTCCAGCTTGGAGAGATCGCGGAACTGCCGCTGGCCCGGCGTGTGGTCCATCAGCGAAACCAGCCCGACCCGGTCCGCTTCGCCAAAGGCCTCCAGTTCCTCAATCAGGGTGTCTGAGCAGACTTCGGCCCGCAGGTGCAGGAAATGCGAGATCTTCAGCGCCTCCGCCGCTCTGAGTTCCAGCAGCTCAGCGGCCAGACCGCGGGCATAAGCGCCATAGCGGCTTTCCTTGCGGCTGATCGAGCCGACACGCATCGCATCAAATACCGTGGTGATGCCAGTGCCCGCCAGTTCCGCATCATGGGCAATGATCGCGCTGGCGTGCGGCCAGTCCACCTTGGGGCGCGGCTGGATGTGACGCTCCAGATTGTCGGTATGCAGTTCCACCAGACCCGGACAGACATAATCGCCCCCGCAGTCGATGGCGCCCGCCGGAACCGAGGTGCCCTCTGCAATGTCCTCGATCTCACCGCTGGAAACCTTCACGCTACCGGTGCGGGTCTCCCCCGGAAGCACCAGTGTGGCATTGGCAAGGATCAACTCTTCTGTCATCTGAACTTCACATCTTTCGAGTTATGGAAGGCCACGTTTAGGAGGCCAATGTGACATTCACGCGATACGCGATCTACTATGCTCCGCCCGCAGATGCGGAATGGTGCCGGTTCGCCGCAAGCTGGCTGGGCTGGGACCTGGAAACAGGCCGCAGCCTGCCTCAACCGGAAGACACCGGGCTGGACGTGGCGGCGATAACGAAGGTTCCCCGCAAATACGGACTTCATGCCACCCTGAAGCCGCCGATGCGCCTTGCCGAAGGGCAATCCCAGGCAGCGCTGGATGCAGCCTGCGCGGCGCTGGCCGCGGCGCAGAGGCCGGTGACGCTCGAGGGGTTCCACCTGGCGCGGCTCGGCCGCTTCCTGGCGCTGCGGCCCTCCGGCGATGAAACCGCGCTGAACGCCCTGGCCGCCGCCTGCGTGACAGAGCTGGACCCTTTCCGCGCGCCGGCGGCCCAGGCTGAGCTGGAACGCCGCCGCGGCGCGGGCCTGAGCCCGGAACAGGACAGGAACCTCACCCTGTGGGGCTATCCTTATGTGCTGGAGCAATTCCGGTTTCACATCACGCTGACCGGCAAACTGCCGAAGCCCGACCTGCCGGCGGTTGAAGCGGCGCTGAACGAGCGTCTCATCCCGCTGCTGCCCGCACCGCTGGAAATCCGCGATATTGTGCTGGCGGGCGAAGCAGAGGACGGAAACTTCCACCTGATCCACCGCTACGCCCTTTCCGGCTGAAGGGCTGCCAGCGCGGCGGCCACCGCCGTGCTGAGCGCACCGCTGTTGTCGATCACATGAACCCTGCGCAGCCCTTCCGGCAAGGGATTGGCCGCCCTGGCAAGACGGCGCCGAACCTCCCCGGCGTCTTCCCGCCCGCGGGCAGACAACCGTTCGACCAGCACCTCTGGTCGCGCCGTCACCGACAGCACAATGAAATCACCGAACACCTCCTGCGCCTGCAGCAGCACAGCACGGGACAAATTGACCAGCACACCGCCCGCACCGGCCCGCAAGGCTTCGATTTCGCGCGGAATGCCATACTGCAGGCCATGCGCTTGCCAGTCCAAGGCAAACACGCCGTTGCGCGCAAGGGCCGAAAACTCAGCCTCGGTCACCGCCTGGTAATCCTCCCCGCCTGCCTCCGGCGCGCGGGTGATCACCCGCCGCATCAGCCGCAGCTGAGGACCGGAGACCGCAAGCGCAGACATCAGGCTGTCCTTGCCAACTCCGGACGGTCCGACCACGGCAATGACCGGGCCTTTATTTGCAGACGCACTCATGCCGCCGCCTTGGGAGCAAAGTCCGACACGTCCACGAACCGGTCGCAAACCTGCTGGCGCGCCGCCTCATCGTGGAAGATGCCGATGATCGCAGCCCCCCGCGCCTTGGCACCTGCGATCAGCGCAAGCACAGTGGCGCGGTTTTGCGCATCAAGGCTCGCCGTCGGTTCATCCAGCAGCAGCGCCGGATACTCATAGGCGAAGCCGCGGGCGATATTCACCCGCTGCTGCTCACCGCCCGAGAATGTCGTGGGGCTCAGACTCCAAAGACGTTCGGGTATATTGAGCTGCGCCAGCAGCGAGGCCGCCTTGTCCCGCGCCTGATCGGCCGGCGTGCCGACTGCCAGCAGCGGTTCAGCCACAACATCCAGCGTTGGCACCCGCGGAACCACCCGCAGGAATTGGCTGACATATCCCAGCGTGTCACGGCGCAGCGCCAGTATCTCCCGCGGCGCGGCCTTGGCCACATCCACGCCGCCGACGACCACGCTGCCGGAGGCCGCCAGATAGTTGCCGTAGATCACACGCATCAGTGTGGACTTGCCCGCCCCGGAGGCGCCCGTCAGGCCGACACATTCTCCGGGTTGCACACTCAGCGTGGCGTTTTGCATGACCGGAATCACCGCACTGCCCTGGTTGTGCAGGGTGAAGCTCTTGCTTACATCGTTCAATTCAATCATCACCCTGCCCTCAGACTTGCAGCACGCTGGAAACCAGCAGCTGGGTATAGCCGTGCTGGGGATCGTCCAGCACCTGATCGGTCAGCCCGGTTTCCACCACATGGCCGTCCTTCATCACCATCAGCCGGTCCGCCAGCAGGCGCACAACGGCCAGATCGTGTGTCACGATAATGGCGCTCAGCCCCATCTCCCGCACGAGGCCCCGCAGCAGATCCAGCAAGCGCGCCTGCACCGAGACATCCAGTCCACCGGTCGGTTCGTCCATGAACACCAGCCGCGGGCCTGTCACCAGATTGCGTGCGATTTGCAGGCGCTGCTGCATACCGCCGGAGAAGGCCGAAGGGCGGTCGTCGATACGGCTTTCGGAAATCTCAACCCGGCCCAGCCAGTCCGCCGCCTGTTCGCGGATCGAGCCATAATGGCGGTTCCCCACGGCCATCAGCCGTTCGCCAATGTTACCGCCGGCCGAAACCGGCATGCGCAGCCCGTCCCTTGCGTGCTGATGCACAAAGGCCCAATCGGTACGGCCCAGCATCCGCCGTTCCGGCTCTGACATTGTGACGGTATCCACCGGCCCGCTTGTGCGGGTGTAATAGATTACCTCTCCCTGGTCCGGCACCAAGTGGCCCGCCAGACTGTTCAGCAGCGTCGACTTGCCAGAACCGCTTTCACCCACGATTCCCATCACCTCGCCCGGGTAGAGATCAAAGCTCACACCGGTGCAGCCGATCCGTGCGCCGTACAGCTTGGCCACATTCTTCACTTGCAGCAAAGGGGTCATCACGCTGCCTCCTCACCCAGGCGGCCGCTATGGCCTGCCTCGCGCCGCGTGCGGCAGTAATCGGTGTCCGAACAGACAAACATCCGGTTGCCCGCATCATCCAGGATCACCTCGTCCAGATAGCTGTCATCCGCCCCGCACAAGTCGCACGGGTGGTCCGCCTTGCTGGCCTCAAACGGGTAATCCTCGAAATCCAGAGACACGACCTGTGTGTAGGGCGGCACCGCATAGATCCGCTGCTCCCGGCCGGCACCAAACAGCTGGATCGCCGCCATCTCCATCTTGGGATTGTCGAACTTCGGTATCGGCGACGGGTCCATCACGTAACGTCCCTCCACCTTCACCGGATAGGCATAGGCGGTGGCAATCGCGCCGTGCTGCGAGATGTCCTCGTAAAGTTTCACGTGCATCAGCCCGTATTCCTGAAGGGCGTGCATTTTGCGAGTTTCGGTCTCGCGCGGTTCCAGGAAGCGCAACGGCTCCGGGATCGGCACCTGATAAACCAGGATCTGGTCTTCAGTCAGCTCCGCCTCCGGGATCCGGTGGCGGGTCTGGATGACGCTGGCTTTTGCCGTTTCTTCAGTCGTTGCCACACCCGCCGTCTTCTCAAAAAACTTGCGGATCGACACCGCGTTTGTGGTGTCGTCAGCCCCTTGGTCGATGACTTTCAGCGTGTCGTCCCGCGTCAGCGTCGCGGCGGAGACCTGAACCCCGCCGGTGCCCCAGCCATAGGGCATCGGCATCTCGCGGCTGGCAAAGGGCACCTGATAGCCCGGCACAGCCAAGCCTTTCAGGATCGCCCGGCGGATCATCCGTTTGGTCTGTTCGTCAAGGTATGCAAAGTTGTAGTCAGGCATCATGACCTCGAATTAGAGCTGTGTGGCCCAAACAGGAATGGAGCGCAGTATTTTGACGGAAAACACTCTCGGCTATGTCTTGGCCGTTGGACTTGGCGTTCTGATTTGGGCTCTCGTCCGCATTTTTCGCACCTTGCGCGCAGGCGGCTATGACCACGCGATGCGCTGCCCATCCGGACACAATCACACGAGTATAGACCCGGTTGATGCAAGCATTGCGTCCCATGGCCCTGGCTCTGGCCGTCCTTGGGTCCAAGGCCACGACAGCGAAGGATTCGGCGGAGGTGACGCAGGCGGCGGTGGAGGCGATTAAGCTCATTCCGCAGCCTCCTTTGCCGCCAGCGTCTCAGCCAGCTCTGCCGCTTCCCGGCGCAGTTTGCGGACTAGTTCCAGCTCGGACTGGAAGTCGACGTAATGCGGCAGCTTGATGTGCTCCAGAAAGCCGGTGGCCTGGATGTTGTCGGCGTGGCTCAGGACAAATTCCTCGTCCTGCGCTGGCGCGCCCAGATTGTCCTCGCCCAGCTCTTCCCAGCGCAGCGCCCGGTCGACCAGCGCCATGGCGATGGATTTGCGCTCTGACTGGCCAAAGACCAGACCATAGCCGCGGGTGAACTGCGGCGGCACCGTCTTGGAGCCCTTGAACTGGTTCACCGTCTCGCATTCGGTCAGCTCCACCTCGCCGATCTCGATGGAAAAGCCCAGCTCCGGGATCTCCATCTCCACAGGCACGCTGCCAATTCGCAGCTCGCCGACAAAGGCATGGTTGCGCGCATAGCCGCGCTGTGTCGAATAAGCCATGCCGAGGATAAACCCCTCATCGCCGCGGGTCAGCGATTGCAGGCGCACCGCCCGTCCCGCCGGGAAGGACATCGGCTCGCGCGTCAGATCACCCGGAACCGCGTCCGAGGCAGGCTCGCGCTCGATGATGTCCTCGCCTTGCAGGAATTCGGTGATATGCGGCGTGGCCTCCTGGCGCGGCTCGGACACTGGCGCCTCGGGCACCTCACCGTCGGCGGCCAGTTTGAAGTCCAGCAGGCGGTGGGTGTAATCGAAGGTCGGCCCCAGCACCTGCCCGCCGGGGGCGTCCTTGAAGGTCGCGGAGATCCGGCGGTCGCAGGCCATTTCTCCGGTCTCCACCGGCTGCGAATAGCCAAACCGCGGCAGGGTGGTGCGGTAGGCGCGGATCAGAAAGATTGCCTCTATCAGATCACCGCGCGCCTGCTTGATGGCCAGCGCGGCAAGGTCCGGATCGTAGAGCGAGCCTTCGGCCATCACCCGGTTCACCGCCAGGCTCAGCTGCTCGCGGATCTGGGACAGGCTCAGCTCCGCGACACTGGTATCGCCGCGGCGCTCCTCAGCCAGCCAGGCATGGGCGTTTTCAATGGCGCGTTCGCCGCCCTTGACTGCAACGTACATGGGCTCAGGCCTCCGTGGTGATCCGGGTGGACCGCGGCAGCGCAGCAACCTGCGCCCCCGCGGTGAAGAAGAAGTCCATACCCAGCGGGTAGAGAGCGGTATTGTTCTGGAACGCAGTTAGTTCCGGCAGCTGCATCCGGGCTTTGTCTTTGATGCCGGGGCCGCTCAGCACCACGTTGGGGGCCGCGAAACCGGGCGTCTCGACAATCAATGTGGCCGAGCGGTCAGGGTATTCAGGGGTGCCGATGCGGAAGCGGTCCAGCGGCATCAGCGCCTCCCAGCTGCCAAGCGCGAAATCCGCCTGCTCCGCCGCAACGACCGGCGCGCCCGTGTGAAAGGCCAGCCAGCCGCGCAAGGCCCCGCTGTCCGTGCCCGGCGCCAGATAGACACCGGTCTCCGGATCGCACAGCGTCAGCAGCAGGCTGCCCGCCGCGACTGATATCCCGTCAGGCGGTGCGGCCCCGGTGATGTCCTGGACCTGGCCGGGCCGGGCCATGGCGTTCATCGCCGCGCGGAAGGCATGTGCCGCATCCACTGGCGGATTGCTGAAACCGCCCGCATAGGCGGCGTTCCGGGTTTCCAGGCGCATCAGTCCTCTCCCCGCACCATGGTGAAAAACTCGACCTTGGTCGCCGCCGCCTTGGCGGCTCGGGCGTTCTTCTTCGTCTGCCTCTCTACGGCCAGCGGCTCCAGCACTGCCTTGCGCACGCCCGCCGCCGCATCTGTTTGCATCAGCGCATCAATCTTGGCGGCCATTGCGGCCTTGGCCTTGCTGCGCCCCTGCACATAGCCTTGGCCGACGGTGCCATCCTCCAGCGACACCGCACAGCGGGTGACGGTCATCTCCCCGAGGTTGAAAGGCGCGCCGGTGCCGCCCATGCGGCCCCGCACCATGACGCTGCCGGCCTCTGGCGGGCGCAGCCATTCATAAACGGGATCAATCCCGCAGCCCTGCCACAGCTTGGTCAGCCGGGCCTCGTCAGCAGTGGCCAGCAGGCTCATCCAGCCTTTGCGGTCCGCTGCGGAGATAGTGGTGTTCATCTGTCTATGCCTCTTGGCCGGGTTGTCTACATCAACTATACAACTAGACAAATGTTAACCGAGTCGCCCCGGCTGGCGCAATCCAAGACTTATGAAAGTTCCATGACATGGCCCGCACCCCGGTTTGGAAATCCATCGCCATCGCCCTGACCGATGACATTGCCCAGGGCCGGTATGAGACCGGCGGCAAGCTCCCGGCTGAGGCCAAGCTGTCAGCGCGGTTCGGGGTCAACCGGCACACCGTGCGCCGGGCGCTGGCGGACATGGCGGCGCAGGGCCTGGTCCATTCCCGCCGCGGAGCAGGGGTGTTCGTCGCTGCCAAGCCAACCGACTACCCAATTGGCAAGCGGGTCCGGTTCCACCAGAACCTCGCGCGCGAGGGGCGGATACCGGCCAAGAAACTGCTGACGCTGGAAACCCGTGCCGCCGGATTGCGCGAGGCGGAGGCATTGGAGTTGCAGGCGGGAGACCCGGTTCTGGTCTACGACGGGCTTTCACTAGCCGACGGCCAGCCCATTGCGCTGGCTCAGGCCGTGTTTCCGGTCGGCTTGCTGCCAGGGCTGCACGAGGCGCTGGAAGAGGACAGTTCAATCACCAAGGCCCTGAAACGCTGCGGCGTCGAGGACTATACCCGCAGGGAAACCCGCATCGCTGCCAAGCTCGCCACCGCCACCCAAGCGCTGCAGTTGCAGATCAGCGAAGGCGCGCCGATCCTGCGCACCACGTCGGTCAGCGTGGACACAGCCGGCACGCCGATTGAGTTCGGCCGCACCTGGTTCGCCGGCGACCGGGTGACTCTGACGGTTGGCGGTGAAACCTGAAGCCCGGCCCTCCCGCCTGCTGCGGTGCAATTGAAATTACCCCTAGCAGTTGGGCATAGCGCCGCGCTGACGCGCGGCGCGGCAGCTTTCCGCCAGAGCCTGGCCAACTGCCACAGCTGCTGCTGTGCGCCAGGCCGGTTCATCCTTGGCGCGGCGCAGGCGAATCACAATTAGCACGGCGCTTCAGGGCGCTTATCTCACTCAATCACGGATCCGCGCGGCGCGGTGCTGCGCCCGACTATGCAGGGCATCTGTGACGCCCGGAATTGGCGGGAGTGCCCCACGCTGCGTTACTGTTCGGCGTTGAAGACAAACAGCGTCTCGCCGTTGATCCGGTAGCCGTTGATCAGCTCCTTCGCCTTGTCAGAGACCAGCCAGCCCTCCAGCTGCATCGCCAGACCGTTCTTCACGTGGCCGTGCTTTTCCGGGTTCACCGGGATGTAGGCATACTGGTTGAAAAGCACCGGATCCCCGGCAAACAGCAGCCCCAGCCCGGCTTTGTTGCCGAAGTTCAGCCAACTGGCGCGGTCCGACATGATATAGGCGTCCATACCCGCCGCCGTGTTCAGCGCAGCGCCCATGCCCGCGCCCACGGCGCGGTACCAATCCCCGAATCCATTTGGCTCCAGCCCGGCAGCGTTCCACAATGCCAGTTCTTTCTTATGGGTGCCGCTGTCATCGCCGCGGCTGACGAAAATTGCTTCGGCCCCGGCAATCCTTTGCAGGGCCGCTGCCGCGTCCTCAGAGCCGGCCACCCCGGCCGCATCGCCTTTGGGACCGATGAAGACAAAGTCATTGTACATGATCTCGCGCCGGTGGGTGCCGTTGCCGCCAGCCAAGAACTTTTCCTCAGCCTTCTTGGAATGCACCAGGATCGCGTCGACGTCGCCCGCCTCGCCCAGCCGGATCGCCTGGCCGGTGCCAACCACCAGCAGCTGCACATCCAGGCCCAAGTCCTTCTTGATCTCCGGCAGCAGGATCTCCGCCAGACCGGAATTGTGGAAGGACGTGGTAACCGCCATCTTCATCTCTTCCGCCAGAGCGGCAGAGGCCAGGGCCACAGATGCAATTGCACCAATAATCAGACGTTTCATTCGACAATATCTCCGTTCAGAAATGCACGGCCCTGCGGCGTTTGCGGCCCGGTAAAGAATGCCTCCGCCGGGCTGAATTCGTGGATGCGGCCGCCTAGGACAAAAATCACCTCATCGGCCAGCCGCCGCGCCTGCCCCATATTGTGGGTAGACATGATCAGCCGCGTACCACTCTCGGCGGCATGGGCCAGGATCTCTTCGATCTCGCGGGTGGCGCGCCCGTCCAGCGCGGCGCAGGGTTCGTCCAGGAACAGCACTTCCGGCTCGCGTACCAGGGCGCGGGCCAGGGCCAGCTTCTGCCGCTCGCCGCCCGACAGCATGGTGGCCTGGCGCTGCAGGATTCTCCCCAGGCCGACACGGGCCGCCCAGTCCGCTGCCCGCGTGCGCGCCTCGTGGCGGCCCACGCCCGTCAGCCGAAGCGGGTAGGCAATGTTCTCGATCACCGTGCGGCGCATCATCACCGGGGTTTGAAACACGAAGGCCTGCCGCTTCTGCGCCTCTTCCAGCGGGCATGCCCAGTCCAGGCTGCCGCCATTCATCCGCACAATGCCATGCAGCATTTTCAGCAGCGTGGTTTTTCCGGCCCCGTTGGGACCGATGACGATAGAGGTCCCCTGCCCGCCAAGCGTCAGATCGACCGGCCCTACCAACACCTTGCCGCGGCGGCGCACCTGAGCGCCCTGGGCCACCAGCGGGAACATCTGCATTACCAGCGCCCCTCGCTTTCGGTGCGGCCCAGCCAGTGGATTGTCAGGTTCACTGCAATCGCCAGCGCGATCAGCACAAACCCAAGCCCCAGCGCCATGGCAAATTCGCCCTTGCCGGTCTCCAGCGCAATCGCCGTGGTCAGCACCCGGGTGGCGTGGTCGATATTGCCGCCCACCACCATGATCGCGCCCACCTCACCAATTGCGCGGCCAAAGCCCGCCAGCGCCGCAGTCAGCAGCGCCCTGCGCCCGTCCCACAACAGCGCCTGGATGCGTTGGAACTGGGTGGCGTTCATCGAGATCAGAAGATCGTGGTAATCGCTCCACAACTCGCGCAAGGACTGATGCGCAACCGAGGCCACCAAGGGCACAACGATGATCACCTGCGCGATGATCATCGCCGTGGGGGTAAACAGCAGGCCGAATACGCCGAACGGACCGGCGCGGGACAGGAACACATAGACCACAAGGCCGACCACCACCGGCGGCAGCCCCATCAGAGCGTTCAGTACCGCAATCGTGGCGCGGCGCAGCCGGAACCGGCGCACCGCCAGAAAGGCCGCCAGCGGCAGCGCAATGGCACAGGCGATGGCAAGCGCGGTCAGCGTCACCCGCAAGGAGCGCAGGGTGATTTCCACCAGATCCGCGTCCAGCGTCACCAGAAGCCAAAAGGCCTGGCACAGTCCTGCCCACAGATCAGTCATGCCGCTCGCTCAACTCCGCTTCAGCCGGTCAGTCCGGTCAGTCCGGGTCTAACACCCTCTGACGAATTTCAAAATCACAGGAGGAGGCATTGGAACAGCCAAAAGCGGCAGTGCTCTGGAAAAAGACCCTATCGAACACCATATCACTAGCGTCAGTCAAAGACTTAGCACTGAAACCCCGGTTCCGGCGGGGTCATGCGGCGCAGGCGTGCAAACCCATGCCGCCTGTTAGCGCCAAATCACCGCATTTGGCCGCAAATCCCTTCACGCGCGCTTGCGTGCGCGATTTGAACGTGAAACAACCCCCGCCCAAAGTGTCACACCGGACGCAACCTTGAGGAAACGCCATGTTCGACCTGCAATCCATGCGGGATCAGCTCGCCGCCCACTATGATCTGGCCCCGAATCCGGCCCTGGCCGAACAGATGGCAGATATCTACGCCCGCATGGACCGCGTGGTGAACCCAATCGAATGGGCCACCCATGCGCCTTATGTTGCGGCGATTCTGGAGCTGAAGAAGCAGCGCAACGCGGTGATCCTGGCGCATAACTACATGACGCCGGAAATCTATCACGGGATCTCGGATGTGGTCGGTGACAGCCTGCAGCTGGCAATTGAGGCCACCCGGGTCGAGGCCGATGTGATCGTGCAGTGCGGCGTGCATTTCATGGCCGAAACCTCCAAGATCCTGAGCCCGGAAAAAACCGTGCTGATCCCCGATATGGAGGCTGGCTGTTCCCTGGCCGAAAGCATCACCGCCGAAGGCGTTGCGGAAATGCGGCGCCGCTACCCCGGCGCGCCGGTGGTCACCTATGTGAACACCACGGCTGAGGTGAAAGCCGCATCCGACATCTGCTGCACGTCCTCCAACGCGGCGCAGATCGTTGCGGCGATGGAAGAAGACACCATCATCATGACGCCGGACCAGTATCTGGCCCAGAACATTGCCCAGCAGGTTCCGGAAAAGAACATCGTCTGGTGGGAGGGCTCCTGCATCGTGCATGAGCAGTACACCGCCAAGGATCTGCGCGACTTCCGCGAATGGAACCCGGGCACCCGGCTGATTGCGCATCCCGAATGCCCGCCAGATGTGGTGGCCGAGGCCGATTTCTCCGGCTCGACCAGCGGTATCGTCAAATACGTGACCGACGAAAAGCCGGAAAAGGCTCTGCTGATCACCGAATGCTCGATGGCGTCGAACATCGCCGATCAGCTGCCTGAGGTGGAATTCGTCGGCCCATGCAACATGTGCCCCTACATGAAGAAGATCACGCTGGAGAAAGTCCTGTGGTCGCTGCACACGATGACCGAGCCGGTCGAGGTTGATCCCGAAGTGGCCGAAAAGGCCCGCGTCGCGGTGCAGCGGATGATCGACCTTTCGCAGAAACTGGGCATCTGATCCGTGGTCGAAACCGGCCGCATCGTCATTGCCGGCGCAGGCCTGGGCGCGCTGTACGCTGCTCTTGAGCTGGCCCCCAGGCCGGTCCTGGTGATCTCCCCCGAAACCCTGGGTGAAGGCGCAAGCTCGGCCTGGGCCCAGGGCGGCGTTGCGGCTGCCATGGCCAATCACGACACGCCGGAAGCGCACGCCGCGGATACTCTGCAGGCGGGCGCTGGCACCGTCGACCCCGAGGTCGCCGCCATGGTCACCCGCGTGGCCCGCGAGCATATCGTCGACCTGACCGAGCTTGGCACTCCCTTCGACCGTGACGCCGAAGGCAACTATGTCATGAGCCGCGAGGCCGCCCATTCCGCTGCCCGCGTGGTTCGGGTAAAGGGCGATCAGGCCGGCGATCAGATCATGCGGACGCTGATTGCCGCGGTCCGCGCTGCGCCCTCCGTGCAGGTTCTGGAAAACACCCAGGCCGTGCGGCTGGAGACCGAGGACGGCACTGTCACCGGCATCTGGATCTCCCGCGCTGACACGCCGTCAGCGCCGGTGCTGATCAAGGCGCCGGGCGTGCTGCTGGCGGGCGGCGGCTCCGGCGGGCTTTATGCCCACACCACCAACCCGCCCCGCATCCGCGGCCAGGTGATCGGCTTTGCTGCCCGCGCAGGCGCCCGCATTGCCGATCCGGAATTCGTGCAGTTCCACCCCACTGCCTTTGACATAGGCGAGGACCCTGCCCCGCTGGCCACAGAGGCCCTGCGCGGCGAAGGCGCGGTGCTGATCAATGCGGACGGCGAGCGCTTCATGCTGGCAGCTCACCCCGATGCGGAGCTTGCCCCCCGTGACATTGTCGCCCGGGCAATCTTTGCCGAGACCCAAGCAGGCCGCCGGCCGATGCTCGACACACGTGCAGCGCTGGGGTCCGAGGTGCTGACCCGCTTCCCAACCGTGGCCGAAACCTGCGCCCGCGCGGGCATCGACCCGGTGCAAGAGCCGATCCCCGTGGCCGTCGCCGCCCATTACCACATGGGCGGGGTCGATGCGAACATGAATGGCCGCACCAGCCTGGCAAATCTCTGGGTCTGCGGCGAGGCGTCCTCCACCGGCCTGCATGGCGCCAACCGGCTCGCCTCCAACGGATTGCTGGAAGCGCTGGTCTATGCCCGCAACGCGGCGCAGGACATGTCCGCCCCGCAAACCCCGGAACACGCAGAACAGGTCCGCCTCAGCTTCCCCGCCGGCGGGCAAGAGCTTGACCGGGAGGCGGTGAACACCCTGCGGAAGACCATGACTGCCCATACCGGCGTGCGCCGCACCGCTGCAGGTCTGAAACAGGCGCTCTCCACCATAGCCCGGCTTGAGGCCGAACAGTCTGCGGACGAAAACTTCCTCAATATGTGCGCCACCGCCACGCTGATCGCTGCCGCGGCGCTGAGGCGAGAGGAAAGCCGCGGCGGCCATTTCCGCGACGACTTTCCCATGGCGGACCCGGCACAGGCCCACCGCACCCGCATCACCCTGGACGAGGCCCTGGCCATCCGCGCCGGGGCCGTGAAGGAACTGACATGAGCACCCACTTCGCCACCCTGCCCGACCTGATCCTGGAACCGATGGTGCGCGCCGCCCTGATGGAGGACCTGGGCCAGAACGGCGATATCACCACCCGTGCGGTGATCCCGGCCTCGGCAACCTACGCCGCCCGGCTGAACGCCCGCGAGGACGGTGTTGTGTCGGGAATGCAGATTGCCCGCATCGCCTTTCACCTGGTGGATGCCGGACTGAAGGTGGAAACGCTGCTCCCCGATGGCAGCCCTTGCAAAAAGGGCGACACGCTGATGACTGTCGAAGGCTCTGCCGCCTCGATCCTGTCGGGCGAGCGCGTCGCGCTGAACTTTGCCGGCCGCCTGACCGGCATCGCCACGCTGACCTCCGCCTTCGCCGCGGAAACCCAAGGCACCTCCACCCGCATCACCTGCACCCGCAAGACCACCCCGGGCCTGCGCATTGCCGAGAAACAGGCGGTGCTGCACGGAGGCGGGTACAATCACCGTTTCGGCCTGTCGGATGCGATCCTGATCAAGGACAACCACATCGCCGCTGCCGGCGGTGTAAAAGCGGTGCTGGAAGCCGCCAAGGCCAGCGTCAGCCACATGATGAAAGTGGAAATAGAAGTCGACACCCTGGACCAGCTGGCCGAGGTGATCGCCACCGGCGGGGCAGACGTTGTCCTGCTCGACAACATGGATACCCCCACTCTCGCCAAGGCAGTGGAGATATCCAAGGGTCATGTGGTGACCGAGGCCTCCGGCAACATGCGGCTGGAACGCATTGCGGAAGTGGCAGCAACCGGCGTCGACTACATCTCGTCCGGTGCGCTTACCCATTCGGCGCGCACGCTGGATCTGGGCCTCGACTTCTGATTTCCCCGGTCAGCTGGCAGCGGCTGGCGGGCCTTCGCTTGCCAGCTCTGGTCTGTCTCTCTAATCCGACTGGCGCAACTGACGGGCCGCTTCAAGCTTGTCCTGCCGCAGCGCCTCGGGCGACAGCATCAGCACTGAACCGCCTTCAACCTGGCGCACCTCGAACCCTTTGCGGCCCTGCAACCCGGCGCGCAGTTCGTCCGGCAGCGCTGCGCAATCCTCAGGACGGCTCTCGCACATCACGATCTCGCGCCCGGTCAGATGATGCAGGCGGAATGCAACCGAATGGTGCTTTTGCAGATCCGATTTCCGGGTCGCCTCCAGCGACAGATAGGTGCCGGTGACGTAAACCGGACCCTGCCCTTCTGCCAGCTCCGCGGCCATGACCTGGCTCACCCTGTGCCATTCAGTGAGAACCCGGTGCGTCAGGCCGCCAAAAATCACATAAACCGCGGTCACGGCAAACAGCAGGTTCCGGCTCAGCCGGGCCCCGCCGCTGTCGCGCAGTGCAATGGCGAACAGCCCGATGAAAACAGCGCCAAAGATCCACAGAAACCCGCCAGAGCGCACCGGCATGTCAATACCGCTGCGGATCACTTGCACGCAGATCAGCGCCACCCCCATGGCAGCGCCGGACAGCAGGTAGAGCGCCCGCCATTTATCCTGCCGCAGCACAACCCAGACCGCGCAGGCCAAAAGCACGGCCTGCATGAGCGCCAGAACCCAGTTGTTATAAGCACCCTTCTGCGCCAGGCTGGCCAGGAACTGCCAGGCCAGTTTGGAATTTTCGAGCGCCGACGCCAGATCCCGCGCCGGGCTGGGATTGCGCCATTCCGCCATCGGCACGCCGAACACCCCATGCACGGCATAGTTCAGCGAATAGATCGCCAGCATGCCGAGCGCGAAACTGGCAATGAACAGCGCCAGCAGCCCCGCCAGGTCCCGGGCCGATCGCGCGACGCCGGCGCGGGTCAGGCTCAGCCCCAGGATCAGGAACGGATAGGTCGTGTAGGCCATTAGCGAGACCGGAACAAAAATCAGCATCAGCCAGCGGCAGGCCCGCTCGCTCAGCCTTGTGGTCAGCCAGGCATAAAGCGCGACAATGGCCAGCCCCGGGATCAGCGTGTTGAACCACAATGAGATCAGCACCCAAGGCAAGCCGAGACCTGCGATCAGCGCAACCATCACCCGCTGCCAAGTCTCTGCCTCGCGCCCAAAAGCGTTGTGGACCAGGCAGCCAAGATAGACGGCCCATAACAGCTGATAGACCAGGTAATTCAGCCATGCCGGCGTCACGTATCCGCGCAGATGCCAAAGGTAATTGATCCAGCGCCCCTCAGTCAGGGTCTTTGAGTAAAACAGCGATGGGTCTGACAGCAGCGCCGGGTAGTCATCATGCCGGATCATCGGGTCCGGCAGCTGGAACAGCGCCGTCAGCAGCAGCATCGCAAAGATTGCAGCCACCGTGACCGGCAGCTGCGGCAGGGCGCGCCGCTGCGCAGCGCTGCTGCCGGCCGAGACCAAGGTCATCCTGCGGTCTCCTGCAGGCGGCGGGCGCGGCGGGCCAGTACAGCGGCCTGGATCTGGGCAATCTTAGTCACCATCGGCCGCGGCATCAGCGACACGATTCCGCGCCGCATCCGCCAGCTCAGGCTACCAGCCAGCGGCACCTTCTGCCCGGCCGGAACTGCCGCGGCCAGCACCTCTTGCGGCAAACCTTGCCGGCCTGCTTCATTGGCATAAAGCACAGTGTTGTAGCGGTACCAGGGCGCGACGCCTTGCATGTGTCTCAGCCGGGGGCGGGCAAAATCGAAGGCGGTGAAACCGCGCGCCGCAAACATCTCCTGCCAGAAGGACAGCGGCTTCTCATTGATATGAAACTCGCCCCCCTGTCCTGGTACCGCGGCGGAAAACAGCACCCGGTCGGCATGGCGGGTCAGGCTGTCGACCAGCTTCTCCGAAGCCGCTTCAGGCAGGTGCTCGCCCACCTCAAGGCTTTGCGCCAGGTCAAACTTGCGGCCCAGGTCAAAGGTTTTGGTCAGGTCTGCTGCGTGGAACTGCTGGCGCGGGATCGCCAGCTGATCACGATCCACATAATCGCCGTCAACGCCGGCGACATCGGTCACACCGGCCTTGATCCATTCGCTCAGCCACACACCGCGGCCGCTGCCCAGGTCCAGCACGCTGCCCGCCTGCAGTTGCGGCTGCACCACAGAGATCATCGCCTGCGCCGAAGACCGCGCGCCCCGCTCGATATAATCGTAAAATTCGTTGGAATAGATATGAGACATGATTGCTCCGAACTTTAGTCAGCCAGCCGCGGCATACACCCAGAGGCGGAAGATGATGAAATTCTGTACCGGCAAGATCACCGTGACGGCAGCGGCGGACAGCCAGTCCGCCCAGCCCAGCGCAGGGCCGAACACGCCGGTGATCAGCGCCGAGACGGCAAAACCCGCGGCAATGGTGCAGGCAAACCGCGCCATCTGGTCCGGCAGGCCCAGCGGGCGGCGGAAGGTCCACCAGGTTTGCAGCACATATTGCACCGCAACCGCGCCAGCAAAGGCCAGGGCATTGGCCGGCGCCTGCGCCATGCCCGCCGTCAGCAGTGCGGTGTAGGCCAGCACATAAAGCCCCGCGACCGTCGCACCGACGACGGAAAAGCGCAGGATTTGCCCGGTGTCCGCCATACTCACGACGCTTCCTTGCGCAGCGGTGCGGGCTCGATCTGCACCGGCTCTGCAGCTTTGCCTTCGCCGGTTTCCTCTGACAGAAAGTACATCGGGCGCTGCTTGCTCTCCATATAGAGCCGCCCGATATATTCCCCCATGATCCCCAGCGTCAGCAGCTGGATCCCCGAGAAGAAGGAAATCGCCAGCAGCATCGAAGCCCAGCCGGGTGCGGTGTTGTAAAGGACCAGCGACAAGAACACGTAGACCGCCATCAGAAAGGTCACATAGAGGCTCAGAAACGCCAGCCGCGTCGCCATCTTCAGCGGTTTGGTGGAAAAGCCGGTCAGCGCATCCGTTGCAAAGCGCAGCATCGCCCGGAACGGGTACTTTGTTTCGCCCGCAACCCGCGCATCGCGCACATACTCCAGCCCGATCTGCTTGAACCCCGCCCAGGCGAACATGCCGCGGATGAACCGCGCCCGCTCCGGCATCGCCAGCACCGCATCCAGCGCGCGGCGGCTGACCAGGCGGAAGTCGCCGGTGTCCTTGGGAATATCCACATCCGACAGCGTGTTCAGGAAGCGGTAGAACAGATAGGCGGTGGCCTTCTTGAACAGGGTTTCCCCCTGCCGTTCGGCCCGGCGCCCGTAGACCACGTCATAGCCGCGGTCCATCATCATCATCATGTCCGGCAGGATCTCCGGCGGGTCCTGCAGGTCGGCGTCCAGCATAAAAATGCGCGCGCCGCGCGCCGCCTCCAGTCCCGCGGTCAGCGCCACCTGGTGGCCGCGGTTGGCCGACAGCCGTATTCCCCGCACCACCGGGTATTTGGCATGGGCGGCCTCGATCGCCGCCCAGGTACCGTCGCTGGAGCCGTCATCCGCCAGGATGATCTCGGCGTCCTGCGCCCATGGTTCTATGGCCTGCACCAGCCGTTCCACCAGCAGCGGAACCGACTCTTCTTCATTGTAGCAGGGCACAACAACGGAAAGCTGCACTTTCTCGCCCTCATGTCTGTTTGTTAACCGCTCGTTAACCGCGATACTGGCCGATCCGGCGCGGACAGGGCAACGGCGGCCTGCTGAGAGTTAAATTTGCAATCAAATGGTTAAGGGCCTGTGTGCTTTGGGTAACGCACTTTGGCGAAACCAAGGCAAATGCGGACGAATTGCCTAAAATCCGCCGACATCCCGCCCCGGTTTACAGCACGCCGCGGGGAATCGTTTCCCGCCACTCCTTGGTCAGCACCACATCCCGGTCCGCGCTCTCATAAGCGGTCACCTTGCGCCAGAGATAGAAATTCTCCCGGTCGCAGGTCATCTTGTTCTCAGTGTCAATCGCAACCTGCCAGCCCCCGCGCTCGAACTCGAAGATCCAGTCACTGGCAAAAGCTGCCGTGGCCGGGTCATCCGGATGCACCTCGTAGTGCATGGTCACATGGCTGCCCGCGCACATCCCGTGATAGGGATCCACCGCCTTGCCGTAATCGTCAAAGGTATCCAGCACCAGCGCGCCGTCCTCCCGCGTCCAGGTTCTGGAGGTGCCGCCTGGCGGGCGCAGCTGCTCTGCCTGCAGCACCGGATATTCCCGCGGCGCTCCGGGGTTCTGCGGTTCGACCTCCTGGTCCGCTTTGCGCTCCGGCAGTATCAGGGCGCAGCCCTCCAGATGCAAAGTCACCTCCGCCGCCTCCGGCGCGGGCCAGACAATCGGCCAGTAGGACGCTGACAGCGCCAGCCGCAGCACATGCCCCGGCTTCAGGCGGTGCGCGCATTCATTCAGCTCAATCTCCGCCTCATAGCGCTGCCCAGGCACCAGCTTTTGCGGCGCTTCAAACCCGTTGCGGCAGGTCAGATTCAGCGGCCGGAAAGTGATCCGCTGCGACACGCCCTCGGGTGAAACATCGCACAACCGCGCCACAAGCTGCGCCACCGGCTTGTCGGCGCTGAACGCCACCTTGACCCGCGGCCTGCCCAGCAGTTCCAGCGGGTCCGTCAGAGGCACGGTATCGAAACAGGCGGACAGCCTGTCATCTTCCCTCTGATCGCCCGCCAGCTCATTATCGAACCGCATCCCCGGGCAGAAATAGCCGGAGGCCTGTCCGACCGTCGCGGGATTGCTGACCACGGTGACACCTCTGCCCGGCTGATCCGCCAGCCCGCCCTGCGCCACATGCATCACCCGGTCCCGCACATTCGGCGAGGGCCACTCAGCCTCTGCCACCCATCGGCCCTGGCGCGGCTTGTTCTGCATGGTTGGGTTGAAGTGCTCCTGCATGAAAACGCGGTAATCCGGCAAGGCTTCGGCGCCGGTCTCTTTGCCCTTCAGCCACTTGCCGAACCAGCGCAGTACCTCGCCATGGAAATCCGCCGGATCCAGCTTGGCGACATGGGCATAGCGGTGTTCCCAAGGGCCGATCATGGCCTTGGCGGGCACAGTCAGATTGGCCGCCAGCGCAGACGGTGCGTTCACATAGGCGTCGGCCCAGCCGGTGATCGCCAGCACCGGCGCCTGGATCGCCGACCAGTCCTCGCAGACCGAGCCGTGTTTCCAGAAATCCCCGCGTGTCTGCCGCCGCAGCCATTCGGCAGCCATGAAAGGCATACCCTCGATCCGCTTGATCCAGTCCTCGCGCCAGTCCGGCCGGTGCTGCGGGTCCGCGGGGCGCGACTGATAGGCGAACATCTGGCTGCCCCAGTTGGCGTTGTCGCTCAGCAGACAGCCGCCCATGTAATGGATGTCATCGGCGTAGCGGTCCACGGTCGAGGCCACCGAGACCACCGCTTTCAGCGCCTCCGGACGGCGGAAGGCCAGTTGCAGCCCGTTAAAGCCGCCCCAGGAAATACCGATCATGCCGATATTGCCGTTGCACCACTCCTGCGAGGCGATCCAGGCCAGCACCGCCTCGCCGTCGCTCAGCTCCTTTTCAGAATATTCATCGTCAAACACGCCCTCGCTATCACCGGTGCCTGCAATGTCCACCCGGATACAGGCGTATCCTTCGGCGGCAAAGACCGGATGCGTGGTCTCGTCCCGGGGCGCGGTGCCGTCGCGCTTGCGGTAGGGAAGATACTCCAGGATCGCCGGAAACGGCCCCGCACCCTCCGGCATCCAGGTCCGCGCCGACAGCCTGCGGCCGTCTGGCAGGGGGATCCAAGTATTCTCGATGATGCGGTAAGCGCCGGACATGGGCATGTTCCTGTTGTTAGTTTAGCTTCAGCCACACCCAGCAACCTCTCCAGATCAGCCGTTCATGAAAAGGGCGCACTTGTGAGCGGATGTAAGCGAATTGACGCGGGTTAGATCCAGGTTGAGACGGCCTGCCCTGCACACCTCTGCCTTTTGGGGAATTTTAACCGCCCCAGCCGCACGCACACTGCGCCGCCGGGCGGAGCCGGTTTGCCGCCGCAGACGCCTAGGGCGCGGTTACTTCGGCAGCTTCGGCGCTGACTTTTCCAGGGCCAGTTCCGCGTCCGAGAACTTCCACGGACCCCGCACTCCCTGCACCCCTTCAGGTGCGATCTGCATCTCCCGGTGCTTGATTTGCGGATCCTCGAAGGCCTGTCCGATGGTGTTGATCGGTCCCGCAGGCACCGTCGCCGCCTCCAGCGCCGCCAGCAAATCCGCCTGGGTCCACTCTGCCAGAACTTGCTCCAGAATTGCCGTCAGCGCCTTTCGGTTGGCGACCCGCAGCTGGTTGGTCTGGAAGCGCGCATCCGCCTTGGACTGCGCCAGACCCAGCACATCGCACAAACGCTGGAACTGCCCGTCATTGCCCACCGCCAGGATCACATGGCCGTCCTTCACCGCCATCACCTGGTAAGGCGCGATGTTCGGGTGGTCATTCCCCAAACGCATGGGGCTATCGCCGGTCGCCAGGTAGTTCATCGCCTGGTTCGCCAGCAGGGCCGTTGCGCAATCCAGCAGCGACATGTCCAGATGCTGGCCGCGCCCGGTCCGGTGGCGCTGCTCCACCGCTGCCAGAATGCCGATGGTGCCATAAAGCCCGGTGACAATATCCGTGATCGCCACACCGACCTTTTGCGGCTGGCCATCCTGCGCTCCAGTGATCGACATCAGCCCGGACATACCCTGCAGCAGAAAGTCGTACCCCGCCCGCTTGGCATAAGGCCCGTCCTGGCCAAAGCCGGTCACTGAACAGTAGATCAGCCGCGGATTGATCCTGCTAAGGCTGTCATAGTCCAGGCCGTATTTCTTCAGCCCGCCGACCTTGAAATTTTCGATCAGGATGTCTGCATCCTTGATCAGTTCGATGACCCGGCGCTTGCCTTCTTCCGTGCGGAAGTCAGCGGTTACGCAGCCCTTGCCGCGGTTGGCGGCATAATAGTAGGCGGCCGTCCTGTCGCCATCGCGCTCGATGAACGGAGGGCCCCACTTGCGGGTATCGTCACCCTCCGGGCTTTCCACCTTCACCACTTCGGCGCCCAGGTCCGCCAGCGACTGGCCGATCCAGGGCCCGGCCAGGATGCGCGCAAGTTCAACCACCTTGAGGCCTGCAAGCGGGGTCATGGGCACTCCTCCCTGTTGGTGCCTTCGTCTTTGCCGGTATGCTTAGCCGCTGCGCCGCTCTCCTGCAAGATTTGATCAAATCCAGGTCCAGCGAAAACGCCCAAGGCTGAAAGCCTGCCCCGGAAAATTTCCCGATGGCACCGGCTGCAACAATATGTTAGCGATAACTCAACTTTAACCGGCCATGTGCCAGCTGAGGCAATTGAATTGCCCCGTCCCAGGCGGCACAATGGCCCGGCCTTCTGGCCCCAATGGAACAGCGATGTAAAATCAATGGTTTCCCGCGTCATACCCGTCCAGCCCTTTGACCTCGTGCTGTTTGGCGCGACCGGCGACCTGGCCCGGCGCAAAATCCTGCCGGCCTTGTTCCACCGCTTCCAGATAGGCCAGTTCGACAGCAACTGCCGGATCATCGGCAGTTCGCGCAGCGACCTGACAACGGAGGAGTTCCGCAGCCAGACCGCTGATGCCATCCGCGACTTCGGCCAGGACGTGGAGACCACGCCGGAAGAGATTGCCGGTTTCACCGCGCTTCTGGACTATGTCGCGGTAGATGCGCGCGGCGATAACGGCTGGGCCGAAATCCACGGAAAACTGCGTGACGATGCCGTCCGCGCTTTCTATCTTTCCGTGGGCCCATCCCTGTTTCCCGACATTGCCCGCCGCCTCAGCGAAACCGGGATTGCCACGCCCGAAAGCCGTATAGTGCTGGAAAAACCCTTTGGCCATGACCTCGCCTCGGCCCAAGCGCTGAACGCGGCGCTGCGGGAGCACTTCGAGGAGCAGCAGATCTACCGGATCGACCACTACCTCGGCAAAGAGACGGTGCAGAACCTGATGGCGCTGCGCTTTGCCAACTCGCTGTTTGAGCCGCTCTGGAACTCCTCTCATATCGACCATGTGCAGATCACAGTGGCCGAAAGCATCGGCATTGAGGGGCGCGAGGAATATTATGACAAATCCGGCGCCATGCGGGACATGGTGCAGAACCACCTGGTGCAGCTCCTGTGCCTGACCGCGATGGAGCCGCCCGCCCATTTTGCGCCCAATGCAGTGCGCGACGAGAAGGTCAAAGTGATCGAAGCGCTGCGCCCGGTGCCGCAGCCCAGCATCGCCCGCGGTCAGTACAGGGGCAAAACCGGTGACGGCTACCGCGATCACGCAGGCAACGCGCAGAGCCGCACCGAAAGCTATATCGCGCTCAAGGTCGAAGTGGCGAACTGGCGGTGGGCCGGCACGCCGTTCTACCTGCGCACCGGCAAACGGCTGCGCGACCGGGTGAGCGAAATCGCGGTCTATTTCCGCGACCCGCCGCACAATATCTTCGAAGGCTCCGGCCCGGTGCACGGCAACGTCCTGGTGATCCGTCTGCAGCCCGACGAAGGCATAACTCTGAAGACCACCATCAAGGATCCTGGCCCCGGCGGCATGCGCCTCACGGGCGCCAACCTCGACATGACCTTTGCTGATGAGCTGCCGGAGTCGGGCCGTCCGCAGGACGCCTATGAGCGGCTGATCATGGATGTGATCCGGGGCAACCAGACCCTGTTTATGCGCGGCGACGAGGTTGAGGCCGCATGGGCCTGGGCCGATCCGATCATTGCCGGCTGGGAAGACACCGGCGAGGCCCCTCAGCCCTACGACAGCGGCAGCGCCGGACCCGACGACTCTCTCCTGCTGATCCACCGCGACGGCCGCCGCTGGCGCAGTATCGGAACCTAAGACAGCCGCCCTCCCCTTTGCCCCCGCAGTTTGCTACAAAGGCCCCACATGAGCTTGAATTCCACACTGGCCGCCGTCACTGACCGCATCATCGCCCGCAGCGAACCCACCCGTGCAGCCTATCTGGAGCGGATGCGCGCGGCCCGCGGCAAGGGACCTGCGCGAGCGCATCTGTCCTGCTCCGGCCAGGCCCATGCCTATGCTGCCACCGGACCGGACCAGCAGACGCTGGCGGAGGCGTCCAAGGGGCATCTGGGGATTGTCTCGGCCTACAACGACATGCTGTCGGCGCATCAGCCCTTTGAAACCTACCCGGTTCTGATCCGCGACGCCGTGCGCAAGGCCGGCGGTACCGCGCAGGTGGCGGGCGGCGTGCCCGCGATGTGCGACGGGGTCACGCAGGGCGAGGCCGGCATGGAGCTCAGCCTGTTCTCCCGCGATACCATCGCCATGGCCACCGGCGTCGCGATGAGCCACAACGTCTTTGACGCCGCCGTCTATCTCGGCGTCTGCGACAAGATCGTGCCGGGGCTGGTGATCGGGGCGCAGGCCTTTGGCCATATCCCGGCAGTGTTCCTGCCGGCAGGCCCGATGACCAGCGGCCTGGCCAATGACGAGAAAGCCCATATCCGCCAGAAATTCGCCGCGGGCGAAATTGGCCGCGAGGAGCTGTTGAAGGCCGAAATGGCCGCCTACCACGGCCCCGGCACCTGCACCTTTTATGGCACCGCCAACACCAACCAGATGCTGATGGAGTTCATGGGGCTGCACTTGCCCGGGTCGTCCTTCGTGAATCCCGGCACCCCGCTGCGCGAGGCGCTGACGGTGGAGGGCGCCAAACGCGCCCTGTCGCTCAGCGCGCTGGGGAACAACTACACCCCGGTTTGCGACGTGCTGGACGAGAAAGCCTTTGCCAACGGCATTGTCGGGCTGATGGCCACCGGCGGCTCGACCAATCTGCTGATCCACTTGATCGCCATGGCGCGGGCGGGCGGCATCCTGCTGGACTGGCAGGACTTTGCAGAGCTCTCCGACGCGGTGCCGCTGCTGGCCCGGGTCTACCCCAACGGCTTGGCCGACGTGAACCATTTCCACGCCGCCGGCGGCCTGGGGTATATGATCGGCGAGCTTTTGCAGGCGGGTCTTTTGCACCCGGACACCCGGACAGTCGCCGGCGAAGGGCTGGAGCTTTATACGCAGGAACCCTTCCTGACGGAAGACGGCCTCACCTTCCGTCCCGGCCCGGGGCAAAGCCTGAACGATGCGATTCTGCGCCCCGCCGATGCTCCGTTCCAGAAATCGGGCGGGCTGAAGCGGCTGACCGGCAACCTGGGCACCGCGGTCATCAAGGTTTCGGCAGTGGCGAAGGAGCACCACGTGGTCCAAGCCCCCGCCCGCGTTTTCCACGACCAGGAGGAGGCCAAGACGGCCTTCAAGGCGGGCGAGCTGACCGGCGATGTGATCGTTGTGGTGCGTTTCCAGGGCCCCAAGGCCAACGGCATGCCGGAACTGCACAGCCTCACCCCTTTCCTTGGCATCATGCAGGGCCGCGGCCAGAAGGTAGCCCTGGTGACCGATGGCCGCATGTCGGGCGCGTCCGGCAAGGTGCCCGCCGCGATCCACGTGGTGCCGGAGGCCCTGGATGGCGGGCCTGTTTCCCGGATCCAGGATGGCGACCTGGTGCGGCTGGATGCGGTCAAGGGCACATTGGAAGTCCTCACCGAAGGCGCGCTGGAACGCGAGCCCGCCACCGCCGACCTCAGCGCCCACCAGCACGGCACAGGCCGTGAGCTGTTTTCCCTGTTCCGCCGCTCGGTCGCTTCGGCCGACGAAGGCGCCAGTGTGTTTGGAGTGTAACTCATGCGGATAACCCCACAGGACGCCAGCCTGCGCACCTGCGAGATTTGCGCCCTGGCGCCGGTGATGCCGGTACTGGTGGTGGAGGACGCGGCCCACGGCCGTCCGCTGGCCGAGGCGCTGGTGGCCGGCGGCCTGCCCGCGCTGGAGGTCACCCTGCGCACCGGTGCCGCGCTGGACGTGATCAGCGAGATGGCCCAGGTAAAGGGCGGCGTGGTCGGGGCGGGAACGCTGATCACCCCCAAGGACGCCGAAGCCGCCAAGGAGGCTGGCGCTCAGTTTGGCGTTTCTCCCGGTGCTACGGACTATCTGCTGGACGCCTGCGAATCCATCGGCCTGCCGCTCCTGCCCGGCGCCGCCACTGCAACCGAAGCGATGCGGCTGCTGGCCCGCGGCTATGGGATGCTGAAGTTCTTTCCGGCTGAGGCCTCCGGCGGTGCTCCGGCGCTGAAAGCCATTGGCGCGCCGCTGCCGCAGATCTCCTTCTGCCCCACCGGCGGCATCAGCCCTGCCAACGCCGAAAGCTACCTGAGCCTGCCCAATGTGGTCTGCGCCGGCGGCAGCTGGGTGGCCCCCGCCGATCTGGTTCAGGCCGGTGACTGGGGCGCCATCGAAGCACTGGCGCGCGATGCCAGCAAGCTGGGCAAGGATTGAGCCAACGCAAAATCACTCTGGTATTTCCGCGCGCCACGGCGGGTTTGCTCCGGCCCGCGAGACCGAAACCGCGGCCGCCCTCACGGCGAATTGCAGGCAAGCCTTGAGATCCGGTCCGGTGATTTCCCCTGCCGCCGCGGCTTTCAGCACCCCCCGCTCCTGCGCCATGGCAAGAAAGCCCGCGTTGAAGGTGTCACCTGCTCCGACCGTGTCAGCGACGGTTACCGGCACGGCCTCTGCCTTCACGCTCTGACCGTCCGGCAGATAGGCCTCCGCCCCCGCGGCGCCGCGAGTCAGCAATACCATCTTGGGTCCGGCAGCGAACAAGCTGCGCAGTCTCGTACCCGTGTCCCCGCAGGGATTGAGCCAGATAAGGTCCTCCTCCGAGACCTTCACGATATCTGCGAGCGTCATCATTTTCAGCAGCCGCGCGCAGTAGGCCGCCTCATCCCTAGCAAATCCGGCGCGCACGTTCGGGTCCAGCATCACGGGCCGGCGGCCAGCCTCGCGCTGCGCCAGCGCCAGATAGGCGTCTGCGGCTGGCGGATTGCACAGGCTGATGCCGCCAAGCAGCAACGCAGCCACGCTGTCCGGTAAATCCGGCAGCTCCTGCGGAGTGAGCGACGAGCCGGCAGAACCGGTGTCATAGAAACTGTAGCTGGCGTCCCCGTCCGTCAGGTGGACAAAGGCAAGGGTGCAGGGCCGCGGGCTGGTGACGGCAAGGGAGGTGTCCACACCAGCCTCCGCTAGTGCCTGAGCCAACTGTTGCCCGAACACATCCGAGGACAGCCCGGTGAACAGCCCTGCCGAGACTCCGAGGCGGCCCAGCGCCAGCGCGGTGTTGAACGACGCGCCGCCGCCATGCGGAACATATGCCGCCTGGCCTGCAGCGGTTTCGCCGGGGATCATGTCGATCAGCGCTTCACCGCAGCAAAGGATCATGGCGCAGCCCTGCCTTCGCCGAAGCCGAGCGCGTTCTGATAGGCAAACAGCGCGGGCAGTCCGCCGGTGTGCAGCAGCAGCACCTTCTGCCCCTTGCTGATGGCGCCCTCTTCCAGCAGCCCCAGCAGCCCGGAAAAGGTTTTGGCGGAATAGACCGGATCCAGCAGGATACCCTCAACCACGGCCATGCGCTGGAGCGCGGCGCGGGTCGCGGGGTCTGCGCGGCCATAGCCGGGCGCCAAAGCACCGTCCCAAGTGAGAATTTCGCCGCCGGCAAAGGGCCGCGGGATGCCCATCAGCCTGGCAAGTTCTGCGGTAACCTGCTCCAGCCGCGCCTTTTGATGGCGGGCATCGCGGCGCACGCAGATGCCAAAGACCGGCGCGGTGATACCGGCCAGGCGCACACCGGTCAGGAACCCGCCATGGGTGGCCCCGCTGCCCGAGGGCACCACGGCGGCATCAAAGCAGCCGATCTGCGCCGCCAGCTCTGCCCCGCCCTGCACATACCCCAGCGCGCCCAGCGGCGGATGACCGGGGCCTAGCGGTATGACATAAGGCGTGCGGCCTGCTGCGCGCAATTCCGCTGCCCGCGCCGCCAAAGCGGCATCGGCGCCGGCTTCGTCTTCTCCCTCCGGGTAGCTCATGGTCTCCGCGCCCAGAATATCCGAAAGGAAAACATTGCCCGAGCTGTAGTGGAGCGGGTCCATGCCCGGCACCCGCTCCTCGCGCTGCAGCACCGCCTGCATCCCGTATTTCGAGGCCGCTGCGGCGGCGGTGCGGGCAAAGTTCGACTGCACCGCGCCGGTGATCAGGATGGTATCCGCACGGGCCGCACGCGCCGCGCCGATGTAGAACTCCAGCTGCCGGGTCTTGTTGCCACCAAAGCTGAGCCCGGTGAGGTCATCACGCTTGATCCAGAGGTCTAGCTCCAGCTCCTCCGACAGGCGGTCCAGCCGCTCCAGCGGTGTCGGTTGGGACAGCAGCTTGGCGCGCGGGAACGCGGAAAGGAGCGTGTCGATGCGGGACATTGCAGTCTCTTTCTTTCTGATCGGGCAGCGGCACCAGCCTGCTTGGGCCGCACCACGTTGCAGCAGTATGCGCAACCGGGCAAGGCCCCGCATGGCGACGGTTGCTTTTCGAGCCGCGCACCCCCATGTCCCTGCAAAGCACCGGAAATCCAAGGAAACGCGCCATGACAGAGACCACACACAGCCCCGCCCTGCGGGTCGACATCATCTCCGACGTGGTCTGCCCCTGGTGCGCGGTCGGCTACAACCAGCTGGCCTTTGCCGCCCGCCGCGCCGGTGTGGCATTGGACGTCCACTGGCAGCCGTTTGAGTTGAACCCGGATATGGCGCCAGAAGGCGAGGACCTGCGCGAGCATCTGGCCGCGAAATACGGCAGCACCGCAGAGCAATCGGCCCAGGTGCGGGCGCAGCTGACGGAAATGGGCGAGGCTCTGGGCTTCACCTTCCGTTTCTTCGACGGCATGCGGATCTACAACACCTTTCAGGCGCATCAGTTGATCGAATGGGCCGAAGAGCACGGCAAGGGCCATGAAATTAAACAGGCGCTGCTGAGCGCGTACTTTACTGATGGCAAGAATGTCTCGGACCCGGAGGTGCTGGTGGAGACAGCCGAAAGCCTGGGCCTTGATGGTACCGGTGCACGTGCGGCGCTGGAGAGCGGCAAACACGCGGACAACGTGCGCCAGCGCGAGGCATTCTGGGTGCAGCAAGGCATCCGCGGCGTGCCTGCGATGGTGTTCAATGGCCGCCACCTGGTGACCGGTGCGCAGGGGGTGGAGACCTACGCCAGCATTCTGGAACAGTTGGGCGCAGCCGAAGGTGAGTTCCGCTAAACGCGGCGCCCGGCCTATTGGCCGGGCGGTTATTCAATCGCTCCGGGCAGCTTATGCCGGCGGCAGGCATTGGGTAATCGCGGCCTCCAGCTTGTCCACCACCTCGGTGATCTGTTCCTCAGTGATGATAAAGGGCGGCGCCAGCAGGATGTGGTCGCCGTTCTGGCCGTCGCGGGTGCCCGACATCGGGTAACAGATCAGTCCGGCCTGAAAGGCCGCCTTCTTGATCCGCCCGGCCAATCCCAGGGCCGGATCAAACGGCTCCTTGGTGTCCCGGTCGGCCACCAGCTCCACCCCGCGGAACAGCCCGCGGCCGCGGATGTCGCCCACATTGGGATGCTGACCGAAACGGTCCTCCAGCGCTGCCTGCAGCTTCTCTCCTATTTCCGCACAGCGTTGAACCAGGCCGCGCTCCAGCATCGCCTTGACCACGGCGAGGCCCGCTGCAGTGGCCACCGGGTGGCCGATATAAGTGTGGCCGTGCTGGAAGAAACCGGACCCATGCTCGATCGCCTCATAGATCTGGCGGGTGCAGAGCATCGCCCCGATCGGCTGGTAGCCTGCGCCTAAGCCCTTGGCGATGCAGAGGATATCTGGCGCCACGCCGTCCGCCTCGCAGGCGAACAGATGACCGGTGCGGCCCATGCCGCACATCACCTCGTCCAGTATCAGCAGCACGCCGTACTGATCGCAAATCTCGCGGATACGCTTGAAGTAGCCCTCAACCGCAGGCACCGCGCCGGAAGTGGCACCAACAACCGGTTCGGCCATGAAAGCCATCACCGTATCGGGGCCAAGCCGCAGGATTTCCGCCTCCAGCTCGTTCGCCACCCGCTGGCCGTAGTCATAGCTGCTCTCACCCTCGGCCCGGCCAACATATTCGTAACAGGGCGAGATGTGGGAAATGTCGATCAGCAGCGGCGCAAATTGCGTGCGGCGCCACTCGTTGCCGCCCGCTGCCAGCGCGCCGAGCGTGTTGCCGTGGTAGCTCTGCTTTCGGGCGATGATATGGCGGCGCTGCGGCTCGCCGCGCTCCAGGTGGTACTGGCGGGCAAGTTTGATCGCGGCCTCGGTGGCCTCCGACCCGCCGGAGACGAAATAGACCCGGTCAATATCCCCCGGCGCGTTGGCGACCAGCAAGTCCGCAAGCTCTTCCGCCGGTTCCGAGGTGAGGAAGCCTGTATGGGCAAAGGCCAGTTTACCGACCTGCTCCTGCACCGCCTTGATCACATCGGCGTCGGAGTGGCCAAGGCAGGACACCGCGGCGCCACCCGACCCGTCAAAATAACTCTTGCCGTCCGCGTCGATCAGATAGCAGCCGTCACCGGCAACTGCGGTGGGCAGGCTCGCCTTGGTGTGGCGGGGAAAAACATGGCTCATGATCTGCACTCCTTGAGCGTATGGCCCTGGGCCTTTGCGGCCTGAACGAAGGCGGCAACCGAGGCCGCATTGTCTGCCAGCAGCCCGCCATCCTGTGTTTCGATGTTATTCTCAAACCCGATTCGCGCATCCCCTCCTGCGGCTACCGCTGCCAGCAGACAGCTTTGCTCATGGCGGCCAAAGGCACAAACGGCCCAGTTAAGGTGCAGATCCGCTGCGGCGCTCCGGAAGACGGCAAGCCCCTCGGGCCGCGCTAGAACTGGCGGATTGTACTGGCCCAGAACAAAGATCGCATCGCGCATGCCGCCCGGAACGGTGCCGTCCTGATACCAGATGCGCAGCTGGGCGATGCAGTCCGGACCATACAGGATATGCTGCACCTGCGTGCCTGCTTCCGCACACAGAGCATAGGCGCGCGCCGCCAAGTCCGCGTCCCGCGCCATTTCCCGAACCGAGACGGAGGCCGCGTCTGGGCGCAGCGACTGCAGACAGGCGAATTGGGCCGCCACATCGTAAAGACCCGCGCTTTCCGTGGTGATCTGCACCGCCATTTCCGGCGCGCTTTCCCGCACCGCGTCAAGGGCTTCGCGGTAGCGGCCCGAATCCAGCGAATGCCGCCCGTCATCGTCGCGCACATGAAGGTGCAGCGCATGGGCTCCTGCGGCAAAACAGGCCGCTGAGGTTTCAGCCGTCTGCTGCGGTGTCACCGGTAGCTGCGGATGTTCTCCGCGCCCCCGCCGGGCCCCGTTGGGCGCCACCATTAATCTGTATTCCGCCACCGGTATCCTCCCTTGCCGCCCGATCCGGGACGACTCGCGTCCGGGCTGGCTGCAGCATGGCCTGTCGACACATACGCTCTCAATATGGCGCTATCAGAACATTTGTTTTACCCCTCCGCTCCGGCGGACAGCCGCCGCGGCGCACCGGCCTGCCGTCTCTGGACTTAAGCAAGCAAATGCTCTGGCCCTAACGAATTCCGCGAAACTGACGTTTCTGGTACATAATACGCCTTAAAGCCCAGGTAGGGTGCCGGGCAGCCTGATTCACTTCCAACGCCGAAAGGACATGTCATGGACGGCACGTTCAACGAAAACGATCTCTCCCGCGTGGTGGAGGCCGACAAGGCCCACATGTGGCACCACCTGTTCCAGCACAAGGCGCTGGAAAGCGCCGACCCGCGCATCATTGTCGAGGGCAAGGGCATGCGCGTCTGGGATCAGAACGGCAAGGAGTTTCTGGATGCAGTCTCCGGCGGTGTTTGGACCGTCAACGTCGGCTATGGCCGCGAAAGCGTCTGCAAGGCCGTTTACGACCAGCTGATGAAGGTCTGCTACTTCGCCAACTCCGCCGGTTCCATCCCCGGCGCGCTGTTTGCCGAAAAGCTGATCGAGAAGATGCCGGGCATGACCCGGGTCTACTACACCAACTCCGGATCCGAGGCCAACGAGAAGGCCTTCAAGATGATCCGCCAGATCGCCCACAAGAAATACGGCGGCAAAAAGACCAAGATCCTGTACCGCGACCGCGACTATCACGGCTCCACCCTGGCGACCATGTCGGCGGGCGGCCAGGACGAGCGCAACGCGCAGTACGGCCCCTTTGCGCCGGACTTTGTCCGCGTGCCGCACTGCATGGAATACCGCAAGCATGAACTGGGCCTGGAGCACTTGTCCGGCCGCGAGTTCGGCATCGCCGCGGCGGACGCGATCGAGGAAGTGATCCTGCGCGAAGGCCCGGAAACTGTCGGCGCCCTGTGCCTGGAGCCGGTGACCGCAGGCGGCGGTGTGATCGAGGCGCCCGAGGGCTACTGGGAGCGTGTGCAGGAGATCTGCAAGAAGCACGACGTGCTCCTGCACATCGACGAAGTGGTCTGCGGCGTCGGCCGTACCGGCAGTTGGTTCGGCTACCAGCAGTACGGTATCAAGCCCGATTTCGTGACCATGGCCAAGGGCGTCGCCTCCGGCTATGCGGCGATTGCCTGCATGGTCACCACCGAGGAAGTCTTTGAAATGTTCAAGGACGACGCGGGCGATCCGATGAACTACTTCCGCGACATCTCCACCTTCGGCGGCTGCACCGCAGGCCCGGCGGCGGCGCTCGAAAACATGCGCATCATCGAGGAAGAAGGCCTGCTGGAAAACACCGTGGCCATGGGCGAGCGGATGCTGAACAACCTGCGCGCGCTGCAGGAAAAGCACGCTGTGATCGGCGATGTGCGCGGCAAGGGCCTGTTCCTGGGAGCCGAGCTGGTCGCAGACCGTGACAGCAAGGAGCCGGTGGACGAGAAGCTGGCCCAGCAGGTGGTCGCGGAATGCGGCGCACAGGGCGTGATCATCGGTGTGACCAACCGCTCATTGCCGGGCCGCAACAACACCCTGTGCTTCAGCCCGGCGCTGATCGCCACTGCCGACGACATCGACCAGATCTGCGACGCGGTCGACAAGGCCCTGACCAAAGTATTCGGCTGACACCTCTCCCTGTTGGACGATTTGACTGCGCCCCGGACTTTCCGGGGCGCTTTTTTGTCAGAAGGCACCCCCGTTTAGGCCAGCCGCACGGCCACTCCGCCGTCCACCGCCAACGGCGCCCCGGTCACAAAGCTGGCGCGGTCCGACAAAAGGAACAGCGCCGCCTGGGCGATTTCCTTCGGAGCGGCCATCCGTTTCATCGGGTGCAGCCTGGCGATCATACGGTGGGCCTCAGGATCGTCGCCTGCCATTGCTGTTTTGGTTCCGCCCGGCAGCAGGGCATTCACCCGGATGCCGTCTGCCGCAAGGTCTGAGGCGAGCGATTGGACCAGCCCGGCCAGCCCGGCCTTTGACGCTGCATAAGCCCCCATGCCCGGCATTCCGCCGTTGCTGATACCGACAAAGGATCCGGTAAAGACCAGCGATCCGCCGCCCCGCTCTTTCAGGGCCGGAATTTGCGCCCTGGCACAGTAGAAAGCGCCAGTCAGATTGGTTGCAATCACTGCACTCCAATTGGCGGCGTCCATTTGCTCCACCGGCACCGTTTCGCCCATCATACCCGCGTTGTTGAAAGCACCGTCCAGCCCGCCAAACTCTTCGGCCGCTAGCGCCACCAACGCCTGTGAATAGGCCTCGCTGGTGACATCACCAGCCAGAAAGGCTGCTTTGCCGCCGCTTTGCCTGATCTGCCCCGCAAGGGTTTCCAGTTCAGCCTGCCGCCGGGCCCCTAGCACGACATTGGCCCCATCTTCTGCAAACAGCAGCGCCGCGGCGGCGCCGATGCCGCTACTGGCGCCGGTAATGATCAGTGTCTTGTTCTGAAGTTCCATCGTCATAGCCTCCTTTGATTGGATGGCATTGAACAAAGCGCCGCGCACTCCTCCGCTCGACCCGTTTCCTGCGCTTGCCGCTTCGGGCAGGCCCTTTACCGCAAGAAACGGGTCAAACACTGGAAACGAACAGCTGTCGGGGTCAAGGAGGCCGCAGGTTCCGCCGTCAGGCGCCAGGCTTCGCCTGTTTGCGAGCGAAACGTCCCCCGGACCGTTTCCGGGAAGCCCGCTCATCCTTGACGCGCCTTCAAAACACAATCGGGATTGGCATCTGAGGGGCAGTCCTGCGTTTCAGAGCCTTCTCGGCAAAACAGACGGCGCCGCGCGTCAGCGCGGCGCCGGGCCCAACGGGAGCGGGGCATTCTTCGATTGATATCTGACGGGCGGGAGCCCCCGCCGCCAAACAGCTTCAGATCAGCTGAAAAAGATTGCCCGACAGGATCGCACCGCTCACCCCCAATCCCAGATAGGCGGCAAAGACCCGCGGCTTGACCAGCGACCAGACCGCAGCCATGGCAGGAATTGAGCTGACCGCCCCGGCCACCATGAAGGCCATGGCCGCGCCTGCGCTCATACCCTGCTCCATCAGCCCCGCCAGCAGCGGCGGCGCGACATAGGAGTTGAGGTAAGCCGGCATTCCCACCAGCGCCGCGGTGGCGATCGGCAGCACACCCTCGCCGCCCACCAGACCGGCGATCACACCGGCCGGCACGTAGTGGACCAGAAGCGATTCCAGCACATAGGCCAGCGCCAGCCATTTCAGCAGGAAAAGACCGTTGGAGACGAACTCCTCGCGGAACTTCACCCTGCGCCCGTCCTCGTTCCAGAAGCGCCAGTTCGGCTTGGCGTCCGGCTTGGGCCCGCCGCAGCCGCAGCAGCTTTGGCTTTGCTGCTTGCGCAGCGGGTTTGCAAAGGCCCCCCGCCCCCGCAGCAGTTTGATGGCAAAGCCGCCGAACAGCCCCAGGGCCACCGCCGCCACCGCCTTGCCAATGGCAAAGGGCCAGCCCAGCGCGCCCGCGGTAATCAGCAGTGTCGGCGGGTCAATGAGCGGCGAGGACAGCCAGAACGCCATCACCGCCGAAAGCGGCGCGCCGAGCGCCAGAAGGCCGGCAATGAACGGAATCACCTCGCAGGAGCAGAATGGCGCCAGCCCGCCGAACAGCGCCGCCAGCAGGATCATGCGCGTCTCCCGCCCCTCGAAGGCGCGCGCTACCATCGCCTCGGCCCCCGTCGCCTTGAGATAGGCCAGCAGCAGGACCGCAAACAGGATGTACCGCGCGGTGCTGCCCAGTGCGGACAGGGTGAACTCAACGACAGAGCGGAAACTGCCCGGATCAAGAACCGCTGCACCCGCCAGCAGGGCAACGCTCAGCGCCCAGGGTGTTTTCAGACAGCTGCCAAGCGTTTTCGCCTTGCCGGGGTTTTGTGCCAGTTCAACCATGGTTTGCCGCCTTCTTGCCCGCATCCGCGCAGCATTCGCTGAGGATGAAACCGGCCAATGCCTCCAGCCGGGAAAATTCGGCCCGGTTGATTGTCGACCGCCCCACCCGCTCCTGCGCCACCACACCGGCACCGGTGAGGAATTTCAAATGATGCGCCAGGGTTGAGGGCGCGATGCCGGTGCGCTCCTGGATGTCCCCGACCGTCAGCCCGGCCTCGCCCGCCCGGATCAGGCAGCGCAGCACCTGCAGCCGCGCCTCCGATCCCATCGCGGCAAAGCCCTGTGCGGCTTCTTCCCATTGCATGACGTCAACTCCACTTGATTCGACAAAACTAGTTTTATGGTTTCTTTGGTCGCCTTTCAAGAGCGCTGCGTTTTGCCCGAACCAATATCTGCCAGCCGCCGGTTGCGGCCCGGCTTTTGAAACCAGAGCAAGGCGCAGATTCCTCCAAACTGGCCCTAAGTCCAGATTGCGCAGCGTTTAAGTCCACCCTAAGGTGGCGCGCATGGCCATCTCCGTTGACACGTTCTTTCTGAACCCGGACGCCCAGGGCACCCTGCAGGCGCAGATCCAGGAAATGATTGCTGAGGGCATTCTGTCCGGCCGGTTCCGGGTCGGGGAGAAGCTGCCGTCCTCGCGCAAGCTGGCGGCGCATCTTGGCATCAGCCGGATCACCGTGACGCTGGCCTATACAGAACTTCTGGCCAATGACTACCTCACCTCGCGCGGGCGGTCGGGGTATTTCGTGTCAGAAAACGCCCCGGTGCCGCCCTCCTATACGCCGCAGCAGAAGGCCGGCGATGCGATGGACTGGGACAAGGTGCTGGCGCGCAGCTTTACCGGCGGCGACACACCGCGCAAACCCCAGGACTGGCGCGACTACCGCTATCCGTTCATTTACGGGCAGGCGGATGCGTCGCTGTTCGACCACGCCAACTGGCGGCTGTGCGCACTCAGGGCGCTGGGGCAGAAAGATTTCGCGGCGCTTGCCAACGACTACTTCGACCAGGATGACCCGCTCTTGATCGAATACATCGCCCGCCACACGCTGCCGCGGCGCGGCATCACCGCGCGGCCGGAAGAGATCCTGATCACGCTCGGGGCCCAGAATGCGCTGTGGATCACCTCCCAGCTGCTGCTGAACCGCAAGCGCCGCGCCACGGTGGAGGACCCGGCCTATTACACCCTGCGCGACCAAGTGGTGCAGACCCGCTGCCAACTGGATTGCATCCCGGTGGATGAGGGGGGCCTGCCGCCCGAAATGATACCGGAAGGCACTGATGTGATCTTCTGTACCCCCAGTCATCAGAGCCCGACCACCTTCACCATGCCGATGGAGCGCCGCAAAGAGCTGCTTCGGCGGGCCAGCAGCATCGACGCAGTGATTGTCGAGGATGACTACGAGTTTGAAATGTCGTTCCTTGGCGCCCCCTCGCCGTCGCTGAAATCGCTCGATACCGAGGGCCGGGTGATCTATGCCGGCAGCTTTTCCAAGTCGCTGTTTCCCGGGCTGCGCCTGGGCTATCTGGTTGGATCGGAACCGTTTATCCGCCAGGCAAGGGCCTTGCGCGCAAGCGTACTGCGGCATCCCCCGGGCCACGTTCAGCGCACGGTGGCCTATTTCCTGTCGCTGGGCCATTATGATGCACAGATCCGCCGGACCGCCAAGGTGCTGCATGACCGCCGCGCGGTGATCGAGGACGCCATCCGCAAGCACGGGCTGGAGATTGCAGGCGTCGGCGGCTATGGCGGCTCCGCCCTGTGGATGCGCGCGCCGGAGACGGCGGATACTTCGGCTGTAGCCCAGCGGCTGAAGGAAAAGAGTGTTCTCATCGAACCCGGCGCGCCGTTCTTTGCGGCAGGGAACCGCAAGCAGAACTACTACCGGCTGGGGTATTCCTCAATCCCCGCCACCCGGATCGAACCTGGTCTCGCGCTGCTTGCCCAGGCGCTGAAGCAGGGCTGAGCCCCGCACGCGTCCGGGCGGCTTTCGCGCCCGCGCAGGCACCGGCGGTGCCACAGGCTGGCGGTCTTGGGTCCGGCGCCGCGCTTGACGGCACGGCGCGGGCCGGCCGAATTGCGCGGACAGGGGTGGATTGCAGCACCCGGCGCCGCGGGTGCCCGCCGCCCGGCACGGGCGGCGCCGGGCCCAACGGGCACAGCTCATCCTGCGGATGAGCGAAGCCGGGCGGTAGAGCCCCACTGGTCTTAACCGGCCGGAAAAACTGGCCCTAACCCGGCCCTCCGCCGCCCCCTAAACCAGAGTCAATTCCCGGCCTCCGCGCCCGGAGGAATTCCGCGTCTCACTCAGGAGAACCCGCCATGAAAATGACCACCGAAGAAGCCTTTGTCAAAACGCTGCAGATGCATGGCATCCAGCACGCGTTCGGCATCATCGGCTCTGCAATGATGCCGATTTCGGACATCTTCCCCGCCGCAGGCATCACTTTCTGGGACTGTGCCCACGAAGGCTCCGGCGGCATGATGGCTGACGGCTACACCCGCGCCACTGGCAAGATGTCGATGATGATCGCCCAGAACGGCCCCGGCATCACCAACTTTGTGACCGCCGTCAAAACCGCCTACTGGAATCACACCCCGCTGCTGCTGGTCACCCCGCAGGCGGCCAACAAGACCATCGGCCAGGGCGGCTTCCAGGAAATGGAGCAGATGCGCATGTTCGCCGACTGCGTCTGCTACCAGGAAGAAGTGCGCGACCCGTCCCGCGTAGCCGAAGTTCTGAACCGGGTGATCATGAACGCCAAGCGCGCCTCCGCGCCGGCCCAGCTGAACATCCCGCGGGACATGTGGACCCAGGTGATCGACATCGAACTGCCCGCCATCGTCGAGTTCGAACGCCCCTCCGGCGGCGAGACCGCCGTTGCCGAAGCGGCCAAACTGCTCTCTGAGGCCAGGAACCCGGTGATCCTGAACGGTGCCGGCGTTGTTCTGTCCAAAGGCGGCATTGAAGCGTCCAAGGATTTGGCCGAGCGCCTGGACGCCCCGGTTTGCGTTGGCTACCAGCACAATGACGCCTTCCCCGGCTCGCACCCGCTGTTTGCAGGCCCGCTGGGCTATAACGGCTCCAAGGCCGGCATGGAGCTGATCAAGGACGCCGATGTGGTGCTGTGCCTCGGCACCCGCCTGAATCCGTTCTCCACCCTGCCGGGCTACGGCATGGAGTACTGGCCGGCCAACGCCAAAATCATCCAGGTCGACATCAACCCGGACCGCATCGGCCTGACCAAGAAAGTTTCCGTCGGCATCATCGGCGACGCCGCCAAGGTGGCGCAGGGCATCCTGGCACAGCTGTCTGATACCGCAGGCGACGAGGGCCGCGCCGAGCGCAAGAACCGGATCGCCGAAACCAAATCCCGCTGGGCGCAGCAACTGACCGAGATGACCCACGAGGACGACGACCCGGGCACCACCTGGAACGAGCGCGCCCGTGCAGACAAGCCGGACTGGATGAGCCCCCGTATGGCATGGCGCGCCATTCAAGCGGCGCTGCCGAAAGAGGCGATCATCTCCTCCGACATCGGCAACAACTGCGCCATCGGCAACGCCTACCCGTCTTTCGAGGCAGGCCGCAAGTACCTGGCCCCCGGCCTGTTCGGCCCCTGCGGCTATGGCCTGCCGGCGGTTGTCGGCGCCAAGATCGGCAACCCGGACACCCCGGTCGTGGGCTTCTCCGGCGACGGCGCATTCGGCATCGCGGTGAACGAGCTGACCGCCATCGGCCGCGGCGAGTGGCCCGCCGTCACTCAGATCGTTTTCCGCAACTACCAGTGGGGCGCGGAAAAGCGGAACTCCACCCTGTGGTTCGATGACAACTTTGTCGGCACCGAGCTGGATCAGCAGGTCTCCTATGCTGGTATCGCCCAGGCCTGCGGCCTTAAGGGCGTGGTTGCCCGCACCATGGACGAACTGACCTCGGCGCTGGCGCAGGCAATCGAAGACCAGAAGAACGGCACCACCACCCTGATCGAAGCGATGATCAACCAGGAGCTGGGCGAGCCGTTCCGCCGGGACGCCATGAAGAAGCCGGTCCGCGTGGCAGGCATCGACAAGGCGGACATGCGCGAACAGCAGGTCTGACGCACGTGCCCCTGCCCTTTGACCTCTCGATGGGCCAGGGGGCCTACCTGGCCGCCGCGTTGTTCGCGGCGGCCTTGATCCGGGGCTTTTCCGGCTTCGGGTTCTCCGCCATCTTCATCATCCTGGCGGCGCTGACCACCAATCCGCTGCCGCTGATCCCGGTGGTGTTTTCCTGCGAAATCGCCATGACTGCCTTTCAGGCCAAAGGTATCCGCCCGCATATCGACTGGCACAGGGCCATTGCCCTGCTGGGCGGGGCCGCCATCGCCACCGTTCCCGCCATCGCCATCATGGCGCGGCTGGGCGAACAGGAAGCGCGGCTGGCGATCTCCAGCCTGATCCTGGTGCTGAGCCTGGTGCTGCTGAGCGGCTGGCAGCTGGCGCGCCCGGTCGGGCGCAACGGCAATGTGGGCGTGGGAGCCATTGCAGGCATCGCCAACAGCGCCGGTGTCGGCGGCCTGCCGGTGGCGGCCTTCCTGACCGCGCAACCGGTGCCGCCCGCGGTGTTCCGCGCCACTATGATCGTGTTCCTGACCGGCATCGACGTGATGGCGCTGCCAGTGATGGCCGCAAACGGGCTGGTCGGGCCGGAAACCCTGACCGGCATCCTGCTGGCCTTTCCCATTCTGGGCCTCGGCATCTGGGCCGGGTCTCATGGCTTCCAGGCAGTCTCCCAAAGGCTGTTCCGCCGCGCGGTGGTGCTGATGCTGACCGCGCTGTCGCTGCTCAATATCGCACGGCTGGCGTTCTGACCGCCCGCCCTGTCCCGAAACCGCTGTTACAGGACGCACGCCCGTGACCCACACTATGTCCCCGCTCGAACTGCTGCAGGCCGCCCCCCCGGCCGTCCGCCCCGTCGTCGCGCTGAGCGAAGGCACCGACCCCCGCGTCGTGGCGGGCGCTCTGGCAGCGCATCAGGCCGGTATCGCCGATGTGATCCTGGTCGGCCCGCAAGCAGAGGTCGAAGCCGCCCTGCAAGCCGAAGGCGCAACCACCGGCGGGGGCGTGGCAATCCACGACCCGGCAACATCCGGGCTGACCGAAGCTTTCGCAGCCGAGTATCATGAGCTTCGCAAGCACAAGGGCACCGATGCGGCCACAGCCCGCGCCGCAGCCGAGACCCCGCTGGTCTATGCCACCATGCTGGTGCGCCTGGGCCATGCCACCGGCACCGTCGGGGGCGCTGTTCACACCACCGGCGACGTGGTGCGCAGCGCCATTCAGGTGATCGGCATGGCGCCGGATGCGGGCATGGTCTCGTCGTTCTTCCTGATGTACCCGCCCGGAGGCGCGCCGGTAGGCTCCCGGGCCATGCTCTATTCCGATTGCGGCCTGGTCATCGACCCGACCCCTGCCGAGATGGTTTCCATCGCTGCCGCCTCAGCCCAATCGGCCCGCGCGTTGCTGCGGGTGGACCCGAAACTCGCTTTCCTCAGCTTTTCCACGACCGGCAGCGCAAAACACCCGGCGGTGGACAAGGTAACCCAAGCGCTGAACCTGTTCCGGGCAGCGCACCCGGAACTGCCGGCCGACGGAGAGCTGCAATTCGACGCAGCCTTTGTCCCCGCGGTCGGGGAGCGCAAATCGCCCGGTTCCAGCGTTGCAGGCCAGGCAAACGTGATGATTTTCCCCAATCTGGATGCGGGCAACATCGGCTACAAGATCACCCAGCGGCTGGGCGGCTATTCCGCCATCGGCCCGGTCCTGCAGGGGCTGGCCAAACCGGCCAACGACCTGTCACGCGGCTGCACTGCCGAGGACGTCACCCAGATTATCGCCGTCACCATTCTGCAGGCGAACCCGTAAATCCATCCTTTGGGCGCTGCGCACTCTTGACCACAGGCCAGAATGTGCAACCCATGGGTCAATCAGGAAAGTTTCCCGCCATGTCCGTTCTGGCACAGATAACATCTCTGCAATCGGGTGAATTGCAAAACAAACTCCGCCAGCTGCTGCCAGGTATTGCGGTGTCGGCCCTCGTTGCGATCACCGCGCAGTTCCTTGCGGAGCATTACGCAACGCCCGCCATGCTGCTGGCGCTGCTGCTGGGTATTGCTGTCAGCTTTTTGGGCGAAGAAGGCAAGACCGTGCCGGGCATCGCCTTTTCCGCCCGCTCGCTGCTGCGGCTGGGGGTGGCCCTGCTGGGCGTGCGGGTGTCGATGGTGCTGATGATGGGGCTTGGCTGGGACCTGATCGCGCTGGTGGTCGGCGGCGTCATCGCTACCATTGCCTTCGGCCTGACCGTGGCGCGGTTCTTTGGCCACAAGTGGCGCTTTGCCTTTCTGACCGCGGGCTCCGTGGCGATCTGCGGCGCTTCGGCGGCAATGGCGATCAGCGCCATCCTGCCGCGCGACGAGCGTTCCGAAGAACGCCTGATCTTTACCGTGATGGGCGTGACGGTGCTGTCGACGGTGGCGATGATCGCCTATCCGATCCTGGTCAACCTGCTGGAGCTGAATTCCATCCAGGCCGGCGTGTTTCTGGGCGGCACCATTCACGACGTGGCGCAGGTGGTCGGCGCAGGCTTCTCGATCTCCGAACAGACCGGCGACACAGCCACCCTGGTCAAGCTGATGCGGGTGGCCATGCTGGCCCCCATCGTGCTGGCGGCCTCGCTGATGATCCGCTCCTTTGCCGAGCTGCCCAGCGACGGCAAGCGCCCGCCAATTCTGCCGGGCTTTGTGATTGCATTTCTGGTGCTGGCCGGGGTCAACTCCTTTGGACTGATCCCGCCGGCCGTTACCGAATTCCTCAGCCACGCGTCGCGCTGGCTGCTGCTCACCGCAATCGCCGCGGTGGGGATGAAAACAAATCTGAAACAGGTCCTGGCCGTAGGAGGCGCGGCCATTGCCCTGATCATCGTTGAAACTCTGTTCATTGCCGGGCTGATCCTGGCGGGGATTGAGCTGTTGACCTGATTGGGGAGACCAGAAGGGAGGCCAGATGACATTCCAGCAACCCCGGGTGGACACGTCCCCCCCTGTATCCGACGAGGTGCGGAAAACCACCTGCTACATGTGCGCATGCCGCTGCGGCATCAACGTGCACATGAAGGATGGCAAGGTCGCCTACATCGAGGGCAACCGCGACCACCCGGTGAACAAGGGTGTGTTGTGCGCCAAGGGTTCGGCGGGGATCATGCAGGTAAACGCGCCGTCACGGCTGCGCGCCCCGCTCAAACGGGTGGGGCCGCGCGGGTCGGGAGAGTTCCGGGAGATTTCCTGGGACGAGGCGATCAGCACCGCTGTCGGCTGGCTGAACGAGCTGCACGAGACCGCGCCGCAGAAACTGGCCTTTTTCACCGGACGTGACCAGAGCCAAAGCTTCACCAGCTTCTGGGCCCAGAATTTCGGCACCCCGAACTATGCGGCGCACGGCGGCTTCTGCTCGGTCAACATGGCGACCGCCGGCATCTACACCATGGGCGGCGCGTTCTGGGAATTCGGCCAGCCCGACTGGGAGCACACCAAGCTGTTCATGCTGTTCGGCGTGGCCGAGGATCATGACTCCAACCCGATCAAGATGGGCATCGGCAAGATCAAGAAGCGCGGTGCGCGGGTGATCGGCGTGAACCCGATCCGCTCCGGCTATAACGCGGTGGCGGACGACTGGGTCGGCATTACCCCGGGCACCGACGGACTGTTCATCCTGTCGCTGATCCACGTTCTGATGAAGGCGGGGAAGATCGACCTCGATTACCTCAGCCGCTACACCAACGCGCCAGTGCTGATCAACGCCTCCGAAGGTCCGGAGAAGGGTCTGTTCCTGCGCGATGACGACGGCAAGATGCTGGTGATCGACCGCAACACCGGCAAGCTCACCCCCTTTGACCAGCCCGGCGTGCGCCCGGACCTGACCGCGGTCCACGAACGCGATGGCGTCACCCACCGCCCGGTCTTCCACCTGATGGCAGAAAGCTACCTGTCGCCGGACTACGCGCCGGAGGCGATTGCGGAGAAATGCGGCATCCCGGCCAAGCGCATCCGCGCCATTGCCGGCGAGCTGGCCCGCGTCGCCTTTGACGAGGCGTTTGAGCTGGACGTTGAATGGACCGACTTCCGGGGCGAGACACACACAAAGATGACCGGCCGCCCGGTGTCGATGCACGCGATGCGCGGGGTGTCGGCGCATGCCAACGGCTTCCAGACCTGCCGCGCATTGCATGTGCTGCAGATCCTCTTGGGCACCGTCGAGGTGCCCGGCGGTTTCCGCTTCAAACCGCCCTATCCCAAACCGGTTGAGGCCCACCCCACCCCGCACGGCGACCGCCGCCCCGGACGCCCGCTGGATGGCCCTCACCTGGGCTTCCCGCGCGGCCCCGACGACCTGCTGCTGGACGAAAACGGCAAGCCGCAGCGCATCGACAAGGCGTTCACATGGGAAAACCCGATGTCGGCCCACGGGCTGATGCACATGGTGATCTCCAACGCCCATGCGGGCGATCCCTACAAGATCGACACGCTGTTCATGTACATGGCCAACATGTCGTGGAACTCCTCGATGAATACCAAGGGCGTGATGGAGATGCTGAGCGCCCGCAACGATGACGGCGGCTACATGATCCCGCACATCATCTACTCCGATGCCTATTCGTCGGAAATGGTGGCCTATGCGGATCTGATCCTGCCTGACACCACCTATCTGGAGAGACACGACTGCATTTCATTGCTGGACCGTCCCATCTGCGAAGCGGATGCGGCGGCCGATGCGATCCGGTGGCCGGTGATCGAGCCGGACCGGGAAGTGCGCGGCTTCCAGTCTGTGCTGATCGAACTCGCCAACCGGATGAGCCTGCCGGGCTTCACCAACGATGACGGCACCCCCAAGTGGAAGGATTACGCCGACTACATCGTCAACCACGAGCGCAAGCCCGGCATCGGCCCGCTGGCCGGTTTCCGCGGTAAGGATGGCGACAAGGAAGGCCGAGGCGAAGTGAACCCGGACCAGCTGAACCGCTATATCGAAAACGGCGGCTTCTATGTGGCGCATATCCCGGAAGGCGCGGACTACTACAAGCCCTGGAACGCGGCCTATCAGGACTGGGCGGTCGGCATCGGGCTTTATGACAGCCCGCAGCCCTACCTGTTCCAGCTTTATGTAGAGCCAATGCGCAAGTTCCAGCTGGCCGCCGAAGGCCACGGCGAGCGCCAGCCGCCGGATCATCTGCGCCAGCGGCTGAAGACGGTGATGGACCCGCTGCCGATCTGGTACGAGACCGACCAGCAGGGCAACGAGGGCTTTACCGTCAACGCGCTGACCCAGCGCCCGATGGCGATGTACCACTCCTGGGGCACACAGAACGCCTGGCTGCGCCAGCTGCACGGCCGCAATCCGCTATACGTCCCGACCAAACTGATGCGCGAGCACGGGCTGCAGGACGGCGACTGGGCCAAGGTTTCCTCGCCGCACGGCGAGATCACCGTGCCGGTGATGGAGATGGCCGCACTGAACGACAACACCGTCTGGACCTGGAACGCCATCGGCAAGCGCAAGGGCGCCTGGGCGCTGGAAGAGGACGCGCCGGAGGCCACTAAGGGCTTCCTGCTCAATCACCTGATCCACGAGCTGCTGCCACCCAAGGGCGACGGTATGCGATGGGCCAACTCGGACCCGATCACCGGCCAAGCGGCCTGGTTCGACCTCAAGGTCAAAATCGAAAAGGCCGCCGCCCCGGACGGCCTGCAGGAAAGCCAGCCCGCCTTCCCGGCGCAGAAGTCGCCAGTTGGAACCGGCCCGGAAGAACTGAAATGGAAGGTCGGCAAATGACGGTGCAAAATTTTTCCGCAAAATTTTGCCAAGACTTTTCAGAAGAGTCTTGGTTCGCAACCCAGCGACGGAGGTGCCCGGTATGACTGAACTTCCCGCCACGACCGAGCGTAAGATGGGACTGGTCATTGACCTAGACACATGCGTCGGCTGCCATGCCTGCGTGATCTCCTGCAAGGGCTGGAACACCGAAAACTACGGCGCCCCCCTCAGCGATCAGGACCCCTACGGCAGCGATCCCTCGGGCACTTTCCTGAACCGGGTGCACTCTTACGAAGTGCAGCCAGAGCAGGGCCACGCCCAGCTGATCCATTTTCCCAAGTCCTGCCTGCACTGTGAGGACGCTCCCTGCGTCACGGTCTGCCCCACTGGTGCCAGCTACAAGCGTGTCGAGGACGGTATTGTGCTGGTGAACGAGGACCACTGCATCGGCTGCGGCCTCTGCGCTTGGTCCTGCCCCTATGGCGCGCGGGAATTGGATCTGGCGGAGGGAGTCATGAAGAAATGCACCCTTTGCGTTGACAGGATCTATAACGAGAACCTGCCGGAGGCGGACCGCACCCCCTCCTGCGTGCGGACCTGCCCCGCAGGCGCGCGCCACTTCGGCGACCTGGGCGATCCGGACAGCGACGTCTCCAAGCTGGTGGCAGAGCGTGGCGGCATGGACCTGATGCCGGAAATGGGCACCAAACCGGTGAACAAATACCTGCCGCCGCGGCCCAAGGACCGGATCGAGGATCAGATCGACATCCTCGCCCCGCTGCTCGCGCCGGTTGCCGAAGAGCCGCAGGGCTTCCTCGGTTGGCTGGACAAGGCGCTCGACAAACTCCCGGGCCAATCTTCAGGGGGAACGAACTGATGCATCCCGCGCCATCCGTTATCCTGTTCACCACACTGTCTGGCCTGGGCTTTGGCCTGTTGTTTTTCCTCGGCCTCGGCCAGCCTGCGGCGACCGGCGCCGTCGCCTTCGTGTTCTACGCCATCGCGTATGCACTGGCCGTGGGCGGGCTGCTGGCCTCCACCTTTCACCTGGGCCGCCCCGAGCGCGCCTGGAGGGCCCTTACCCAGTGGAGAACCAGCTGGCTGTCCCGCGAAGGCATTTGCGCTGTTGCTGCGCTGCTGGTGATGGGGCTCTACGCGCTGGGGGCGGTGTTTCTGGACAGCCACTGGACGCTTTTGGGCTGGCTCGGAGCGGCACTCAGCCTTGCCACCGTCTTCACCACCTCGATGATCTACACGCAGCTTAAGACCATCCCGCGCTGGAACATGGAGCTGACGCCTGCGGTGTTCCTGACCTTCAGCCTGGCCGGCGGCGCGCTGCTGGCCGGGGCCGAAGGTTTGGCGCCTTGGCTGCTGGCCATCGCAGGCGCCGTGCAACTGGCCTACTGGGCCAAGGGCGACAAAGCGCTGGAACACTCCGGCACCAATCTGGGCACTGCGACCGGCCTGGGGGATCGCGGCTCCGTGCGGGCCTTTGAGCCGCCGCACACAGGCTCCAACTACCTGTTGCGCGAGTTTGTGCATGTGGTGGGCCGCAAGCATGCGCAGAAGCTGCGGATCATTGCCTTTGTCCTCGGTTTTGCGCTGCCACTGCTCTTGATCCTGACGCCAGTGCAGGGCTTTGCGATCAAACATCTGCTTGCCGCCCTTGCGGTGCTCTCCCATCTCGCAGGCGTCGCCGTCTCGCGCTGGCTGTTCTTTGCCCAGGCCGAACATGTGGTCGGGCTTTACTACGGCAAACGCTGACAGCAACCGGGGCGCCTTCACCCGGCGTCCCGCGTTTCTTTCAGCATTTTTTCCGGCAGCATGTCACAAACCGCCCTGCTGCCTCGTCCTGTTCCTGAAGCCATCAGAAAGGAACAGATTGATGACCCAACGCCTTGACCATTTCGCCGCCGCGCCTGACCTGTTTCAGCCAATGCTGGAGCAGGAAAAACTGTTCAAGGACAGCGGGCTGGAACACAGCCTGGTGGAGCTGGTGAAACTGCGCGCCTCGCAGATCAACGGCTGCGCCTTCTGCATCCACATGCACAGCCAGGACCTGCGCGCCCATGGTGAAAGCGAGGACCGGATGCAGCTGCTGAACGCCTGGCGCGAGTCCAGCCTCTACTCGAACCGCGAGCGGGCCGCGCTCGCCTGGACCGAGGCTCTGACCCGGGTGGAAACCAGCGGTGCGCCGGACGCGGATTACGAGGCCGTTGCGCAGCTGTTCTCCCCGCGCGAGCAGGTGGTGCTGACGCTGCTGATCAGCGCCATCAACGCCTGGAACCGGATTGCAATCGGCTTCCGCACCCCGCATCCTGCCGCGCAGGAGGCCAACGCCGCGTGACTGCACCTGCACCACATGACGGAACCGATGCGTTCCTGACCGCGCGGCCGCGACTTTTCGCGGCCGCCTACCGGATGCTGGGCACCGTCAGCGACGCCGAGGACATCCTGCAGGACGCCTACCTGCGCTGGCAGGCGGCACCCCAAGCCGAGGTGCAGGACCCAACCGGCTATCTGATGCGGATCACCACCCGGCTGTGTCTGGACCAGCTGAAATCGGCCCGCGCCAGGCGCGAGACCTATCCCGGCGAATGGCTGCCCGAACCCTTGCTGACCGATGACCCGGCAGAGCATCTGGACCACGACGTCTCCGTTGCGCTGCTGCTGGCGCTGGAGACCCTGTCGCCGCTGGAGCGCGCCGCCTTTTTGCTGCATGACATCTTCGACAACTCCTATGCAGATGTTTCCGCCGCGCTCAACCGGTCTTCCGCAGCCTGCCGCCAGCTGACGGCACGCGCCCGGCGCAAGGTGCAGCAGCTGCGGCCGCAGGCGCCTGTAGACCCGGATGAGGGGCGGGATCTGGCCGAGGCGTTTTTCCGCGCGTCGAAAACGGGCGACACCGCGGCGCTGACGCAGATGCTGGCGCAGGATGTGCAGCTGGTCTCGGACGGCGGCGGCAAGGCGATGGCCACGCTGAACCCGATTTACGGGCTGGAGCGCGTGCTGCGGCTGTGCGAAGGTCTGGCCCGCAAGGCCGGGCGCGTTCTGCCGGAGCACTGGCGGCTGTGCCAGCTGAACGGCCTGCCCGCCATCTTGAGCCGGGAACCCGACGGCATCCTCCAGGCCATGGCGCTGGAAGTCCGAGATGGGCGGATTGCCCGCATCTACGTGATCCGCAACCCGGACAAGATGCGGCATCTGGCCGACACTCTGATTTAGGCAGGAGCGGCCAGCCCCTCTTGCCCCTGGAGGAGCAATTCACCCCGGGATATTTTCAGCCAGATGAACAGGGGACCCTGGAAGGGAAGCGGGCGGCGCTAAGTGAGGAGGCCGCCCGGTATTGTCAGAATGGATGCGGTGTCAGAGCAGGCCGGCGTGGACCATGGCCGCATCTATCGCTGCCTTGGTGCTGTCCTCCAGGGTGGTCAGCGGCGAGCGGACCTCTTCGCTGCACATGCCGAGTTTGGACAAGCCGTACTTGGCACCGGCCAGGCCGGGCTCGATAAAGATCGCCTCATGCAACGGCATCAGCTTGTCCTGATACTCCAGTGCTTTGACATAGTCGCCTGCCAGGGTGGCCGCCTGGAATTCGGCACAAAGCTTCGGCGCAACGTTGGCGGTCACCGAGATGCAGCCGACGCCGCCATGGGCGTTGAAGCCCAGTGCGGTGGCATCCTCGCCGGACAGTTGGATGAAGTCTGCACCGCAGGACGCGCGCTGCTGGCTGACGCGGGCGAGATCGCCGGTTGCGTCCTTAACGCCCGCAATGCGCGGCAGCTTGGCCAGCTCGCCCATGGTCGCAGGTGTCATGTCGACAACCGACCGGCCGGGGATGTTGTAGATGATGATCGGGATCCCGGCACAGTCATGCGCAGCAGTGAAATGCTGCACCATGCCGCGCTGGGTCGGCTTGTTGTAGTACGGCGTCACAACCAGGGCCGCATCGGCGCCGACCTTTTCGGCAAACTCCACAAATCGAATCATCTCGACGGTGTTGTTGGAGCCAGCCCCGGCGATCACCGGCACCCGGCCTGCCGCAGCCTTGACCACTTCAGCAATGACGGTCTCATGCTCCTCGTGGGTCAGCGTCGGGCTTTCGCCGGTGGTGCCGACCGGCACCAAGGCACTGGAGCCTTCGGCAATCTGCCATTCCACCAAGCGTTTGAGCGCATCCAGATCCAGCTCGCCGTTCGAAAACGGGGTGACGAGTGCTGGCATAGAGCCTTTGAACATGGGCACGCTCCCTTTGCTGCAGGTGCAGGCGGCAATCCGCCGCCGTCAAGATACGGAATGCCGGGGATTTGAGTTGATACCGGCACGCCAATGAGTAACGTTCAAGCCTCTATCCCCGGACTGCTGGAAAATGCAAGAGATGACACGCATCCTGGCCCTTATTCTGCTGATATCCGCAGCCCTGCCCGGGTCGCCGGCGCAGGCGCGCGATCTGGGCGCCGCGCTGGAGCTGATGCGGGCGGAGAAATGGGACAAGGCCGCCCGCGAGGCCGGGGCGCAGCAAACTGTTGCCCGCGATATAATCGAGTGGCACCGCCTGCGCGCCGGGCTAGGGTCGGCAGGCGATGTGATGGCGTTTCTGCAGCGGCGCCCCGACTGGCCGGGGCTGGCCTATCTGCGGCGCCAGAACGAGGATGTGATTGCCGCCACCGGCCGCGAAACCATTCTGGTGTTCTATGAAAATGAGCGGCCCCAAACCGCCGAGGGCGCGCTGAGCCTCGGCAAGGCGCTGATTGATCGCGGGCGGCGCGGCGATGGCGAGGCGGAGATCGTGCTAGCTTGGCGAACCATGGCAATGGGAAGTGCCATCCAGGACCTGTTTATGCACGACTTCGCCAAGCTGCTGAAACCGCACCACACCGCGCGGCTGGACCGGCTGTTGTGGGAGAACCACCTGGTCAGCGCCAAACGGATGCTGCCGCTGGTGCCCGAGGGTGAGCGCAAGCTGGCCGAAGCGCGCATCGCCTTGCAGGAGCGCGCGCCGGGCGTGGACGCGCGGATCGAGGCGGTTCCGGACCGGCTGAAGGGGGCGGCGGGACTTGCCTACGACCGCTTTGCCTGGCGTGACCGCAAGCGGCTGCAGGACGGCGCCATCGCGATGATGATGGACCGCAGCACCAGCGCCGAAAACCTGGGTGAACCCGGTAAATGGCTGCGCCGCCGCCGTGATCTGGCCCGGCAGCTGATGCGCGACGGCGAACATGAGCGTGCTTACCAGCTGGCCGCCTACCACTTCTCGACCCCCGCGGACGGCTATGGATACTCCGATTGCGAATGGCTGGCTGGCTACATCGCATTGCAAAAACTGCGCGACCCGGAACTGGCCGCGGTGCATTTTCAGCGCTTCCTGGCGTCGGTGGAAACCCCGATCTCGATCGGCCGCGGCGGCTATTGGCTGGGCCGTGCTAACGCTGCTCTTGGTCAGGCCGACAAGGCGCACGAGGCCTATGCGGCAGCCGCAGAATACCAGACCTCATTCTACGGGCTGCTGGCGGCCGAGCAACTGGGCCGCCCCTTCGACCCGGCGCTGGTGAAACCGGCACCGCTGCCGGACTGGCAGACGGCGGATTTCATGAAGTCCACCGTTGCCGAGGCCGGTTTGTTGCTGCTGAAAGCAGGCGATCTGGCGCTGGCCGAGCGCTTCCTGACCCATCTCGTCGAGGACCTGCCGCCGGTACAGGCCCGCCAGCTGGGACAGATGGCAGTGGAGCTGAACCAGCCGCACCTGGCGGTCATGATCTCCAAACGCGCCGCCCGCAGCGGGGTGGAGCTGGAGGGCGCCTATTACCCGCTGCATCCAGTTGCCAAGCGGCAGCTGCCGATGGCGGAGGAAATGACCCTGGCCATCGCCCGGCGCGAAAGCGAATTCGATCCGGCAGTGATCAGCCATGCCGGGGCGCGCGGTCTTATGCAGGTGATGCCGGCCACCGCGAAGCTGGTCGCGACTGAGCTGGGCATCCTGGCAGGCCATAAGACTTCCCGCCTGACGGCGGAGTGGGATTACAACGCCAAGCTGGGGGCGAACTACCTGGCCGGGCTGGCGGGCAAGTTCCGCGGCAACGTGGTGATGATGGCGGCGGGCTACAACGCCGGGCCGCACCGCCCTGCGACCTGGATGGAGCGCTATGGCGACCCGCGCGACGGCGACCCGGACATTGTCGACTGGATTGAGCACATCCCCTTCAACGAGACCCGCAATTATGTGATGCGGGTCACCGAAAGCTTGCCTGTTTACCGGGCCAGGCTTGGCAAGGAGCCGCTGCCGGTGCCCTTTTCCAAGGAGCTCATGGGCTCAACGCTTCACGCGTTCGCGCCATAGGGTGAACAGCCCTGCTGCGATGATAACCCCCGCACCGATGGCCACATTGGTGCGGATCACCTCGCCGAACACCGCCATGCCCAGCATCGCCGCCCAGATCAGGTGGAAATAGGCAAAGGGCTGCACTGCGCTGGCCTCGGCCATCTCGTAGCATTTGATCAGCAGCCAGTGTCCGGTCACGCCGGAAACGCAAAGCAGAGCCATCCAGATCCAGTCCTGCTGGGTCATCGGCTCCCAGAACCAGATGCCGATGGCAGTCATGAAGACCATGCCGGCAACCCCGGTCCAGAAGAAGCTGGTGGCTGTGCTGTCCTTGCGCGCGGCATAGCGGGTCACCAGCCCGTAGACCGCAAACATCAGCGCCGAGATGAAGGGGATCACCGCCGCCGGGTTGAACACACCCATGCCCGGTTGCAGGATGATCAGAACACCGATCAGGCCAACTCCGATAGCCGCCCAGCGCCGCCAGCCGACGCTCTCGCCCAGCACCGGGCCGCTAAGCGCGGCCACCAGCAGCGGATAGCAGATGAACACCGCCTGGCTCTCGATCAGGCCCAGCACGGTAAACCCATAGACCGCCACGCAGATTTCCCCAACCAGCAGCACGCCGCGGAAGATTTGCAGCCTCAGCTGATCAGTACGGGCTGCCTCTTTGATCCCGCCTTTGGCCCGTGCCGCAAGGAACACGACAAAGGCGGCAAAAAACCAGTAGCGCACCATCACCACCATGTAGGTGTTGTAGGTGCCCGCCAGGTGGCGCGAGATACCGTCCTGCAGGGCAAAGACAATGGTGGCGCTGATCATCAGCAGGATGCCCAGCGGCACGTTGTTCTGCTGAACCCGGGGCTGGGGCAGGCTTTTGGCCTGTGGAACCATGCTCATCGCAGTACCGCCTTTGTCATATGCCGCTTGCGCCCGTAGCCGGGAATGCGGGTCACGTCGAATCCTGCCGCCTCCAGCCCGCGGCGCACAAAGCCCGCCGCGGTGTAGGTCGCGGTCGTTCCGCCCGGCGCAGTATGCGCAGCCACCTGGGCCATCAGGGCTTCCTCCCACAACTCGGGATTCTTGGCTGGCGAAAACCCGTCCAGAAACCAGGCATCCGCCTGCCCTGTCCACTCCGCCAGCGACATCCGTGCGTCGCCCTTAACCACCTCCAATTGCAGGCTGCCAAGGTCGCAAGCTCCGGCCCCTTGCCATTTGTCAAGGAACCGTTCCGTCCAGGGCGCAAGGGCGGGAAAGGTCTCCAGCGCCTTGCCCATGTCTGCGGGCGCCATCGGGAAGGCTTCGAAACTGGTGAACCGCAACACCCCCTCCTGCCCCGCTGCCTCCCAGGCGCGCCAGGCTGCCAGCATGTTAAGGCCGGTGCCGAAGCCCAGCTCGGCAATCCGGAACCCCGGCTCAAATCGCCCGGGCAGATCGTTGCCCGCCAGGAACACATGCTCCGTCTCCGCCAGACCGTCCTGGATCGAGAAATAGGGATCATCGAACTGATCCGACACCGGAACAGTGCCATCGCGCCAGCTGAGGCGGGCCTGCTGGTCTGCCATGCTATAATCCCCTAAGTGGTTGTCCGGAACGGCGCGACACTGGCGAAAGGAATACCAAATGGCAATGGCAGATGTAACGGTGCGCGGGGCGGGCATCTTCGGCCTGTCAATCGCCTGGCTCTGCGCCCGGCATGGTGCGCAAGTTCAGGTAGTGGATCCATACGGAGCAGGCGCCGGCTCCAGCGGCGGGCTGGTCGGCGCGCTGGCGCCGCATGTGCCGGAAAACTGGAATGCCAAGAAACAGTTCCAGCTGGAAAGCCTGCTGATGGCCGAAAGCTTCTGGGAGGAGGTCGAGGCGACCGGCGGTGTTTCCCCCGGCTACGGCCGCACCGGACGGCTGCAGCCGATCAACGACGAACGCACGCTGGAACTGGCCCGCCTGCGCGAACAAACCGCCCGCGATTTCTGGAAGGACGAGGCCGAATGGCGCGTCTGCGAGGCCGCGTCCCTGGGCCCTTGGGTGCCGCCCAGTGCCACCGGCTATGTCGTCCACGACACCCTCAGCGCCCGCATGCACCCCCGCCGCGCCTGCGCCGCGCTGGTCTCTGCGCTGGCGGTGATGGGGGTAGAGGTGCAACAGGAAGCCCCGGATCAGGGCAAGGTGGTGCACGCCAAGGGGTATGCCGGCCTGCTGGAGCTGAACGAGGCCTTCGGCAAAACCATGGGCGGCGGCGTCAAGGGCCAGGCCACGCTGCTGCGCTTTCACGAGGGTGAGGTGCCGCAGCTTTATGCCGACGGCCTGCACATCATCCCGCATGCGGACGGCACCCTTGCCATCGGCTCAACCTCCGAGCGCGAGTTCGAGGATGGCAAAGCCACCGACTCCCAGCTCGACGACGTGATCGAGCGCGCCCGCGCCGCGGTGCCGGTGCTGCACGGGGCCGAGGTGATCGAACGCTGGGCCGGTGTGCGCCCCCGCGCCAAGTCCCGCGCCCCGATGCTCGGCGCCTGGCCTGGCCGCGACGGCCATTACATCGCCAATGGCGGTTTCAAGATCGGCTTTGGAATGGCACCCAAGGCGGCTCATGTAATGGCGGACCTGCTGCTGGAGGGGAAGGACGGCATTCCCGAGGGCTTCCGGGTCGAAGACAACCTCTGACCCCGCACCTCTTCCGCCGTTTGACGGGTCAAGGGCGGCGCCAGCCGCCACGCGGCATACCCTTTAGGCGGGGAAGGGTTTCTGACAATTGAAATTGCGCCTTCAGAGACAGTATTGCCGCGCAAGCGCGTCTCAGCAGAAAAAAGCGCCGCGCAGCGGCGCCACGCCCAAGCCCCTAATCTGCCCTTCCAGGGCAGCTTGGGGCGCGGGAGCCCCTGATTCACTCCATCGGCGCGGCCACGGCGCTCATGCACTGCCGTCCGTCCGGCCCGCGCACCCACAGGTCCCGGCCCTTGCGGCACAGCGTTGCGTTCTCGAAGTGCATCAGCGGCGAGGACGCCCGGAAGGAAAACTCCGCGAGCGGCCCCATCAGCTCCTCCGCCAGCAGCATCAGGTGCTGGGCCAGCAAGGGGCCGTGCACCACCAGCCCTTCGTACCCCTCAACATCACGGGCGTAATCCAGGTCATAGTGGATCCGGTGCCCGTTGAAGGTCAGCGCCGAGTAGCGGAACAGCAGGGTCGAGCTGAACGGCACCTCCCGCGCTTCCGTCTCATCGGTCCGCGCCACTGGAGGCACCGGTTCCGGTGCAGCGGCGTCCGGGTCTTCGCGGTAAACCAGGTCATGCCACTCTGTGAGGCAGAGCCTTCCCTCCTGACGGATCTCATGGCGCAGCCTCACCAGCCCCAAGGGACCGGTGCGGCCCGCCTTTTGCTCCGCCTTTTCCAGCACAGAGGACTTCTCTGCCGCGATTCCGGCCAGTAGGGGCTTCTCGAACCGCAGCCGCCCGCCAGCCCACATCCGGCGCGGCAGGCCCATGTCCGGGATCAGCCCGGCACCGCCCACCTTGGGATGGCCATCGCGGCCCAGCCCCTCCGGCGGCAGCGGTGTCCAGAAGTAGAGCTGGTGAAAGAACGGCGGCAACTCGCTGCCTGCCGCTATGTCCGGGGCCAGCCCCAGCGCAGCCTGAAAAGCGGCGGCCCGGGCCGGATCCAGCATGTCGGTCAGATTCCGCGCGGGAGCGGCGGCGGTTTCGCTAGTCATACCGCCACCTTAGCCGCAGCCCGCTTCGAGGCAAGCTCAGCGGACCAGTTCGGCCCGCAGCTTTTCCATCAGCTTGGTCAGCGTCGCCTCATATTGCGCGCTGGTCAGCCGGCCGGTTTCATCGAACTCCTTGCTGGAGCCTGCCAAATGCACCCCCGGACCCGACAGCACCCGCGACTGGAACGGCACCAGGAAACCGCGCAGCAGCGCCTGCGCCTGCTCGCCGCCGGCCCGGCCGGCTGCGGCCGACATCACCGCAACAGGTTTGTCTGCCCAGGGGTTGCCCTCGGTGCGGCTCACCCAGTCGAGCGCGTTTTTCAGCACACCGGACGGCCCCTTGTTGTATTCCGGGGTGGAGATTGCCACCGCGTCCGCGGCTGCAATCTGATCCGCCAGCTTCTGCACGGCGGGTGGGATGCCGTCCGCTGCCTCTGCGTCGCCGTCATACAGCGGCAGGTTCAGATCCGCCTCAACCACCGATGCGGGCCCGAACACTCGAACTGCCTCCGCCAGCAGCTTGCGGTTGGTGGCCTCGCGGCGCAGCGATCCGGAAATGGTGAGCAATACGGGGTCAGCCATGGGGGATTCCTTCTGTTCGCGTCTCTGTTGTGCCCATCATGTATGAAGCGGCCCCCGGCAGAAAACAGCAATCGCCGCGCAGGCAATGTGCGGCGTTACATTAACCGGCCTGGCCGCACCCACGAAAACAGCCCGCCCCGCAGGGGGACGGGCTGCACATTTTGCCTGCAGGTGCCGGATCAGGCTGCCTGCGGGATCACCACAACTTCGACGCGGCGGTTGCGGGCCTTGCCCTCCGGCGTCAGGTTGGACGCCACCGGCTGCGACTCGCCGCGGCCGATGATCCGCATCCGGTGATAGGGCACGCCGCCGGCTTGGATGTGGCTGGCCACCGCATTGGCGCGGCGCTCCGAGAGGCCCTGGTTGTATCCGGCATCGCCATCGCTGTCGGTGTGGCCGATCACCTGAATGGTGCTGTTGGGGTAGCGCACCAGACTGTCGGCCACCCGGCGCAGGTCGGCCTGCACCGCCGGCGCAACCGAGGCGCTGTCGGTGGCGAAGGTCAGATCGTTCGGGAAGGACAGGATCAGGCGGTCGCCGGTGTTGACGATGGTGATCGAGTCATTGGCCAGGGTCTGGCGCAGCTCGCGCTCCTGCGCGTCCAGCTGGTTGCCGATCACACTGCCGGCAGCTGCACCAACCAAAGCACCGGTTGCTGCCCCAAGGCCACGGTCGGAGTCATTGGCGATCGCACCGACGCCCGCACCGATGATGCCGCCCAGGACTGCGCCCTTCTGGGTGTTGCTGCCCGGCGTGCCGACGGTTGCGGGATCGGTACAGGCGCTCAGGCCCAGTGCTGCGGCGACAATACCAGCCGTGGTGAGTTTCATCTGCATCATCAAATTGCCTTCTGCTTTCTAAGGTCCGGGGAAGCCCGGAGGTCCGCTCGAATATCATGCCGGCACCGCGCCTACTCAAGAGACGGTCTTGCAGTTTCGGCGAAATACCGCGCAAAATCCGCGCAAACACCGCATTTTATGGTGCAAAAGCAAAGTCCCAGCCCTCCTGCTCCATCCACAGTTTGCGCAAGGCGCCGGCTTCTGGCGCGAACCCGTCCTCCAGCATGTCCGCTGCAAGCATCCGGTCAGTGCGGAAGTGGCGGAACCCGCCGCGCAGTTCGCACCACGCCGCCAGCATGGTGCAGTCGATATGATAGATCAGCGCCAGCGGCCGCAGGGTGCGGCAGCTCTCGCCGCTCTCCGGGCTGAGATAGGTAAGCTGCAGCTTGCGGCTTTCCCGCACGGCCTGGCGCAGCAGCGCCTTGGAGACGCAGCCCTGCTCCGGGTCGTCCAGCGGCGCCCCCCAGGGGGCTACCTGCAGCCAGTCGGCAGTGGCATGCACATCCTTGATCTTGTGGCTTACCCGCGCGGCCGCCTTCTGCAGGGCGCCGTCGCCGGTGCGCATCAGCATCGCCAAACCGACGTGCAGCGCCTCCAGCTCCTCCTCGTCGAAATTCAGCGGCGGCAGGTCATACCCCTTGCGCAGCATGTAGCCGATCCCGGCCTCGCCCTCCACCGGCGTGCGCATCGCCTGAAGTGCGGCGATATCGCGGTAGATCGTGCGTTTGCTGACCTCCAGCGTCTCGGCAAGATCCTCTGCCCGCACCGGGGCCGCGGCGGTGCGCAGAATCTGGATGATTTCAAACAGGCGGCCAGTGCGGGGCATGGGCAGTCTCCAGTGACAGTCTGCTGACACCCTAACACATGCCACTGACAACAGCCTGTCAGCAGTGCTCTGGTTTTCTGGCCTCCTCAAGAAGGAGAAACGCCATGCTGAGTTATGACTGGATCGTGCTGATCACCCTGGGACTGGACCGCTGGGAAAACCAGCGCCGCCCATTGGCCACGCATGAAATTGAGCTTGAAGCAGCGCGCAGCCGTCACGAGGCGCAACAGGCGTCCAGGCCCGCCCGCCCCGGGCTGCTGCAACGCCTGTTCAGCCGGCGGCGCGCACTTCTTGCGCCGGACTCTCCTCGTCCCGGGCGGCCTCATAAGCGAGCATCGCGCGTTTGACCGGCAGGCCCCAGTGGTAGCCGCCCAGCGCCCCGGACTTGCGCAGGGCACGGTGGCAGGGGATCAGCCAGCTGACCGGGTTGCGCCCCACTGCGGTGCCGACAGCCCGAACCGCGCGCGGAGAGCCGATCGCCTGGGCCAGTTCGGAATAGGTGGTGACATGGCCCGAGGGGACGCGCAACAGCGCCTCCCAAACCTTGATCTGCAACGGCGCGCCGATCATGTGCAGCGCGGTCTCACCCTTCTGGGCAAAGGCCGCCTCTGCCAGCGGTCGCAGGGCCGCTGGGTCCTCGACGAATTCCGCCTGCGGCCAGCGGGCGCGCATGTCGGCCATGGCGGGCTCCGCCCCGGTTTCGGCGGCAAAGGCCAGCCCGCAGATACCCTTTTCGGTGCCCATTACCAGGGCCAGGCCAAAGGGGCTGTCGAACCATCCCCAGAAGATCCGCAGGCCGTCACCTTTGCGGGCATATTCGCCAGGGCTCATCGCCTCCCAGCGCAGGAAAAGGTCGTGCAGCCGCCCGGATCCCGACAGCCCCACCGCGTGCGAAGCCTGCAGTGTGGTGAACCGGTCGCGCAGCAGCGCCTTGGCGTGGCCCAGCCGCAGATACTGCTGGTATCGCTTGGGCGACACGCCTACCCAGGCCGAGAACAGCCGCTGGAAATGCGCCGGGCTCATGTCCATGCGGGCGGCCAGCTGTTCCAGCGTCAGATCCTCGCCGCCATCGTCGATCAACTCAATCGCCCGCCGCATGACGCCGTAGTGATACGTGCTTTCCCGTGCTTCGATATTCATCGCTGTGTCCTTCGGCTGTCTTGCAAGCCAAGTTACCCCGCGCAGGCCCGCCATTCGACCCGGAACATGCGAAATATGACGTTCGGCGCAACGGCTTTGCGCAGGCAGGCAGGCCGGAGCGCCACCGTGAAACGCCCGGCAACCGGGTTGCGGGGTGCAAAATAAATTGCGCTTTAAGGTCTGACCTGTACATATGGCGCGCGATGGCCAAGCAACTCGATTATCATACCCTCCGCGAGATCTTCACGCGGTTCCAGGCAGCTGAACCGGAACCCAAGGGCGAGCTGGAGCATGTCAACGCCTACACGCTGGTGGTGGCGGTGGCGCTTTCTGCGCAGGCAACCGATGCCGGCGTGAACAAGGCAACCCAAGAGCTGTTCAAGATCGCGGACACCCCGCAGAAAATGCTGGATCTGGGCGAGGAGCGCCTGATCGAGCATATCAAAACCATCGGCCTTTACCGCAACAAGGCCAAGAACGTGATCAAGCTGTCCCGGATCCTGGTCGAAGACTACGGCGGCGAGGTGCCCAACTCCCGCGCCGCGCTGCAGTCGCTGCCCGGCGTCGGCCGCAAGACCGCTAATGTCGTTCTGAATATGTGGTGGCATTACCCGGCCCAGGCAGTCGATACTCATATCTTTCGGGTCGGCAACCGCTCCGGCATCTGCCCGGGCAAAGATGTCGATGCCGTGGAACGCGCCATCGAGGACAATATCCCCGTGGACTTCCAGCAGCACGCCCATCATTGGCTGATCCTGCACGGCCGCTACCACTGCAAGGCGCGCAAGCCGATGTGCGGAAGCTGCCTCATCCGCGACCTCTGCATGTATGAGGACAAGAACCTTTGAGGCGCAGCCTCTCAGCCATTCCCCGGCCGGGCCGGCACCTGATTGATCCCGGCCATAGCGATTATCGAAACAGACACGCCGGCCCCGGACCCGGCACAAACATCCCCGAGGAGGGCAGTTCATGACCAAAACCTATCATCTCGTCGGTATCGGCAACGCTGTCGTCGACGTGATTGCGCAGTGCGAGGACAGCTTCCTGGCCGAGCAGGGCATCGAAAAAGGCATCATGCAGCTGATCGAACGCGACCGCTGCGAGGATCTTTATGCAGCGATGGGCAACCGGGTGCTGACCCCCGGCGGCTCGGTGGCCAACACCATCGCGGGCGCCGGCGCGCTGGGGCTGGACGCCGCATTTATTGGCCGGGTCCGCGACGATGCGCTTGGGAAGTTCTACGCAGATGCGATGAACAACGAGGGCGTGGACTTCGTGAACCCGCCGGTCACCGATGGTGAGCTGCCGACTTCACGGTCGATGATCTTTGTCTCGCCCGACGGGGAGCGGTCGATGAACACTTACCTGGGTATTTCCTCAGAAGTGAGTTCGGCAGACGTGCCGCAGGACGTGGCCGGCAACGCGCAGATCATGTTCCTCGAGGGCTACCTGTTCGACAAGGACAAGGGCAAGACCGCCTTTCTGGAGGCCGCCCGCGACTGCCGCGAGGGCGGCGGCAAGGTTGGCATCTCGATTTCCGACCCGTTCTGCGTCGAACGCCACCGGGCCGACTTCCTCAACCTCATCGGCAACGAGCTGGATTTCGTAATCGGCAACCAGGACGAAATCTGCGCCCTGTTCGAAAACAGCGACCTGGAAGACGCAATGGCCAAAACCGCGGCGATCTGCCCGCTGGTGGTCTGCACCCGCTCCGGCGACGGGGTCACGGTGCTGAACGAAGGTGTGCGCATCGACGTGCCGGTCGAGACGATTGTGCCAGTGGATGCCACCGGCGCAGGCGACCAGTTTGCCGCCGGGTTCCTGTTCGGCATGGCCACCGGCCGGAGCATGGAAATCTGCGCCCGGATGGGCTGCATCTGCGCGGGCGAGGTGATCCGCCACATCGGCCCGCGCCCGGAAACCCACGTGCTGCACCTGCTGGAAGAGGCCGGTCTGGTCTAAGGGCGGCGCGGCACTCCCGCCCGTCGAAACCGCACCTGACGGTGCAATTCCTCCCGTTGGGCGTGGCGCGGAGCGGCAAAGCCGCTCCGCGCCACGCCCCGCCCTCCGTCCGTAGGACACAAGGGCGCCAGCCCGCGCAGCTTCGCCGGTTCAGCCGGAATGCTTTGTTTCAGACCGATCAGCTGCTGCCTGGGCCTTGCTCAAAAGCCCGGTCAACGCTTCCACCTCCGCAGCGCTCAGCCCTGCCAGAAGCCGTTTCTGGGTCTGCACATGTGCTGTCACCGCCCGGTCGATCAGCGCAAACCCCTCCTCCGTCAAGCCGACCAGGAAACTGCGGCTGTCCTCCGGGTTCACGTCCCGCTTGACCAGCCCGTCCGCCTCCAGCCGGTCGATCCGGTTGGTCATGGTGCCGGAAGCCACCATCGTCGCCTTCAGCAGTTCACCCGGCGACAGCGTGTAGGGCGCACCCGACCGGCGCAATGTGGCCAGCACATCGAACTTGGCCGCATTCAGCCCGAATTCGGCAAAAGTCTTATGCATCTCGCGCTGGTAAGCCAGGTACAGCCGCGCCACCCGGCCGATAACGCCCATGGCCGTGACGTCCAGGTCCGGCCGCTCTTGCCCCCATTGCTGGGTGATAAAATCCACATGATCCATGGCTACCGGTTTAAGCCTTTACATCTTGACGTCAAGATAAAAACCATTATCTCGACATCAAGATAAGGAGAGACACATGCCCATCCGCACCCTTCTGCTGACGGCGCTGGCCCCTGCCATCTGGGGCAGCAGCTATATCGTGACGACGTCCCTGCTGCCTGGCCATTCGCCGCTTGTGGTGGCCCTGCTGCGGGCGCTGCCTGCCGGGTTGCTGCTGCTGGTGCTGGTGCGCCAGCTGCCGCCGCTGAATTGGCTGCCGCGCCTTATGGTGCTGGGCGCGCTGAACTTCTCGCTGTTCTGGGTGCTGCTGTTCGTCTCCGCCTACCGCCTGCCGGGCGGAGTCGCCGCCACCCTGGGTGCGGTGCAGCCCCTGATCGTGGTGTTTCTGTCGGCCCTGTTACTGAAAACGCAGATCCGCGCCGCCGCCGTCGCTGCTTCTGTGCTCAGCATTGCGGGCGTGGCCCTGCTGGTTCTGACGCCTGCCGCCAAGCTTGATACGCTGGGCGTGCTGGCGGGTCTGGGCGGAGCGGCGTCGATGGCGGCAGGCGTGGTTCTGACGCGAAAATGGCAGCCGCCGGTGCCGCCGCTCACCTTCACCGCTTGGCAGCTCACCGCGGGCGGTTTGCTGCTGGTCCCCATTGCGCTTTGGACGGTGCCGGAGCTGCCTGTCTTCACCGCCGCCAATATCGCAGGGCTCGCCTATATGAGTCTGATCGGCGGGGCGCTGACCTATATCCTGTGGTTCCGGGGTCTCGCCCGGATCGAACCCTCGCAGGTTTCGCTGCTGGGCGTGCTGAGCCCGCTGTCGGCAGTGATCCTGGGCTGGCTGCTGCTGGGAGAGACGCTGACGCCCAACCAGATGCTGGGCGCGCTGCTGGCCCTGTTCAGCCTGTGGCTCGGCCAAGCCCGGCTGCAGCGGCGCGCGAATCGCGCCACAGCGCCGGCAGAGTAACTCCCGTCACCGCGGCATCGCAGGCTCACAGGCCCCGCCGCGGTGGCACTCCAGCACCTGCCGCCGGACCTCAGGCGTATCGCCAAATGCGAAACCGCCGCAAGCACCCGCCCGGATCACCAGTTCCTGCCCGCGCTGTTCGGCGAAGAACACATAATCCGCACCGGACTTCATCCCGCCGCACCAGGGGCCAAGGCATTCCACCTCCAGCATCGCCGGCACATTGACCCGCCCTGAGAAATACTTGCCCTCCAGCATCTTGCCCGAAATCTGTGCCGGGATCCTGGTCAGCGGCGGGGTCTCATTGGGATTGTCCGAATGCGATTGCGGCAGCAGGCTTTCGTCGAACCGCAGTTCGCCCGCGATGACATTATAGGCGCTCTCTGATGCAGCAGCTTGCAAATAGGCGTCCGCAGGCCCCCAAGGCAGGCAGCTGAGGGCCGCGGCGGGAGTTACAGACATTACCGGCAACAAGGCTGCGGCGAATACGCCTAGGGCAGCGCCTGACCTTAGGAAGGTGCAATGCGCCTTCCCATTGTGAAGGTCAGGCGCTGCCCGGCCTGCCGGCCGGGCGAAACATCCGTACAAGAACCGCGGGAAATGCATCTCACAAAAACTCCTGGAACTCTTCCACCACCCGCGCATAGACCTCACGCTTGAAGGGCACGATCTTCTCCACCAGGCTATCGACCGGCTGCCAGCACCAGGCAGAGAATTCCGGGTGGTCGGTTTCGATGTTCACTTGCTCATCCGTTCCCAGGAACCGCATCAGATACCACTTCTGCTCCTGCCCGCGGTATTTGCCGCCCCAGAAACCGGGCACCACGTCATGCGGCAGGTCATAAGGCAGCCAGCCATCGCTCTCTGCGATGATCTCCACCAGCTCCGGCCCCACGCCGGTTTCTTCCTCCAGCTCGCGCAGGGCCGCGATCCGCGGGTCCTCGCCCTTGTCGATCCCGCCCTGCGGCATTTGCCAGGCGTCCTTGTACCGGTCCTTGCGCTGCCCAACGAACACCGCGCCCTCTGCGTTGATCAGCATCACGCCTACGTTGGGGCGATAGGGCAGCTTGGCAATCTCTTCCGGCGTCATCCGGCTCTCCTCGAAATGCGTTTCCCTGAACCTTAGACCGCTTGCCGCCGGGGCACGCAAGAGGGTGACGCGGCGTTTACACGTGACAAGCCGGCCTTCGCGGGGCGATCCTAGCGGTAACTGCCAGGGAGAGTTTTAGATGACTGCGTACCCCAATCTGCTTGCCCCGCTGGATCTCGGCTTCACCCAGCTCAAGAACCGCGTGCTGATGGGCTCCATGCACACCGGGCTGGAGGAAACCGGCGACTGGAACCGGGTGGCCGAGTTCTATGCCGCCCGCGCCCGCGGCGGTGTCTCCTTGATGGTGACCGGCGGCATCGGCCCCAACCTCGAAGGCTCGGTCCTGCCCGGTGCCGCGATGATGACCAGCGCCAAGGACGTCGCCAATCATTCCGTGGTGACCAAACGCGTCCACGAGGCCGGCGGCAAGATCGCAATGCAGATCCTGCACGCGGGCCGCTATGCCTATGGCCCCAAATGCGTCGCCCCCAGCCCGGTGAAATCGCCGATCTCCCCCTTCCCGCCGCAGGAGCTGGACGAGGCAGGCATCGAGAAGCAGATCGCTGACATCGTGAACGCCGCGCAGCTGGCACAGGAAGCCGGCTATGACGGGGTCGAGATCATGGGGAGCGAGGGCTACTTCCTCAACCAGTTCCTGGTCACCCATACCAACAAGCGCGAGGACCGCTGGGGCGGGTCGTACGAAAACCGCATGCGCCTGCCCATCGAAGTGGTGCGCCGCACCCGCGAGGCCGTGGGCCGCGATTTCATCATCATCTACCGCCTGTCGATGATCGACCTGGTGCCCAACGGCTCCACCCACGAGGAAGTCGTGCAGCTGGCGCAGGAGATCGAAAAGGCCGGCGCCACAATCCTCAACACCGGCATCGGCTGGCACGAGGCGCGCATCCCGACCATCGCGACCAGCGTTCCGCGGGCGGCCTTTGCCTGGGTCACAAAGAAGCTGATGGGCAAGGTCGGCATTCCGGTGATCACATCGAACCGGATTAACACGCCGGACGTGGCGGAAGAGGTGCTGGCGGACGGCTGCGCCGACATGGTGTCGATGGCGCGGCCGATGCTGGCGGATGCGGATTTCGTCGCCAAGGCCGAAGCAGGGCATGCGGACCAGATCGCCCCCTGCATCGCCTGCAACCAGGCCTGCCTTGACCATACATTCAGCGGCAAGCTGACCTCCTGCCTGGTCAACCCGCGCGCCTGCCACGAGACCGAGCTGGTGATCGAACCGGCCGCGGCCGCCAAAACGGTGGCCATCGTCGGCGCTGGTCCCGCCGGTCTGTCCACCGCAGTGACAGCGGCGCAACGGGGGCACAAAGTCACCTTGTTCGACAAGTCTGAAGAGATCGGCGGCCAGCTCAACATGGCCAAACAGGTGCCGGGCAAGGAAGAATTTTGGGGCCTGGTGGACTGGTACCGGGTGATGGTTGCTGATGCAGGCGTCACGCTGGAACTGGGCCGTGAGGTTTCGGCGGATGATCTGACCGGTTTCGACGAGGTGGTAATTGCCACCGGCGTCCTGCCGCGCGATCCGGCCATCCCGGGCCAGGACCGGGACAATGTGCTGAGCTATATTGACGTGCTGCGCCACAAGAAGCCGGTCGGCCAAAAGGTCGCCGTGATCGGCGCCGGCGGCATCGGTTTTGACGTCTCCGAGTTCCTCCTGGAAGAGGGCCACAGCCCCGCCACCGATCTGCCCGCCTGGATGAAGGAATGGGGCGTCGCCGACCCCGCTGAGCATCGCGCGGGCCTTGCCCCCGAGGGTCCGCAACCCGCCGCCCCTGCCCGTCAAGTGACACTCCTGCAGCGCAAGGCCGAACGCCACGGCAAACGCCTCGGCAAGACCACCGGCTGGATCCACCGCGCCACGCTCAAGATGAAGGACGTCGAGTTCCTGGGCGGCGTGAACTACGAGAAAATCGACGAAGAAGGCCTGCACGTGAGCTTCGGCGAGGCCCGGGAGAACCCGACGCTGGTGCCGGCCGATACCATCGTGCTGTGCGCGGGCCAGGTGTCCGAGCGGTCGCTGGCAGATCAGCTGGAAGAACGCGGAATCACCGCCCATGTGATCGGCGGTGCCGACGTGGCTGCGGAACTGGACGCCAAACGCGCCATCAACCAGGGCACGCGGCTGGCAGCCGGCCTCTGACCTGCGGCCAAACGCCGCGGACTTCTACTCCCTGCGCGCCCGTCCGGAACACCGCCGGACGGGCGCGCGTTTGTTCTGTAGCACCGCCCCACCGGGCGGTATGGCATTTCAGAACAGGAAAGGAGCCCGTTATGCCCAAAATCGCAGATGCAAAGATCCTGATCATTGCCACCCATGGGTTTGAGCAGTCGGAACTGGAATTTCCGCGCGACCAGCTGCGAGTGAAGGGCGCTGAGGTCCATGTCGCCACCCTCGACGGCAAGCCTGCCAAGGGCTGGGAAGGCAGCGACTGGGGCCGCGAGGCCGAGGCCGATCTGAAAATCGCTGATGCCAAGGCGGATGGATACGACGCGCTGGTGATCCCCGGCGGCCAAATCAATCCCGATCTGCTGCGGGTCGAGGACGATGTCATCAATCTGGTCAAGACCTTCCATGACAGCGGCAAGGTGATCGCCGCCGTGTGCCACGCGCCCTGGGTGCTGGCGGAGGCCGGCGTTGCCAAGGGCCGCAACATGACATCCTATCACTCGATCAAGACCGACATCTCCAATGCCGGCGCCAACTGGAAAGACGCCGAAGTCGTTACGGATCAGGGCATCGTGACCAGCCGCCAGCCCGAGGACCTGAAGGCGTTTGTGTCGAAGATCGCGGAAGAGATTGAGGAAGGCACGCACCCGCGCGCCGCAGCCTGACCGTTTTCCGCCCCGCGCCCGCCGCGCGGGGCGCTTTCCCCGCCCAGCCTGTGTGCTCAGCCGTGAACGGCACGGCTGTCAGGAGGCACAGCTTCCCGCGTGGACATACCGTAATCCCGGATCACACCCGCCACCCGCAGCCGGTAGTCCGCAAAGACCCCGGCCCGCCCCTTGGCCTGAGCGGCCCGGTGCTCCTCCAGGTTTCGCCAGCGCTGCACCGCAGCCTCGTCGCGCCAGAACGACAGCGACAGGAGTTTTTCCGGCGCGCTCAGGCTCTGGAACCGTTCCACCGACAGGAAACCGTCCACCTGCTCCAGTAAGGGCCGCAGCTCCGCGGCAATTTCCAGATAAGCCTCTCTCTGCCCGGCTGCGGTCTCCACCTCGAAAATCACGGCAATCATCTGCGCCTCCCTCACCCTGCCTGCCCATGCGGCGCTGAAGCCAGCTTCAGCCAGGTCCGGTCCTCGCGCAGCAAAAACCGTTCGCGCTGCGCAAACTCATAATTCTCGCGCCCCAGCGGATCCCGCGCCAGCCGCGCCCGGTAGGCCTCATACTCCGCCAGGCTCCCCACGTTGTAGATCCCGTAGGCCAGCGTCGAGGAGCCCTCATGCGGCGCGTAATACCCCACCAGGTCGGCCCCGCAGCGCGGGATCGCCTGACCCCAATTGCGGGCGTATTCCTCAAACTGCGCTTTTTTGGCGGGGTCGATGTGATAGCGGATGATGCAGGTCAGCATGACGTGTCCTTTGATTACTCAGGGACACCTCCCTACCCCGCCCCATCAGCCGGATGCTTCGGCGCAGACCGAACCGTCACTCCACCGTGATGGTGATCTGATCCGAAATGATCGGAGTCGAATGCGGCACGTGGCCTGCGTCGCCCAGCACCAGCTGCAGCGTGTGGCGGCCCGGGGACAGTTCCAGCGTCACCTCGGTCTGTCCGCCGCCGAAATGCAGGTGGTTGTCATCCGACGGCAGGCCAAAGGCCAGCTCGTCCGCGCCATCTTCACCCTGGCCCAGCGGCGGGCGGTCGATCAGCAAGTGATGATGGCCGGTGTTCTCCTTCGCAATCCCGGATGGCGCCACTCCCATCCCCGACAAGCCAAAGACCAGCGTCACCGGCGACGTGACCGTGTCCCCGTCCTGGATATTTGCAAAATAGACCTTGGCCTCCGGGTTCGAGGCCGTCTCGCCGCCAGCCCAGAGCGGGGCCGCCAGGCAGGCAGACAAGGCAGCCGCAATCAGCAGTTTCATATCCGGTCCTCCAGAAATTGTCTCAACCAACAAGACAAAGCTAGCGGCAGGCCCGGGCCTGGCAATCCCGCCGCCCATGACAAATGCACAAAATAGCGGCAGCCATTTGCGAAGCCGCCGCATCTTTCATCCTTCCGCTTGCCTGCTGCGCCTGCCAGTTGCAGTGTCGCCGCCGGGCAGCGCAGCGGGAGCGAGCCATGGTATTTGCAGTCATTCTGATGGGACTCACCCCCAGCTTCCTGATGGTCGGCCTGGGCGGAATTGTTCGTAACCGGCTGGCGCCGCAGGCCTGGCAGGGGCTCGACAAACTCAACTTCGAGGTGCTGTTCCCGGCGCTGCTGTTCTTTGCCGCCAGCGGCCGGCCCATTGCGGTGGCGGATCTGGGCCGCATCGGCCCGGCCGTGTGGGGCATCCTCGCCCTGGCCTTGGGGCTGGGCCTGCTGGCGCGCCGCTTCGGCCCGGTGACGTTCCTCGATTTTGCCGGCGCCTGGCAGACCGCCTGGCGTTTCAACACCGCGATTGCCTTTGTCGCCCTGCCCTCGGTCGGTAAGGAGCTGACAGGGCAGATGGCCGTTGCCATCGGCATGGCGGTGCCGGTCGCAAATGTACTGGCGGTGAGCGCCCTGTCGCGCGGCGGCAGCCTGTCCTTGCGGCAGACCGCGCTGAAGGTTGCGCTGAACCCTTTCCTGCTGGCCTCTGTCGCGGGCGTTGCGGTGGGGCTGTCGGGCTACAGGATCCCCGCACCGGTCCTGGCCCCGGCGGAAATGCTGGCGCACGCGGCGATTCCCATCGCGCTGCTCTCTATCGGCGCCACCATGAACTGGCGGGCCCTGGCGCGGCTGGACCTGTTCAACGGCTATCTCTGCCTGGTGCGGCTGGTTCTGGTGCCGGCCGCAACCCTCGCCGCCTGCTTGCTGCTGCGCACGGACCCCGGCTTTGCCGCGGTTCTGGTGCTGTTTGCCGCCCTGCCCACTGCCTCGGCTGCGCATGTTCTGGCCTCCGCTTTTGGCGCTGACCGAACGCTCGCAGCCACGCTTATCGCGCAGTCCACGTTGCTCAGCGCGGTTTCCCTGCCGCTGTGGATCCTGGTCATCAAGCTTGTGCTTTAAAGTTTCCTGAATGCCGATCCCCGCTGCAAAACCCTTGCCGCCTGGCCGTTTCCAGCGCGCAGACGATCCCTGCAAAACCCCGCAATTATCCCACCCCCGCCCCGATCTTGCCCGATTTCCCCCGCATCACTGACGGCAACACAGCTTAACGAGGATGGGTGAACATGGACCGACTGACCGAGATGGAGGCCTTTGCCAATGTGGTGGACCAGGGCGGCTTCACCGATGCGGCACGCAAGATGGGGATTTCAAAGTCGGCGGTCTCCAAACATGTCTCCAGCCTGGAAGCCCGCCTGGGCGCACGGCTTTTGAACCGCACCACCCGCCGGGTGTCGCCGACCGAAATCGGTCTGGCCTACTACGACCGTGCCCGCCGGGTGCTGAATGACGCAGGCGAGGCGGATGCGCTGGTCACCTCGATGCAATCCGCGCCCTCGGGCCTTCTGCGGATCTCGGTCGCGACCGACTTCGGCGTCAATCATCTGTCACCGGTGCTGTCCGACTTCCTGCGCGACTTCCCGGACATCACCGTCAACATGGTGCTGAACAATCGCTATGTGGAGCTGATCTCCGAAGGCTTTGACATGGCGGTGCGGATCGGCGAGCTGGAGGACAGCTCCCTGCGCGCCCGCAAACTGACTGAGACCACCAAGCGGATGATCGCCTCCCCCGCCTATCTGGAGAAATTCGGCCGCCCGCAAAAGATCGACGAGCTGAACAATCACAAGCTGCTGCATTACTCCAGCCAGTCCAGCGGCAACGTCTGGAAGATCACCGCTCCTTCCGGCGAAAAGCGGCAGGTGCGCACTTCCGGCTGGCTGTCGGTGAATGACGGCCAGTCGCTGCTGACCGCGGCCATTTCCGGACTCGGAATCGCCTATCTGCCCAGCTACCTCTATTCCGAGGCGCTGGAGGAAGGGCTGGTCGAAGACGTAATGCCCAGCCTGCCGGTCGAGACCCAGGGAATCTACGCGGTTTACCCGCCCGGCAAGTTCACCCAGCCCAAGGTGCGGGCCTTCATCGATTTCCTGGTCGCAGCCTTTGCCGACCGCGACCCGTCCGAATGGAAAACCTGAACCGGTCCTCCCCCCGGGAGCCGGACAAAGATATCCCTCGAAGACCTGCCCCCGCGCCCCTGCGGGGGTTTTTTTCGGCTTTTCCTAATAATACTTGCCAAAAGCGCAGCGGGCAGGCTCCCGCCCGCCGCAGATCAATCACAGATTGACCCGCTCCTGTTGGGCCAGCGCCGCTGCCGCGGCGCCGGGCCCAAGGCTTTCGGCGGCATCCTGGATGCCGCGGCCAAGGCGCGGGAGCACTCCGGCCTGCGGCTTGGCGGTTTTTTCAGCTCTTGTAATGCGGCGCCTCCAGATCCAGCCGCCGGCGGTTGGCGTGCCACTCCAGCTCACCCTCGTAGCCGTACCAGTCGCTGGCCGCCATATCACGCAGATGGCGCTTCTGCTCAGCTTCGGGAATGGTGCGGACCGCCACGCCCGGGCAGGCCGCCGCCTTCTGCACCTCCAGCTGGACCGCGCAAGCCTGGTCCAGATAGAAGGACCGGAAAAAGGCCTCGCCCGCTGTGGACCCGAACACAAAGGCACCATGCCAGGCCTCGACCACCGCTTTCTTGCCGCGGCCCGCCTCCAGCAGACCGCTCAGAAAATCCTCGGTGCATACGAACTCATAGTCAGTGTAGCCCAGAACATCGCCGCCGCCGATCATCAGATAGGCCTGGCTGTACGGGCCCACTCCGCCAGCCTGGGCCGAAACTCCCATGATCGCCTTGGTGTGGATGTGCATGATGCAGTTTTTATCCGGCTCCGCCTCAAAGAACAGCTTGCCGATCTCAGTGGCCGAGGGGTTCGGCTCGCCGTTTTCCGGGTTGTGGTTCACCCGGTCAAAGCCGACCTTAACCAGGTTCGACGCGGTCACCTCCTCATGCATCCAGCCATAGTGATGGGTGATCAAAGCCTCCTCACCAGGCACCCGGATCGAATGCCACTGGTTGGTTTGATCCGTCAGCCGGTATTTGACCAGCGCGTTGTAGATCGCAGCCAGCTCACAGCGGGCCTCCCATTCGGCGTCAGAGCAATTGGCCGGGCGGCCCTGCAACGGGGTGGGTGTCATGATGGTCATTGGCGTTTCCTTTCCTGTGAATTGAAGAACTCTAGCTGCCGGAAACTTGCCTTATTTGCATGGAAACGCCCCCTGCTTGCATCTAAACTCCCGGCATGCCGAAGGTAAGCTTCATCCTGTTTCCTGAATTCCAGATGCTGGCTTATGTGCTGGCCTCGGAAACTCTGCGCATTGCCAACAAGAACGCCGGACGCCCGCTTTACACATGGGAGACCCTCAGCGTCACCCAGGCGGCGGTGCCGGCCTCCAGCGGACGGCTGGCCGCGCCGGACCGCAGCGGCTGGGATCTCGGCGACCCGCCCGACCTGGTGCTGCTTTGCGCCGGCTACGATCCTTTGCGCCACCTGCCGCAGGGGCTGCGCGCCTATCTGGCGCGGGCCGTGCGCGCAGGTGCCACACTGGGCGGCATCGACACCGGCACTGTGGTGCTGGCCCAGCTCGGCTACCTGGACGGACATGAGGCAGTGCTGCATCACGAAGCCGAGGCAGGGTTCCGCGAGCGCTGGCCCGGCATTGCGGTCAGCGACCGGATCTACTGTTTCGGCCGACGCAGGCTGACCGCCGTGGGCGGCACCGCCACGGGGGACGCGATGCTGGCCTGGGTTTCGGCCACCGGCCCGGACGAGCTGGCAGCTGCCACGTCCGAAGACATGGCGCATGGCTCCATCCGGCCGCCGGAGGCACGCCAGCGGCTGCAGCCTTCAGCCGATCCGGTGCTGGGGCAGATGCAGCAGATGATGCTGGATAACCTGCAGGACCCGTTGGCGCTGCCGGACATTGCCAAGCCGCTTGGCCTCAGCCTGAAAGCCCTGCGCCTGCGCTGCAAACGCGGATTGGGGATGACACCGCAGGAGGCTTATCTTCAGATCCGCCTGCAGCGGGCGCGCGAACTGCTCATGAGCACTGCCATGCCAGTCACAGAGGTGGCTCTGGCAACGGGGTTCGGCTCACTGCCCGGTTTCTCCCGCCTGTTCAAGGCCAGATACCAGCGCAGCCCGCGGGACCTGCGCCGCCGCTGAACGCCCCGGGCATGGCCTGTTGCACCGGCTGCACTCCCGCTCGCCGCAAGAGCATGTTCCATGCTCCCGCGTCCGTTGGGCCAGGCTCGGCGCGCAGCGCCGAGCCTGGCCCAACCCCGCCAAGGAGCCTTGGCAACGCCAAGGCGCCTGCCGGGGCGGGAGCCTTTCGGTGGTTCCCTGCCACTAGCTGCTACGGGGCGAGCAGCACTGCTTCCACACGCCTGTTGGCCTCACGGCCCTCCGGGATAAGGTTGCTGGCGATCGGGGCCAGATAACCGGCACCGGCGACGTCAATGCGCCCCCCATCGGCCTTGTAGGCCTCAATCATCCGCTCCCTTACCGACTGCGCCCGGCGCTCGGAAATGCCGGCATTCTGCTGCTGGGAGCCGACCATGTCGGTATGGCCTACCAGCAGCAGCCGGTATTGCGGATTGGCGGCCAGAAAGCCCGCCAGCTGCTTCAGGCTGCTATACTGCCCCTCCCGCAGCCGGGTGGAGCCGCTTTCGAACACCAGATCGGGCAGCACTGCGTGGCCGCGGACCTCCAGCACCTTGGCCAGCTCTACCGGACGCACCGGGGCCGGCGCCTCTGCGGCGGGCTTAACCTCTGGTGTTGCCGCATCAGGCGGCTGCACGGTGATCATTTGCACATAGGCCGTGCCGCCTGCCCGCGACACCAGGATCGAGACCGCCTGATCGCCCTTGGCTGCCGACAGGAAGTGATAACGGGAGATATCCACCATCATGTCCGGCGCAGGCACCACCTCGATCCCGAAACGGAAGCCGAAGCCGCCGCAATCCCGTGCCGCGCAATCGAACACAACCTCATAGCCCTGCGCCAGCAGCTGCTCCCGCATCGGCGCCAGGATCTCCAGTACCGTGCTGCCACCCTCCAACCGCCAGGTTCGGCGCAAGATCCGGCCCTCGAACCTCTGCGACGGCACCTCATCCGAGGCCTCAGAGCCCACCGGAAGCTGGTAAACACCCAGCGCCGTGGCCCTTTCGGAAACCCCGGCCGCCCCGGAAGGCAGGGTCATCTCCACCGCCCCGGCCCCCGCCGCCAGCAGCACCGCCGCGGCGAAGCCAGCCAAAGCAATCAGGCGCGTTAGCGGCACTGGCTGTGGTATTCCGGATTGGGCACCATGGCCGTCGCGCTGGCCACCCGGTTCGACATGTTGAAAAAGCCGGTGACGTTGGCGATGTCCCAGATATCCCGGTCGCTGAAACCGGCAGCGCGCAGGCCCTGGCGGTCCGCCTCTTCGATCTCCGCGCTGGCCGTGGTCATCTTGGCGGCAAAATCCAGCATCGCCCGCTGCCGTGCATCCAGCGGCGCCACCCGGTAGTTCATCACCAGCATCTCGCCCAGCTGCGGATCGCCCGACAGCTGCCGCACCGCCGCGCCATGCGCCACCAGGCAATAGAAACAGCGGTTGATCGAGGAGACCACCACCGCGATCATCTCCCGCTCCAGCTTGCTGAGACCACTGTCCGCCAGCATCAGGTCGTTGTACATGCCGGTAAAGGCATTCAGCTTATCAATGTCGAACGCATTGGCTTTCAGCACATTGGGCACCATACCCAGCTTTTCCTGGCAGATGTCGAAATACTTCTGCGTCTCCGGTGGCAGCGGGTCCGCCATCGGCAGGTCAAGGGCTGTGGGCTGGGTCTGATCAGTCATCGCGGTCAATCGCCTTCCTTCAAAATCCGGTAGTGGTACTGTCCGGTGCAATCCATCCCGAGGGAAGCATAAAGCCCGTTTGCGCCTTCATTACGTTTCGTACAGAGCACCGCCAGCTCGCTGGCGCCGTTTTCCAGCGCCCAGAACGCGGCCTGGCGCATCATCCAGCCGCCCATGCCGGCCCGGCGCTGATGCGGCAGAATCTCCAGCGCATGCACCATCGCCACCCCGTCATGAACAGCCACAAAGCCTGCGCCCGCGGGTTTGTCCCTGTGGCGTCCCAGCAGCCCTGTCTTGGGCCCCTGCACCCGCTGCATCACCGCCAGACGCTCCGGTCCGATGCCCGCCTGCTCCCAGATCTCGCGCTGGATCGCCAGCGGCTCCCAGACGCAAAAAGCGGTGACGCGCGGCACCGGAGAATCCGTCAGCCGTTCCGCCGGGCAGGTCCACAAATTGACCGGATCCTTCACCGCATAGCCGCGGGCCTCCAGCAGCGCGTCCAGATCCGCCTCGCCGTCGCGGATCATGAACAAACTGTCCTGCCCCACGGCGCGCATCGCCTCTTCCGCCGCTGCGATCTGCGCTTCTGTAACCGGGCCGGAGACCGTTGCCGCCGACACCCGGCTGCCGCCGCCCTGCCCCTCTCGCAGGGTCACGGGGCCAAGCGCGCGCACCGAGGCGGGCGGCCAGGTCGCCTCTGTCACAGCGTAATACCGGGGGTCGGTGGTCACTGCTCCAGCTCCTTTGCCAGCTCAGTCATTGCCGCATCGATCCGTGCGCCGTCGGTGCCGCGGATCACCACGTTGGCGCCGAACACGCCGTCCTTTTGAAACGGGTAGCAGCCGACCGACAAATCCTCATAACCCTCAGCCAGCAGACGCAGCGGCCCTGCAATCTCGCCCTCGCCGCGCATCACCCGCAGGGTCTGCGACAGCATCGGCTGACCGCCGGTAAGCTTTGGGATCACACTGGCCACCATCGCCTGAAAGATCATCGGCACACCGGCCATCACATGCACATTGCCAAGGGTGAACCCCGGCGCCGCAGAGACCGGATTGTCGATCAGCTCAGCGCCATCCGGAATCCGCGCCATGCGCAGCCGGGCCTCGTTCATTTCCAGCCCTTGCGTGTCGTAATGCGCCTGCAGGATCGCGCGGGCATCGTCGCGCACGTCCAGATGCGCGCCAAAGGCCTTTGCGATGCAGTCGGCAGTGATGTCATCATGGGTTGGCCCGATGCCGCCGCTGGTGAAGACATGATCATAGACCCCGGCCAGCGCCTTGACCGCGGTGATAATCGCCGCCTTATCATCGCTGACGATGCGGACTTCCTTCAGGTCGATGCCATGCTTGGCCAGTTCACCGGCCAGGTAATGCATGTTGGCATCGCGAGTGCGGCCCGACAGGATTTCATCTCCGATCACCAGCATGGCAGCCGTCGGATTGGCCATGGTTGTCCTCCCTTGATACCTCGTCTTCGCAGGTATAGGCCCGTTGTCATGCGCTTTGAAACCCCTCTGATCCCCGCCGTGCTGATCCGCCGCTACAAACGCTTCCTCGCCGATTGCCGGCTGGAGGACGGGCAGGAGGTCACAGCCCATTGCGCCAACCCCGGCAGCATGATGGGGCTGGCGGAGCCGGGCATGAAAATCTGGCTGGAGCCCAACGACGATCCGAAGAAAAAGCTGAAATACGGCTGGCGGCTGGTGGAGCATGAGGGCGGCCACTTTACCGGCGTCGACACCTCGGTCCCGAACCGTGCCCTGCGCGCCGCGCTGGAAAACGGGGACGTCGCGGAGCTTGCGGCCTACAAATCCGTGCGTGCAGAAGTGAAATACGGTGAGAACAGCCGCATCGACTTTCTGCTGAGCCAGGACGGCCTGCCGGATTGCTATGTCGAGGTGAAAAGCGTGACGCTCTCGCGCCAGCCGGGGCTGGCGGAGTTCCCCGACAGCGTCACCGCACGCGGCACTAAGCACTTGGGCGAACTGGCAAACATGGCGGCACAGGGCCACCGGGCTGTGATGCTGTATCTGGTGCAGCGCACCGATTGCGATCGGTTCCGGCTGGCCGCGGATATCGACCCGGCCTATGCAGATGCCTTTGCCAGCGCTCACGCCGCGGGGGTAGAGCGGCTGGTATTGGGCACGAAGATCTCACCTGCGGGGGTTGAGGCAGGCGCCCCCATCGCCGCCGCGGAGTAACGGCGAGGGGGCCGGCACAGCCGGTCAGGCGGCCTTGCTGGCCTCGTCCTTCTGCGCGTCCGGTTCGGCGTGCACGATGGTGCGGGTCGGGAACGGAATATCGACCCCGGCCGCGTCCAGCGCCTCTTTCACCTTGCGCTTCATGTCGGCCTGATACTGGAAGTACTCGGCGGCATCGACCCAGACGCGCACCAGGAAATCAACCGAACTGCTGTTTAGTGCATTAACCTGAATGAACGGCTCCGGATCGCTGTGCGAGCGGCTGTCGCTCATGATGGTTTCGCGGATCACCCGCTCCGCCACCGCCAGATCGGCGCCATAGCCGACGCCAAACGTCCACTCGGCGCGGCGGGTATCGAAGGAAGAGTAATTGGTAATGGTGTTGCCCCAAACCTCGGAGTTGGGAATGATCACCTTCAGATTGCTGAGGCTGGCAATAACCGTGTTGTTCAGGTTGATGTCCTTGACCGTGCCCATCTCGCCGTCCACTTCGATGAAATCGCCCAGCTTGAAGGGGCGGAACAGGATCAGCATCACGCCCGCGGCAACGTTCGACAGCGCCCCCTGCATGGCCAAGCCGATCGCCAGGCCGGCAGCACCGATGGCTGCGATGATCGAGGTCGTCTGGACACCAAAGGTGTTCAGGACAAACAGCACCGCAAAGGCTAGAATTGTATAGCGTGCCAGATTTCCCAGAAAGTGAAACAGGGTAACGTCAAGGCTCGCATGGGTATCGCCCAGGGCCACAATCCGGCGCTTGACCCAGTTTGCCACGATGAATCCCGCCAGCAGGATGACAACTGCGGCAACAACGCTGCCCAGCAGCTCGGCCAGGAACTCCAGCGTCACCAGGTCGGACAGTGACTTTCCATCGTAAATCTCGGTCTCCATCAGGCTGTTGATACTCTCCATACCGCCGTGTCTCTCCATGTTACCGCAATTTCTCCTAGGCGGTACAACGCTGTGCGGCGGAAAAAGTTCCCGGATGCCACCCCCGCCCCCTCTGGCCCTTTTGCCGCGAACCCCTTACATAGCTACGCAAAGACATCCGATGGAGCTCCGCCTGATGAGATCGAAAGACGGCCGCACAACCAAGGACGGCATCCGCATTCATGAGCCCGGCGATTTTGCCGGCATGCACAAGGCGGGGGCGCTTGCCGCGCGCATTCTGGATGACATCGCGGCCCATGTGGTTCCCGGTCAAACCACCGGCGAACTGGACCGCCTGATCACCCGGATGGTTGAGGACGCGGGCGCCACCTCGGCGACTATCGGATACAAAGGGTATCAGCACGCCAGCTGCATCTCGGTAAACCACGTGGTCTGCCACGGCATTCCCGGCGACAAGAAGCTGAAGGATGGCGATATCCTGAACATCGACGTGACCGTGATTGTCGACGGCTGGTTCGGCGACACCTCGCGGATGTTCGTGGCGGGCAAACTCAGCCGCAAGGCGGAGCGGCTGATCCAGGTCACCCATGATTCGCTGATGAAGGGGATCGAGGCGGTGAAGCCCGGCAATACCTTCGGCGACATCGGCCACGCAATCCAGACCTATGCCGAAAGCCAGCGGATGAGCGTGGTGCGCGACTTCTGCGGCCACGGCCTGGGCCAGGTGTTCCATGCCCCGCCCAACGTGCTGCACTATGGCCGCCCCGGCACCGGCCCGGTGCTGGAGGAAGGCATGTTCTTTACCATCGAGCCTATGATCAACCTGGGCCGCCCGGAAACCAAGATCCTGGCCGACGAGTGGACCGCCGTGACCCGTGACAAGTCGCTGTCGGCGCAGTTCGAGCATTCGATCGGGGTAACTGCTGACGGGGCGGAGATTTTCACCCTGTCTCCGGCCGGGAAATTCCACCCGACCTACGGGTAAGCCGGTAAGGCACAGGCGAGGGCCAGCCCCCGCACCCCCCGGATATTTTCAGCCAGATGAAGGACGGATCCTGTCAGGAGCCGGCGCCGTCCTGACCCTCCGCGTCCTGCATCCGCCACAAGGCGAGCAGCAGGGTGCCATCTCCGAATGGCGTCACTGCATCTTGTATGAACAGTGGGGGCCGGGCAGGTTCCGGTTTGGGTTTTGTCCCGGCTTCGGCCTTGGTCACAGGCGGCAGGAACGGCGTACTCAGTGTCTGTTCCATGCCCGGAACAGTAGCACATCCGCCTCAGATCGACAAAAGCGCGGGCACCTCAGCCATATCGCGGAACACCTCCGCTCCCAGCGCCGCAAGCTTCCGGCCGCCTCCGTGCGGCGCGTGACCGAGACAGCGCATCCCCGCACGCACCGCGGCGGTGACGCCGCTGCCGCTGTCCTCGATCACAAGGCAGTCGCGCGCCTGCACGCCGAAGTGGCTGGCCGCGGCCAGGAACAGCCCCGGCTCCGGCTTGGCCACGCCCAGCGAATGGGCCGAAAACATCGCCTGCGGATGGAACCGGTCCCACAGGCCGTTCTGGCCCAGGGTGATGCGCATCTTCTCCTCGCTGCCGTTAGAGGCGACGCAGACCGGGATGTCCTTGGCATCAAGCCGCGCCAGCAGCTGCGGAATGCCCGGTGTCAGCGGCACCCCCTGCTTCAACCGCGCATAGGTCTCGGCGTAGACTTCGCGGGTCCAGTCCTCCGGCAGGTCCGCCCCCAGGTTGCGGGCCTTTTCCATGACACCGGCCATGGTGCCGCCAACAAAATACGCCATCGACTGCTCCATGGTCAGCTCCAGCCCGTGCCGGGCCAAATTTTCGATCAGCGCCTGATTGGAGGCCGGCTCGCTGTCGACCAGCACGCCGTCGCAATCAAAGATCACCAGTTTCGGGGTTGGAAATGTTTTGGGCATCAAAAGCGCCTTTGCCGGAATAAACCTGTTCTGGGCCACAGGTTTATTCGGCAATCAGGCCCCCGGCAAACAGGACACCGCGGTTTTTCGCCGGCTCGATCACAAACCAGGCCGGATCTGAAAAAGGCGGAAACAAAAAATGCAGGGGAGGCCCCTGCATTCAATTCTTGCAACGGTCTGGCTAAACTCAGAACTTGCAGCGCTTTTTCTTGGCCAGAGCAACCAGCACTTCATGGCGCTTGTTTGCCGCGTTCATGGCCTCGTTTGCGTTGGAGTAATTGCCGATAACCGCCGGCCAGAACAGGATCGCCGCCGCCACATTGGCGCCGGATGCGGTCTTGCCTTTCTTGGCCTCGGCGCGGATCTCGTCCAGCTGGCCCATCTGGGTCTTGATCTCGTCGCAGGTCAGCGAGGCATCGTCGATGTTGTTGGTGGTCACAACCTCAGGAGACACGCAGCCGGCCAGGAACAGCGAACCAGCGGCCAGCAGGCCAAGGAATTTTCCAGTTTTCATATGAAACCCTCTGAAACCGCCAGAATTGACGGAAGTTTGATTGAAATCACGGGGCTGTTACATCCCTAGGAATGATTGCGCAAATAGAAAATCAATTATTTGGGGAAAGCGCCCGTCTGGCTCCGGACCTGTTTTACTGCCGCCACATCAGCGAAATATGGGTATCGCCGTATTTGCGGCTGTCGTGCAGCTCGAATCCTTCCGGGGCGGCCATCGGCGCGCTTTCCTCCCAGACCACCAAAGCGTCCTCCGCCACCCAGCCGCCAGATACGGCAGCGGCAAGGGCCTTCTCCCCCAGGCCCTTGCCGTAGGGCGGATCGAGGAAGATCAGATCGAACGGCGCCCCCGGGTTTTGTCCCAGCTTCAGCGCATCGCGGCGTATCAGGGTGCAGCGGTCCCCGGCCCGGCAGATGCTTATATTCTTGCGGATCAAACCGGTGGAGACGCGGCCGTCATCGACGAATACCACCTCTGCTGCGCCGCGCGACAGCGCCTCAAGCCCCAGCGCGCCGGTGCCCGCGAACAGGTCCAGAACCCGGGCGCCGGGGATGGCGCCGGTGTGCATCAGCACATTGAACAGGCTTTCGCGCACACGGTCGGTGGTGGGGCGCAGGTGCGCGCCCGCATCCCCCTTTCCCACCGCGGCCAGTGCCCGGCCGCGGAACTCCCCTGCGATGATCCTCACGCCTTCAGCAGCGGCTTCAGATCGGCAGAGGGATCGGCAACCACGGTCTTGTCCGCGGTCTTGCCCATGTCGATAAGCCGCTTGGCCACCATATAGGCGCGCGGATCGTTCATCGCGTCGACCGCGACCAGCCGGTCGCCGGCAAAATACCAGAACGAGACCTGCCGGCCGTCGCCCTGGCGGGTGACCACGTTGTCATAGCCGGTGTTGAGGCCCGCGATCTGCAGCTTGACGTCGTATTGATCCGACCAGAACCACGGCGTCGCGATGTAGTCCTTTTCCGACCCCAGCATGTTCTGCGCCACAACCTCGGCCTGGTCGATAGCGTTGGGCACGCTTTCCAGACGGATGCGGTTGCCCTGGAACGGGAAGGAGGCGCAATCGCCCGCCGCCCAGATGGACGCAACCGAGGTGCGCCCTTGCGCGTCCACCTTGATGCCGTTGTCCAGCTCCAGACCGGCCATCTCCGCCAGTTGCGAACACGGGGTGATGCCGACGCCCACAACGACAAAATCCACCTCCAGCACCTCGCCGCCGCTCAGCACCGCGCGGGCCACCTTGCCGCCCTCACCTTCCAGCCGCTCCAGGCCGGTGCTCTCGCGGATATCGACACCATGAGAGGTGTGAAGCTCGCGGAAGAAGTCCGACGTTTGCGGCGCTGCGACGCGCTGCAGGATGCGGTCTGCCATCTCGAGCAGGGTGACCTGCACTCCGCGCTTGGCGCAGACCGCAGCCGCCTCCAGCCCGATGTAGCCGCCGCCGACGATCAGCGCGCGCTTGCCTTCGGTCACATGCGGCGCCATCGCATCGACGTCCGTCAGGCCCCGCACCACAAAGACGCCGTCCAGATCGCCGCCGATCGCCGCCGGCAGGCGGCGCGGGTCGGAGCCGGTGGTCAGCGCCAGCTGGTCATAGGCGATCACCTCATCCCCCAGCGAAACGGTCTTGGCCGCCGGATCAATGGCGGTGACCCGCTGGCCCAGCTTCAGGGTGATGTTGTTGTCGGCATAAAAGCTCTCGGGGCGCAGGAACAGCCGCTCCACTTCCATCTCGCCCAGCAGATAGGCTTTGGACAGCGGCGGGCGCTGATAGGGCAGCGCTGCTTCCGCGCCGATCAGGGTAATCTCCCCCTCGAACCCGTCTTTGCGCAGCTTTGCCACCAGCGAGGCCCCCGCCTGCCCCGCTCCAATCACGACGATGTGGGACATCTCTGCTTGCCTCCCGCAATAGTTCCCGTCACGCTTCCAACGGACCCTATATACCGGGGGCCCCAAAACGCAATCATGAGAAAGAGGAACGTGCGATGATTTCTGTTGGAGACCAGCTGCCCGACGCCGTGCTGACGCGGATCGGAGACGACGGGCCGGAGCAAGTTCAGCTGTCAAGCAAGCTGAAGGGGCGGAAAGTGGTGATCTTTGCGGTTCCCGGCGCCTTTACCAGCACCTGCCATTCCGCTCATGTGCCCAGCTTTATCCGCACCAAGGACCAGTTTGCCGCCAAAGGCGTCGATGAAATCATCTGCCTGGCCGGCAATGACCCGTTCGTGATGTCGATCTGGGGCGACAACACCGGCGCCACCGATGCCGGGATCACCATGCTGTCGGACGCCGAGTGCACCTTTACCGAGGCGGTCGGCATGCGCTTCGATGCGCCTCCCGCCGGCTTGATCGGCCGCTCTCTGCGCTATGCGATGCTGGTGGAAGATGGCGAAGTGAAGATCCTCAACAAGGAAGAAAACCCCGGCCAGTGCGAGCTTTCAGCAGGCGAAGGCTTGCTGGAGTCGATGGGCTGAGGGCTGGATTTCTGCGGCTGCCAGTGCTGGCGGCCGCAGCTGCAAACCCTTAACAATTCTTGAAAAATCAGGTCAGCACCTCTGCCGCAATGTTTCGCGCGCGAAACATTTGGACAGGGCTGCTGACCTTTTCTGTCATATCCCGCAGCTCAGGTCTGCGGCTCGCCGTAAAGACCGTCCATCTTGCGCGCCAGCTTGGCATCCTGAGAGCTGATGCCGTCCACGTCGTGCGTGGTCAGCACCACCGTCACCCGGTTGTAGACATTGCTCCATTCCGGATGGTGGTTCCATTTCTCCGCCCAGATCGCTGCGCGGGTCATCCAGCCGAAGGCATCGGCGAAATTGCTGAACTTGAAGGTCTTGGTGATGGCATCACGGCCGTCCACCATCTCCCAGCCAGTGGCGAACAGCGGCTCCAGCAGCGGGCCGCGGGTGGCGTCGGACAGTTTCTCCGTCATTCTTGCTCCTCCACATGCGCTTTGCGGAACGGGCCGTACTCGGTCAGGATTTCGATTTCTTCCTCGGTGGCGGCCCGCTCAGCCTCGAGGTAGCGTCCGACGGCCCCGGCAAACCCGGGATCGCCGATCCAGTGCAAGCTATAGGTCTGGCACGGCAAATAGCCGCGCGCCAGCTTGTGCTCACCCTGCGCGCCGGCTTCGATCCGGTCAAGCCCCAAGGCAATGGCCAATTCTATGGCCTGATAGTAGCACAGTTCAAAATGCAGGCACGGGTGGTTCTCGACACAGCCCCAGTAGCGCCCGTACAGAGAGTCCCGGCCTATGAAGTTCAGCGCCCCTGCCACATAGCGCCCATTCCGCCACGCCAGAATCAGCGCAATGTCCTGCGCCAGCGTGCGGTGCGCGATGTCAAAGAACTGCCGGGTCAGATAGGGAGATCCCCATTTGCGCGCGCCGGTATCCTGGTAGAACTCCCAGAATGCCTCCCAATGCTCGGGCCGCAGGCTGCCGCCCTGAAAGACCTGGATTTCGCCGCCAAAGCACTGAGCTTGCATCCGCTCCTTGCGGATGTTCTTGCGCTTGCGCGACGACAGCGCCCGCATGAAGCCCTCAAAATCGCTGTACCCCTGGTTTTGCCAATGGAACTGCTGGGTGGTGCGCAGCATCAGTCCCATTTCCTCGCCCAGCCGCGCCTCATCCGCAGTGCAGAAGGTCACGTGCAGCGACGACAGGTTGTTGTCCGCCGCCAACTGCACGGAGCCCTGCAGCAGTGCCGAATGGCCGATGCCGTCAAAGCCGGGGCGCACCAGGAAACGCCGCCCGGTCACCGGCGTGAAGGGCACCGCAATCTGCAGCTTGGGGTAATAATGCCCGCCCGCCTGCTCATAGGCATGCGCCCAGTTGTGGTCAAAGATGTACTCGCCCTGGCTGTGCCCCTTGGCATAAAGCGGCGCGCAGGCGATCAGGCGGCCGTCCTGATACGCAGTCAGGTACTGCGGCTGCCAGCCGGTGCCCGGCCCGACAGAGCCGCTGTCCTCCAGCGCACTCAGGAACCGGTGGGTGGTAAAAGGGTCGTAAGGACGGCCCCCGTCCGCCACTTCCGGACAGGCGCAGGCATCCCACTCCGCCGCCGCGACCTGCGACAGCGACGACAGCACCCTGATTTCGATTTGCGCCTGGGACATGCCTTTCCTCCGCACCACTTCACAGATGTGGGGTGCCCCCCAGCCTGATCAAGATGTTAGCGGCGGCAGGTACTGTTCAAAGGTCACATTGTCGGCAAAGGCGCGGGCCGCGGCCGCTTCTGCTGGCGAGGTCACGGTCCAGCACAGAACCGGAACCCCCTGGTTGCGCAGCGCCTGCACACGCGGCCGGGCCAGATCGCCGGCTTCGTGGCTGATAAAGCTGGATCCGGTGCGTTCAAAGTCCGGGATCGCGCGCAGGTCATCGCACACCGCCCTGGCCAGCTCCGGCCAGTCCGCCGGATCGTAGGCGCTGGTGGTCAGCCCGCGCGGAAGCTCCGGGGCCAGGCGGGCCAGTTCCGCGACCGAATGCGGGTTGAAGGACATCAGCGCCACCGGGCCGCCGTAGCCGGCCAGCGCCTTGGCCACGGCCTGTTCAAGCACACCGTCAGTGACGCCCATCCGGCCGTGCTGATCCTTCAGCTCAATCAGCAGCGGCACCTGGCCGGCCACCAGCTCCAGCACTTCGCCGAGGTCTGGAATGCCCTCGCCATCACCGCCCTTCAGCGGAACGGCGCGCAGCTCCTCGCAGGTGCGCGACCGGACCGGACCGGTGGCCTCAGCCAACCGGTCCAGGCTCTCGTCGTGAAAAGCCATCGCGCAACCGTCGCTGGACAGCTGCAGGTCGATTTCAATCCCGTAACCCGCGGCCAGCGCCGCGCGGATTGCCGCACGGCTGTTCTCCGGGCGCCCGTCGGCGGCATCATGCAAGGCCCGATGGGCCAGCGGCACGCTCAGAAAGGCTGCAGGCAGGCCGGGTCTCATTTGATCTGGAAGACGCCGTCGATTTCGACCGCAACGCCCAGCGGCAGCGAGGGCGAGCTGACGGCAGAGCGCGCGTGGCGGCCAATCTCACCCAGCGCTTCGACCAGGAAGTCGGAGGCGCCGTTCACCACCTGCGGCTGCTGGGTAAAGTCCGCGGTCGAACTGACAAAGGCCCCCAGTTTGACGACACGGACCAGCCGGTCCAGATCGCCGCCGCAAGCTGCCTTCAGCTGCGCCAGCAGCGCAATAGCGCAGCGCTTGGCCGCGGCCTGCCCGGCCTCGACATCCATGTCTTTGCCCAGGGTGCCGGTGATCAGCCCGTTTTCATCGGACGGGATCTGGCCGGAGATATAGACCATATCGCCCGCGACCACATACGGCACATAGTTGGCGGCCGGTGCCGGCGCGTCAGGCAGGGTCACCCCCAGCTCTTTCAGTTTCGCTTCGATGCTCATGGCCGAGTTCCTCCGAGTCTTTGCTGGCCGGGACGCTACCCGGCGCGGCGGCTTTCGGAAAGAGCAAATGCGAAGCCCCCGCGCGCCTTTCCGCCCCTTGGCCGCAGCAGTGGAGGGAAGCCGGTGTCATGCAGGGAAACCGGCCATGAAAAACCGGTTTCCCTTGGCCGGTCTCCGCGCCGGTTTCCGGGGCGCCTTCAGCTTTCGCGGAAGGCTTTGACGAAGTAATCGGACAGCGGCTTGATCAGATAGGCCAGCGGCGAGCGGTCGGCGGTGCGGATGTAGCTTTCCACCGGCATCCCCGGGATCAGCACCGTGCCGGCAGGCAAGCGGCCGCGCTCACCGGGATTGAGCTCAATCTCGGCGCGGTAATAAGACGCCCCGCTGCCCTGATCCTCAAACGCATCCGCCGAGACCTGGGTGACATGGCCGAACAGTTCTGGCGTGCTGCGCTGATCCAGGGCGGAAAAGCGCAGGGTCACTTCCTGGCCTGTATGCAGCTGGTCGATATCGGTCGGCGCCACCTGCGCCGCAATCACCAGCGGCCGGTCCTGCGGCACCAGGTACAGCACCGGATCGGCCGGCCGTATCACCGAGCGCGGCGTCTGAACCTGCAGCCCGTAGACGATCCCCGACACTGGCGCGGTGATATCCAGCCGCTCCAGCCGCTGCCGCAGCGACCGGCGGGTTTCGGCCAGCTCAACCTCCTGCGAGCGCAGGTCCCGCAGCCGGGTGATCGCCTCTTCGCGCTGTCCTGTGGCCAGTTTCAGGATCTCAATGTCGATTTCGGTGATCCGCCCCTCAGCCTGCGCCTCCGAGGCCACCAGCTCGCCCAGCTGGCCCTCCAGATTGGCCAGGGTGCGGCGCAGGTTCAGCACCGTCGCAGCCTGTGCAAGGCCGCGGTCCAGCAGCGACTGCTGGTTGCTCAGTTCCTCGTCGATCAGTTCCAGCTGAACCTTCATGGACTGCTGCTGCGCCTGGATGCCGCGTATCTGCTCTTCGATCTGGACCCGGCGCTTCTCCAGCTGCTCGATCTCGCGGGCCGTGGTGGCCCTGCGAGCCTGGAACAGGCGCTGCTGGCCCTCCACCAGATCCTTAACATCCGGCTGGGTTTCAACCGCTTTCAGCAGTTCAGGATCGAAAGTGATTTCTTCAGCCTCGTCCCGCTCCGCCTCCAGCCGGCCGCGGCGCGCCATCAGCTCAAACAGCTGGCCTTCGGTGATCACCAGCTGCGAGGTCAGCTCATTGGCGTCCAGCCGGATCAGGGTGTCGCCCTCCTGCACGGTGTCGCCTTCATCCACCAGGATTTCCGCGACGATGCCGCCGTCCAGATGCTGCACAACCTGGCGGTTGCGGTCGACCTCGATCCGGCCGGAGGCAACCACCGCACCGGAAATCGACGACAGCACCGACCAGGAGCCAAAGCCCCCCACCAGCACCACAAGCGCGATCAGTCCGATAATCAGCGGCCGCCGCGCGGACCAGGTGCCATCGCCGCTCATCGCACGCCTCCCGCGCTGGTGGCCTGGCGGATGTTCTGATGGTTGGCGACCATTTCCTGCAGCACCTTGTCCTTGGGCCCGAAGGCGGTCTGAGTCCCTTTGTCGATCACCAGCAGCATATCACACTCCTGGATCGCAGCCGGGCGGTGCGCCATGATCAGCACCGAGCGGCCCTCCGCCTTGATCTGCTTGATCGCCTGGTTGAGCGCGATCGAGCCTTCGTTGTCGAGGTTGGAGTTCGGCTCGTCGAGGATCACGATCACCGGATCGTCGAACAGCGCCCGGGCCAGGCCGACCCGCTGCATCTGACCGCCCGACAGCCGTCCGCCGGAGGCGTTCACCCGCGTGTCGTAGCCTTCGGGAAGCTTCAGGATCATTTCATGCGCAGCGGCCTTGCGGGCAGCTTCCACCACCTTTTCGGCATCCGGGCGCTGGTCCAGGCGGGCAATGTTCTGGGCGATGGTGCCGTCAAAGACCTGCACCCGCTGCGGCAGATAGCCGATATGCCCGCCCAGCACGTCCGGCGCGTATTGGTCCAGCGACGCGCCATCGAGCCGCACCGAGCCGGCAGCAGGCCGCCAGACGCCGGTGAGCGACCGCGCCAACGTCGACTTGCCGGATCCGGAGGGGCCGATCACGCCGATCGCCTGGCCTGGTTGCACCCGGAAATTCACATTGCGCAGCAGCGGCGCATTGCTACCCGGCGGCACCACCGCCAGCCCCTGCACCTCCAGCAGCGCCTTGGGCTTGGGCAGCGCGGTGCGCAGATCCTCTTCCGGCACCTTGTCCAGCAGCTCCGCCAGGCTGTGCCAGCCCTTAAGCGCCCGCTGCACCAGCGGCCATTGCCCCAGTCCCAGCTCAATCGGCGCCAGGGCGCGGCCCATCAGGATGGAGCCCGCAATCATCGCCCCCGGCGTCACCTCGCCCTGCAGCACCAGATAGGCGCCCAGCCCCAGCATGGCCGACTGCAGGAACAGCCGCAGCGTCTTTGTCAGCGTGGTGAAGCCGCCGCCGGTGTCATTGGCCGTGACGCTGTCCGCCAGCGCCGCGTCGCGGGCCTGTTTCCAGCGCTCGAAGGAGGCCCCGCGCATGCCCATCGACTGGATCATCTCCGCCTCGTTGCGGATTTCCTCGGACATCAGGTTGGCCTTGTGGCCGGTCATGTTCGCCTTCTGCATCGGCAGCCGGGTGAACAGCTGGTTGAAGACGGCAATGATCACCAGCACCGCCCCGCCCCCCAGCGCCAAGAGGCCCAGCCAGGGATGGAACAGGGCAATGCCCGCCAGGAAAACCGGCGTCCACGGAAGGTCGAATGCAGCCGTCAGCACCGGCGAGGAGATCAGCCGCTGCACCGATTCCAGATCGCTGAGGCCGGTTTGCGCGGCCGGGTCCTGCGCCACTGCCGAGCGGCGGATCATCGCGTCGAACACCCGTTTGTCCAGCGCCGCCTGGAACCGCGCGCCCACCCGCGCCATGATCCGGCCGCGGGCATAGTCCAATAGCCCCATCATGCCGTAGAGGAAGACCACCAGCAGCGACAGCGCCAGCAGTGTCGCCTCCGAGCGGCTGCCCAGCACCCGGTCATAGACCTGCATCATATACAGGGGCCCGGTGAGCATCAGCAGGTTCACGAAGAAACTGAAAATGCCAGTGAACCAGTAGAGGTCCCGGCTCTGCCGCCGCACGGCACGCAGTTCCTCATAGCCATTCTTATAAACACTTTTACTCATGGGCAGACTGCACTAGTGGTTCCTTAGCTTCGGGTCAGGGCTGGGTTGCATCATGTCCTCGGTTGTATCAGTTGTGACACAAGCAGGTAAAAAAATGCAATCAGACTGGAAAACGGCGGGAGAACCCTTATTTGCCCTCCGAACGCGCCGGCGCCAGTATTAATTGGACACTTAACCGAATGCCCTACATGTTGCGACCGCATAAATTTCTGTTTGCGCTGATTTTTGCCGCCTTCGCTGCAGGCTGCGCCACCCAGGATCCAGTCGCCCGGGCCTCCGGGGAAGTGTTCGACCCTTACGAGAAGACCAACCGCACCGTTCACGCGTTCAACCGCGGCGTCGACCGTCTGGCGTTCCGGCCCGCCTCCAAAAGCTATGTGGCGATCGTGCCCGCGCCGATGGTGACCAGCTTCTCGCATTTCGCCGAGAACCTGTCGATGCCGGGGCAGATGGTCAACGCGCTGCTGCAGGGCGATCTGAAGCTGGCGGGCAATGCGTTCTCGCGCTTCGTGATCAACTCGACGGTGGGCTTTGCGGGCCTGGCCGATCCGGCCAGCGAGTTCAATGTGCCGCCGGTCGATACCGATTTCGGCGAGACGCTGCACGTTTGGGGCGTTGGTGAGGGCGCCTATGTCGAACTGCCGTTCTTTGGCCCCTCCACCTCCCGCGATGCGGCGGGGATTGCGGTGGATTTCTTCACCAACCCGCTGGGGTATGTCGAGCAGAATACTGCCGACAATATCAGCATTTATGCGGAGATCGTGCGCCGCATGGGTGATCGTGGCAACTATTCCGACACGATCGATTCGATTCTCTACGAGAGCGCCGACAGCTATGCGCAATCGCGCCTGATCTATCTGCAGAACCGCCGGTTCGAGCTGGGCGAAGGCGAAGAGATACAGGAAATCGACCCGTTCGAACTGAACACCGAAGGATTCTGAAGATGGACCGCCGCAATTTCATGATAGGTGCCGGCGCCGTGCTGGCCACGGCGCCGCAAGCCCTGTGGGCGCTGAACGAAAGCAGCGCCAGCACGCTGATCAACAGCTTGGTCACCGACATCAACCGGGTGATCGCCTCCGGCAAGGGCGAGAGCGCGATGTACCGCGACTTTGAGCGGATTTTTCAGCGCTACAGCGACACTTCCTATATCGCCGCCTACGCTCTGGGCGCGGACGGGCGCCGGGCGTCCTCCGCCCAGAAACGGGCGTTCTCCAAGGCCTTCCAGGGCTACATCTCGCGCAAATACGGCAAGCGCTTCCGCGAATTCATCGGCGGCAAGCTGGAGGTGCGGGGCGTCAAGAAGGTGAAGAAATGGTATGAGGTGAGCACCATCGCCTACCTCAGGGGTCAGTCGCCGTTTGAGGTGACCTTCCTGGTGTCGGACCGCTCCGGCCGGGATCTGTTCTTCAACATGTTCATCGAGGGTGTGAACCTGCTGCTGACCGAACGCACCGAGATCGGCGCAATCCTCGACAGCAAGCGGGGCGACATCGACGCCCTGATTGCAGAGCTGAAACGGCTGAGCTGACGCGGCCCCGCCGCTGGACTTGAAAAAGGCTCCCTGCGGGGAGCCTTTTTTGTTGCGCTTGCTGTACCGGTCCACACCCAGCGGAGCACACCCGCCCGCCGCTGCAGCATCAAAGTCGCTTGGCTCCCTTTGGGGCCGGAGCCGGGCGGGAGCGCCTCGGGCCAGCGGCCTGTCAGTTGCCCAGGATGTCGCGCAGGATGTTGTCGACCGCCCGGCCCAGCTCCTTGCCCAGGTTCGGGCCCTGGCGGCGGCGGCGCTCGCGCCGGGTCTGTTGCGGCGGCGGGGCGATCGGGGCGGGTTCCAGCATCGGCAGCGGCTTGGGCTCCAGCCCCTCGTGCACGCGCACCATGGTTTCCTTCCAGATCTCGGCCGGCAGGCCGCCGCCGGTCACACCGGACAGCGGCGTGTTGTCGTCATAGCCCATCCAGACACCAGCCACGTAATCCGCGGTGAAGCCGATGAACCAGGCATCCTTGGCCGCCGAAGTTGTGCCGGACTTGCCCGCCGCCTGCCAGCCCGGGATCTGCGCCCGCTGGCCGGTGCCGCCGGCAATCACCTTTTCCATCATCCAGACCAGCTGCTGCGCCGCCTCGGTGCGGATCACCCGCTCGCCGATGCCGCCGCTGGCGCCCATCAGCGCGTTGCTGTCCTCGACCAGCTTCAGCTCGGTCACCCCGTAGGGCGTCACCGAGGAGCCGCCGTTGAGGATGCCGGCATAGGCCCCGGTCATCTCCAGCAGGCTGCTTTCCGAGGCGCCAAGCGCCAGCGCAGGCCCTGCGGCCAGGTCGCTGTCGATGCCGAAATCCCGGGCGACCCGGCTCACCTTGTCGCGGCCCACGGCCTCGGAGATCTTGACTGCGGGCACGTTCAGGGAATCCCGCAGCGCCCGCGCCAGTGTTACCTCACCGTAGAACTTGCGGGTGTAGTTGTCCGGGCACCACTGGCCGGAACCGGGAATGTTCAGGCAGTATTTCGCGTCCAGCACCCGGTCATAAGGCGAGTAGCCCAGTTCCAGCGCGGTCGCATAGACAAAGGGCTTGAAGGCCGACCCGGTCTGCCGCTTGGCCTGCGTAGCGCGGTTGAACACGCCCGAAACCCGGGTCTTGCGGCCGCCCACCATGGCGCGCACCGCGCCATCGGCGCTCATCACCACAATTGCCGCCTGTGCCTTGGAGCCCTTGCGCACCTTATTCTCGAACACGTGCTTCAGCGCTTCTTCAGCCGCCGTTTGCAGGCGCTGGTCCAGCGTCGAGCGGATCACCACGTCCTCGGTTGTCTGATCGCCCAGGAAGTCCGGGATGGTGTCCATCACCCAATCGGCAAAGTAGCCGCCTGCCCGTGCTGCCGCGGCCTCGCTCAGCCCAGCCGGGTTGTTCTGGTTCTTCTGCATCTCGGCAGTGGTCAGATAGCCCTGCTCCTGCATCAGCCGCAGCACGGTGGCGGCCCGGTCCTGAGAGCGCTGCAGGTTATTGGTGGGCGCCAGCGTGGACGGCGCGGTCAGCAGACCGGCCAGCATTGCACCTTCCGCCGGATTCAGCTGGTTGGCCGACTTGCCGAAATAACGCTGCGCCGCGGCCTCAGCCCCATAGGCGCCGCCGCCCATATAGGCGCGGTTCATATAAATCGAGAGGATCTCGTCCTTGGTGTATTTGGCCTCCAGCGCCAGGGCAAACACCGCTTCGGTCGCCTTGCGCCACAGCGAGCTTTTGCGGCAGTCGGCCTCATAGGCGCTTTCACTCTTCCATTCGGCCGGGTCGTACTCACGGCCCAGGCACAAGAGCTTGGCAGTCTGCTGGGTGATGGTGGAGCCGCCATGGCCGGACAGCGGGCCGCGGCCTTCGCTTAGGTTGATCCGCACGGCGCTGGCGATGCCGCGCGGCGAAATGCCGAAATGGCGGTAAAACCGCTTGTCTTCGGTCGCGACAATCGCGTTCTTCAAATGCGGCGAGACGGTATCCGCCGTCACCACACCGCCGAATTGGTCGCCGCGCCAGGCAAAAACCTCGCCCTCGCGGTCCAGCAGCGTGACCGATCCCCGCGCCCGCCCGTCCAGATAGGCGGAGACGTCCGGCAGCTTGACGTACTGAAAGGCCACCGCCAGGCCGACCAGCAGGCAGACCACCATGCCAATGCGCCAGGTAAAGCCCCAAGCCAGCCGGAACGCCCAGGCAAAGGGCGCCAGCAGCAGGCCGATGACCCCGCGCTTTCTGGGCGCGGGCCTGGCGCGCGTCTTTTTGCGGGCGAACAGGCCGAACAGCCCGGGCTTCTTTGTCTTGCGCACGGGTTTCTTGCGCGCAGTTTTTTTCGCGGCAGAGGGCTTCCCCTTGCCGCCCGCGGTATAGCGTTTTTCTGCCACCAGAGGCTTGCGCCCGGATCCTTGAGCCATCGTCATTTCCTGCCCGGTTTGCCCGTTTGCCGCGACAATACTCTGCCTGCCGCGGTTTGTAGAGGGGCAGAATCCGGACCTTTCCCCTTTTGCCAGATGGCCGGTTTTTAAGCGAACCGGGCAAAAGGCGCAAAATTATTGTGCGCTCGCAGAAAGACGCGCGGAAACTCGCTGGGCCTTTCTTTGCAAGACTCGGATCGCCGGTTTTGCTGCAAGTGCGAAATGCATCGGCATGGGGCCGGCGTGAAGCAAATGCAGGGGATGCTGAGATGAAACTGATCATAGCTGCCATCAAGCCCTTCAAGCTGGACGAGGTCCGCGAAGCGCTGACCTCGCTGGGTGTGAGCGGGCTGATGGTCACCGAAATCAAGGGCTTTGGCGCCCAGGCCGGGCACACGGAAATTTACCGCGGCGCCGAGTACGAAGTGAATTTCGTGCCGAAGCTGAAGCTGGAGCTGGTGGTGCCCGCGGATCAGGCCGAGGCGGCCGTCAGCGCCATCGCCGAGACCGCCCGTACCGGCAAGATCGGTGACGGCAAGATTTTTGTTCTGGATGTGGAACAGGCGGTGCGGGTGCGCACCGGCGAAACCAACCTCGAGGCGCTGTAAGCGCGCCCGGCACGGAGGAAAGACATATGACGCAACTGAAACTCCCTTTGGCAGCCCTGGCGCTGACCGCGCTGCCGGGCCTGGCACTGGCCCAGGACGGCCCCGCCCCGGGTGTGAACCCGGCGACCGATACCGTGTTCATCCTGAACTCGCTCCTGTTCCTGATCGGCGGCTGCCTGGTATTCTGGATGGCGGCGGGCTTTGCCATGCTGGAAGCAGGCCTGGTGCGCTCCAAGAACGTGACCATGCAGCTGACCAAGAACATGGCGCTGTTTTCGCTGGCGGCGGTTTTCTACTGGCTGATCGGCTATAACCTGATGTATCCGCTAGGCAACTGGGCAGTTGACGGCGTGCTGTCCGGCGTCTTTGGTCCCGGTGTGCTGGAGGCTGTGGGGATCACCGCAGAAGGGGCAGATGATTATTCCTACGCCTCCACCGGCTCGGATTTCTTCTTTCAGCTGATGTTCTGCGCCGCCACCGCCTCGATCGTGTCGGGCACCTTGGCCGAGCGCATCAAGCTGTGGCCCTTCCTGATCTTCACCATCGTGCTGACCTCGGTAATCTATCCGTTCCAGGCCAGCTGGAAGTGGGGCGGCGGTTTCCTGGAGGAGATGGGCTTCTTGGATTTCGCAGGCTCGACCGTGGTGCATTCGGTGGGCGGCTGGGCCGCGCTGACCGGCGCGCTGATCCTGGGCCCGCGCATCGGCAAGTACAAAGACGGCAAAACCATCCCTATGCCCGGTTCCAACCTGGCGCTGGCAACTCTTGGCTGCTTCATCCTGTGGATGGGCTGGTTCGGCTTTAACGGCGGATCGCAGCTGGCGATGGGCTCGATTGGCGACGTGGCGGACATCTCTCGCATCTTCGCCAACACCAATGCGGCCGCCGCCGGCGGTGCCGTGGCGGCACTGGTGCTGACCCAGCTCTTGTTCCGCAAGCCTGACCTGACGATGATCCTGAACGGCGCGCTGGCGGGCCTGGTGGCGATCACCGCCGAACCGCTGACCCCGGGCCTGGGCCTGGCCACCCTGATCGGGGCCATCGGCGGCGTGATCGTGGTCTTTGCGGTGCCGTTCCTGGACAAGCTGCAGATCGACGACGTGGTCGGCGCCATCCCGGTGCACCTGATCTGCGGCATCTGGGGCACCGTGGCCGTGGTGCTGTCGAACCCCGAAGCCAGCCTGCTGACCCAGCTGACCGGTATCGCCGTGGTGGGTGTGTTCACCGTCGCTGCCTCGGCCGTGGTCTGGATCATCCTGCGTGCCACCATGGGCATCCGGGTCGAGGAAGAGGATGAGGTCAACGGGCTCGACATGGCAGAGCTGGGCATGGAGGCCTACCCGGAGTTCTCGCCGAGCTGATTTTACAGCCCTTGAACCAAAAGCGCGGCGCCTGCTTCAGGCGCCGCGTTTGCATTTGGCCGAGACACCAATTCAGCAGCCCAACCCCTAGACCGATCATCCGCCAAGGATTGGCAGCACGTTTCCGGTGTATAAAGCGGACTTTGAAGTGATCAGCCCGGCCGCTCCGCCGAAGCCTTTGATGCAAGCTGCGGTTCCTGGCGAAGAGGCCCTGAAATGAAGCCAGCGGCCGATTTCTTGTCACGGATTCGCTCCGCATTATATCTTTGGCCCAGAGGCGCGATGACCTTGGTTTACAAGTTAGCTACAGCCGTTCCTTCGAATGACCGAAGGCACGGCAGTTTTTTGAGGAACGGATCATCCGGCCTTGCTACGGGCTGCTGACAGGCAATTCCGGAGAGGGCAGATCCCGCGGCGGGTCAAGGGGGCTCGGATATGAAACCCAATTTTATTATTGCCGGTGCTCCTAAGTCCGCGACTTCCTGGCTGGTGAATGCGCTGAAGCGCCACCCTGATACCTACCTGCCCCGAAGCGAGCTGCACTTTTTCAATATCAAAGAAAACTACGCACGCGGCTTTGACTGGTACTGCGGGAAATTCGATCCTGGGAAGGGGCGGCGCGCCATTGGCGAAAAAACTCCGAACTACATGTGGATTACACCGGCCCCGCACAAAAGCCGCTTCGGCACCCATCTTCCAGACATCCATAAGGCCATTCATGGCCTGCTTCCAAACGTCAAGCTGATCTTTGTGCTGCGCGACCCGGTAGACCGCTTGGTCTCGGCTTTCAACCATTACCGCAGAAGCGGGCAGTTTTCACCGTATTGGGACTTGGAAGATGTTGTCTTTGGCCGCAAGGCCCATCTGGGTGAGAAATACGGCCTGATCGACATGGGGCTTTATGCGAAACACCTCGAGGCCTATTATCAGCTGTTTGACCGAAGCCGCTTGAAAGTGATCATTACCGAAACCGACATCAAAGGCGCTGCGGATAAGACTCTGATGGATATCTGCCGGTTTCTGGATATTGATCCCGCACATCCGGAGATGAACCCAGGAAAGGAAGTTAATCCCTTTGACCCCATCCGGGTCTCGCAGGCCTACCTGAACTATCTCAACCCGTTTCCGAATGTGAAACCGCTCAAGCGTGGCGCGCGGTTCGCCTCAAAGATCCTAAAGGGGCCACCGCTAGAAAAATATAAACCGGACGAGAATATCCTGAAGCAAATCGCTGCAGTCTATGCCGAGCCCAACCAAGAACTATTCACCTTGATTGGGCGGCAGGATGTGGACTGGAAGTAACCCGCCCCGCGGGACAGTGCAGCCTGCACGCGGGCTGCGCCAAAAGGCGCAACCCGAGGTTTGTGAGCTGCATTAAACGCCGGCGTCGACAATCGCCTTGGCCAGCACCGGCACGGTCTGTGCATTCAAACCAGCAATGTTCAGGCGGCTGTCGCCGACCATGTAGATCCCATTGTCGACCCGCATCTTCTCGACCAGATCCGGCGTGGTGCCCAAAAGCGAGAACATGCCGCGGTGCTGGGCAATGAAGCTGAACCGGTCGGAGCCGGTCAGCCGCTGCAGCTCATCCGCCAATTGCTGGCGCAGGCCGAGCATGCCGAGGCGCACCTCTTCCAGCTCTGCCGCCCAGTCGGCGCGCAGTGCGTCGTCGTTCAGGATCATGGTCACCAGACGGGCGCCGTGGTCCGGCGGGAAGGAGTAGTTCTGCCGGTTCAGGAACGCCAGTGTGCCCTGGTTCAGCGCCTGCGCGGAGGTATCGTTGGAGACCGCCACCAAGAGGCCGGTACGCTCACGGTAGATGCCGAAGTTCTTGGAGCAGCTTGCGGCGATCAGCGTTTCCGGGCAGCTGGAGGCCACCAGGCTTACGCCCAGCGCATCCTGTTCCAGACCGTCGCCAAAGCCCTGATAAGCGATGTCGATCATCGGAATCAGGCCGCGCTCGTTCAGCAGCGCGATGACCTCTTTCCACTGCACCTCATTGAGGTTGGCGCCAGTCGGGTTGTGGCAGCAGCCGTGCAGCAGCACCACGTCGCCCTTCTCAGCGCCCTTCAGGTCTTCCATCATGCCGTCGAAGTTCACGCCGCGGGTGTCGCGGTCGAAGTAGCGGTAGACGACGGTTTCGATGCCGACATACTTGAGGATCGAGACGTGGTTCGGCCAGGTCGGATCCGACACAAAGACGCGCGCCTTGGGGTTGGCCATCTGGATCAGCTCAAACGCCTGGCGCACCGCACCGGTGCCGCCGGGAGTGGCCGCCGCCGCGATGTTTTCACGCGCCACCGCATCGCCCAGGATCAGCTTGATCATCGCGTCCGAATAGGCCGGATCGCCCGCCAGGCCGACATAGGCCTTGGTGGTCTGCTCTTCCCACAGCTTGTGCTCCGCTGCCTTGATCGCGCGCATCACCGGGGTGACGCCCTCGGCGTTCTTGTAGACGCCGACGCCAAGGTCGATCTTATCCGCGCGCGGGTCGTCGCGGTACATCTGCATCAGCGCCAGGATCTTGTCGGCGGGCTGGGGTTTCAGGGTCTCGAACATCAGTTCTCTCCGGTAGCAACGGGAAGGGTCGGGAAGGCACCCCACTCCACCCAGGACCCGTCATAAAGCGAATGATCGGTCTTGCCGGTCCGCTCCAGGGCGAGGCTGAGGATGGCGGCGGTGACGCCCGATCCGCAGGAAGTAATTGCAGGTTTGCTCAAATCGACACCGGCGCTTTCAAAGGCGGCGCGAATGCCCTCGGGATCCTTCATGGTGCCATCTTCATTAAGCACCTGGCCGAATGGCACGTTCTTGGAGCCCGGGATGTGGCCCGCGCGCAGGCCCTCGCGCGGCTCCGGCGCGTCGCCGCGGAAGCGTTCAGCGGAGCGGGCGTCGATGATCTCATGATCGCCCAGCTTGGCGGCGGCAGAGACCTGGGTCACGTCGCGCACCATATGATTTTGCACCCGCACCGTCATATGGCGGTCGCGGATCACCGGCGGCAGGTCCTCAACCGGATGGCCCTCGGCCTGCCACTTCGGGAAACCGCCGTCCAGCACCGCAACATTTGTCTGGCCCATGAGCCGGAACAGCCACCAGACACGGGCCGCCGAAAACAGGCCCGCGCCGTCATAGATCACCACCTGGTGACCGTCGCCCACGCCCATGGCGCGCAGCTTGGACATGAACTTCTCAACCGGCGGCACCATATGCGGCAGGTCGGAGCGGTTGTCGGAAATCTCGTCAATGTCGAAGAACCGCGCGCCGGGGATGTGGGCGGCCTCATACTCCGCCCGGGCGTCGCGGCCCTGTTGCGGCAGATACCATGACGCGTCCAGCACCCGCAGATCCGGGTCCTTCAGATGGGCGGCCAGCCAGTCCGTGGAAACCAGCGTCTTCGGATCGTCCTGCATCAAAGCGTCTCCCTATCTGCACATAGCGCCATGGGTACATCCGGCAGCACAGCGGTGCAAGGTATCCCCGCTCTCTACCTGCGGTTACAAAATTCTTGCGGGCCTTTAACGCGCCGGCAATAAACGGGGACCATTGTTTGAGCTTGTTATTGCAGAGGCGTATTGCCATGCCCGGTATTCGACGCATTTTTTCAGCCCTCCTCGTTTTCCTTTCGCTGGCCAGCCCCCAGGCGCTGCGCGCAAGTTGCGTGGAAATTGGAAAAACTTGCATAAATGACAATGACTTGAAGGCGCAGATCAGGATCGGGAGCCATACACCGGACTTGCAGGGGCTGGAACGGTTCACGCATCTGAGGGAACTGACACTGATGGCCGATCTGCGGTTTGACGCGCCGGTCGACCTGTCGCCGCTGGAGGCATTGCCCGGGCTGGAGCGGCTGGCGCTGGTCAGCATCACCGCGCCGGACCTAGCACCGCTCACCCGGCTGCCGGGGCTTAAGCGGCTGAGCCTTGATTCTGTGCACGCGCCGGACTTCAACCCGCTGGCCAGCATGGCCGGGCTGGAGCACCTGTCGGTCTGGGGCATTAAAGAGGTCACCGATCTGTCCTTCGCGCGCGGTCTGACGCGGCTGCAAAGCCTGAACATCGCCGATTCCGGCGTCACCAACCTGAGCCCCCTGGAGGGTCTTCAAGAACTGGAGGTCTTTCTGGCCTTCAACACACAGGTCTCCGACCTGAGCCCGCTGGCGGCCGCAAATCTGCGGGTGGCCTGGATCTCCAATTGCCCGGTCGAAAGCGTCGCCACACTGGCCGCCTCGGACCGGCTGGAGATGCTGCGGGCCGATGGCACCCGGCTGCAAAGCCTGGAGGGGCTGCAGAACAAGCCGGCGCTGCAAACCCTGATCCTGTCGGACACACCGGTGGCGGAGCTGGCGCCGATCGCGGATGCGGCCAGCCTGAATGAACTGGCGCTGGACGGCACGAAGGTCAGCGATCTCTCACCGCTGACCGGATTGAACGCGCTGCGCAAGCTGACCCTCAAGGGCACCGCGGTCACCAGCCTGAAACCGCTCGCGGGCAAGAACCTGCGGGAGCTTTCGGTGACCGATACGGCGGTCGCGGACCTGGACGGGGTTCAGGATATGCACGACCTGTGGGAGCTCAGCATATCCGGGACCGGCATCCGCGATTTGACCCCGCTCACCGGATTGAGAAAGCTTGCCATTCTGCGGGTGATCGGCCTGCCTGCCGCGGCGCTGCAACCGCTTTTGGAGATCGACAGCCTGCGGATCGTCTTTGCCGGCCCCTCGCTGACGTCGCGCAAGCGACTGCTGGGCCGGGAAAAGATCACGGAATACATCACCGGCCATCAGTGATCCGTCAGGTCCTACCGGCCTTCCCGGCCTCTGCCGCGGCATCAGGCTGGTTCACTGGCGGTTTCCCAAGACCTCAGGCCACCACCCGCAAGCGCGGCGGTTCCGGCCGGGCCGCCGCCTGCCCCGCAGGAAACCGGTGCGCAAAGGCGAGGCCCGCCCGGATCACATGCGGGTCCATATGCCCGCCTGTCACCTCAGCGACGGCTTCGCGCGCCCCCGGCGTCTGGTCCCGGCGCATGTGGTGCAGCATCTGCAGCAGCGCCGCCTCATCCGGGGTCAACGTCCCGCGAAGCCCCAGGTCGAAGGGGTCGATGGACGCAAACTGCCGGTCGCGGCAGTCCAGCACCGCCCGCAGCAATTTCATAAGCGCGTGCGCCGCCGGCAGGCCGATGGCCTCGCCCCAGCGCTCCGCAGCCACCATGTAGGCCCTCTGCCACGCCTGGCTCTCCGGTGTCTCGTAACTCAGCAGAAACTGCCGCATGACCGGCAGCAGCCCGGTCTCAAAGGCGTCAAACCCATGCGCCGCCAGCCCGGCCTCGTGCGAAGGTTCCCTCATTCGCTTTCCCCTGGTGAAGTTTGGGCAGCAGGCGGGCTCTCCTCTCCGACCGGGCCTGATCCAGAGGCGAATCTGCTGGGCAGTATTTTTCTGACCTATTTAGTCAGGAAATGCAATAACCAGTGAGGATCGAACAGCGCCTTGCGGCGCTGGCCTGCGGCGGGAGTAGTTTCACAAAGGCGAAAGGGAGCCGTACGAGCGCTCGCCGGAGGCTTTACCGCGCGTCTTTCAACAGCCGCTGCTTCTGCCGGCCCCAGTCGCGCTTGGCCTGGGTTTCACGCTTGTCGTGCAGTTTCTTGCCCTTGGCGATGCCCAGCTTGATCTTGGCGCGGCCCTTGTGGTTGAAATAAATCACCAGCGGCACCAGCGTCATCCCCTTGCGCTGCGTGAGGTTCCACAGATCCGCCAATTCCTTCTTGGACACCAGCAGTTTGCGGCGGCGGCGCTCCTCATGCTTGAACACCTTGGCCTGCTCATAGGGCGGGATGTAGGAGTTCACCAGCCACAGCTCGCCATTTTCCACCGCAGCATAAGAATCAGCGATATTGGTGCCGTTGCCGCGCAGCGCCTTGACCTCGGACCCATCCAGCACGATGCCGCACTCGATGTCGTCCTCGATCGCGTAATCGAAGCGCGCCCGCCGGTTCTCGGCGATCACCTTGTAATTCGGGTCTGATGTCTGCTTTTTCTTGGCCATGGGCGGCAGATGTAAGGCCGCGCAGCGGCGGGCGCAAGATGGCGCTCACATCTTGCGGCTGCGCAGCAGCGTGAAAACACCACTGCCTACGACCACTGCGCTGCCGATCAGGGTCAGCGCATCGGGCTGCTCGCCGAACACCAGCACCCCCAGCACCATGGCAAAGACCAGCCGGGTATAGCGGAACGGTGCTATGACAGAGATTTCGCCCGCCCGCATCGCGCCCGACAAGGCGTTATAGGCAATAACCCCGATCACCGTCGCCGCCGCGATATCCAGCCAGTTGCGCGGGGCCGGCCAGACAGCGCCGCCGGTCCAGCCCAGCGCAATCGCGCCGGCAACCACCAGCATGGCAAAGCCCAGGAAACCCAGCTGATTGTTGCTCATATCCCTGGGTGCGGCGCGGGTGGCCAGATCGCGGCCCGCGAACCCCAGCGTGCCGGCCACCGCAAACAGCGAGGCAGGCTCAAACCCGCTGAGACCCGGCCGCAGGATCAGCAGCACCCCGGCAAAGCCCAGCCCGATCGCCAGCCAGCGCCGCCACCCGACGGTTTCACCAAAGAACACCACCGCGCCGGCCGCCACCACCAGCGGCGTCGCCTGCAAGATGGCCGAGGCTGAGGACAAAGGCGTCAGCGCAATCGCCAGTGTGTAACACAAGCGTCCTGCGACCTCTGCCACAGAACGCCACAGCATCGGGCGCGTGCCAAAGCCCGGGTGCCAGGGGGCGTGACCTTGCGCACGCGCCATCGCAGCAAAGAGCACCATACCGCCCAGGCCGAACAGGATCAGGATCTGTCCCACCGGCAGGCTGGCAGCGGCGGATTTGATGAACATGTCCTCCAGCGCAAAGGCCGCCATGGCCAGCACCATCAGAAGACTTCCGCGCAGCGTGTCCATTCCGGTGCTCCTCAAATCCCTGAACGTCAATGGCTTGGGCAAGTGGTAGGGAGCTGATCAACAATGCACAAGTGAAGCAATTCAATCCCGCTGCGTCAGACCCGCCTGCCGGTAGTGATGCATGTTCAGGAAGGCCGCACCGGTCTCCAGGCTGCGGTAGCCATGCGGCTGATCGGCGGCAAAGCGCAGGCCTTGGCCTGCCTCCAGCGCCACCCACTGGCCGTCTTTCAGCACCTCCATCGACCCATGCAGCACAAAGACTTCCTCGGTCACGCCGGTGTCATGCGGCTGAGACTGGTGGCTCTGGCCCGGCTTCAGCGTGACCTGAAAGGTCTCGGCGCCTAGCAGCGGGTCGAATGGAAAGACGATCTTGACCCCGATGCTGCCGGGGAATTGCACCGTTTCATAAACACCCGTTGCCGCGCTCACCGGCCGCGCCGCCTCTCCCAGCAGAGCGGTCAGCGGCAGGTGGAACCCCTTGGCGATTTTCCACAGCGTCGCAATTGTCGGGCTTGATTCGCCGCGCTCGATCTGGCCCAGCATCGCCTTGCTGACACCGGTGATCTCTGCCGCTTTGGACAGGCTAAGCCCCGCCGCAGACCGGATTTCCCGCAGGTTCAGGGTGATGCCGTCATCGCTCATTGTTTCTGCCCGTCAAAAAAGCCTTGTGCGCTATAACGCACGGCGTGTAGTGTGCGCTATAACGCACGAAACCCCTACCCGATCCGGCGCCAGAGGAAAACCCGCATGCTCAAGGATCTGAAACTGTCGCATATCGTATCCGGCGCCGTCGCGGTTCTGGTCGGCTACACCGGATCGGTCGCGATCATCTTTCAGGCGATCGAGTCGGTGGGTGCCACGCAGGCGCAGGCCAACAGCTGGATGCTGGTGCTGGGGCTGGGCACGGGCATCACCTGCCTGATTTTGTCGCTGATCTACCGGATGCCGATCCTGACAGCCTGGTCGACACCGGGCGCCGCGCTGCTGGCGGTCAGCCTCAATGGCGTCCCGCTGGCGGAGGCGGTGGGTGCTTTCCTCCTCTGCGCAGCCCTGCTGACCCTCACCGGCATCACCGGCTGGTTCGCCGCGCTCTCCCGGCTGATCCCCGACAGCCTGGCCAGCGCCATGCTGGCGGGCATCCTGTTCCAGTTCGGGCTTTCGGCCTTCACGTCGCTGCAAACCGACACTGCATTGGTCGCTGTCATGGGCCTTACCTTCCTTACAGGCCGCAAGCTGTTTCCCCGCTACTGTATCCCCGCGGTGCTCGCTGCGGGCGTAGCCTGGTGCGCAGGCACCGGAGCATTCGGCAACCTGGAAGCGCTGAACCTTACACTCGCCCTGCCTGAGTTCGTGATGCCCGCCTTCTCGCTTCCGGTGCTGATCGGCATCGGCCTGCCGCTCTACATCGTCACCATGTCCTCACAGAACATGCCGGGCGTGGTCGCGCTGAAGGCCTGCGGCTATGAACCTCCGGTCTCCGCCAGCCTCACTGTCACCGGCTTGGCCTCGCTGATCCTGGCCCCTTTCGGCGGCTTCGCCTTCAATCTCGCTGCCATCACCGCCGCCATCTGCGCGGGCCCCGAGGCAGACGAGAACCCGGACACTCGTTACCTGGCGGGCGTGATGACGGGCCTCGTCTACATCCTGGTGGGGCTCGGCGGCGCCACCGTCATCAGCCTGTTCTTGATCGCACCCAAGGCACTGATCGCTACTGTCGCGGGCCTCGCACTGCTGGCGACCATCGGCAACAGCCTGTCCGCTGCGCTGGCGGAGCCGCAGGGGCGCGAGGCGGCGCTGATCACCTTCATGACCACGGTCTCCGGCATCAGCTTCCTGGGAATCGGCGCGCCGTTCTGGGCGCTGCTGCTGGGGCTTGCGGTGAATCACTGGCTGAAGCCCCCCGAACCGGTCCCGGTCCGCGCCTGAGGAAACACCCCCAGAGACATTTCGCCACTGAAATCCGGCGCAAACTGCGCCAATATTACCGAAGAGAGCCCCGCCCGGTTGCCTTTATTGCGCAAATCGTGTCCCTGAGGGCAAAGACTAAGGGAACCAGCCTGATGCCAAAGTACCGATCCAGAACCTCCACCCATGGCCGCAACATGGCGGGCGCGCGCGGATTGTGGCGCGCCACCGGCATGAAGGATGATGATTTCGGCAAACCGATCATCGCCATCGTCAACTCCTTCACCCAGTTCGTGCCCGGCCACGTCCACCTCAAGGACCTGGGCCAGATGGTCGCCCGCGAGGTCGAGACGGCCGGCGGCGTCGCCAAGGAGTTCAACACCATCGCAGTGGATGACGGCATCGCCATGGGCCACGACGGCATGCTCTACTCGCTGCCCTCGCGCGAAGTGATTGCCGACAGCGTCGAATACATGGTCAACGCGCACTGTGCGGACGCCATGGTCTGCATCTCCAACTGCGACAAGATCACTCCAGGCATGCTGATGGCCGCCATGCGCCTCAACATCCCGGCGATCTTTGTCTCCGGCGGCCCCATGGAAGCAGGCAAGATCGACATCGCCGATCTGGACATGAAGAAGATCGACCTGGTGGACGCCATGGTCGCCGCGGCAGATGACAAGTTCACCGACGAGCAGGTCAAGCACATCGAGGAAAACGCCTGCCCGACCTGCGGCTCCTGCTCCGGCATGTTCACCGCCAACTCGATGAACTGCCTGGCCGAGGCGCTGGGGCTGGCGCTGCCGGGCAACGGTTCGACGCTCGCCACCCATGCGGACCGCAAGGAGCTGTTCCTGGAAGCAGGCCGCAAGATCGTCGAGATCACCAAGCGCCACTACCAGGACGAGGAAAAGGGCTTCCTGCCGCGCGAGATCGCCACTTTCGAGGCCTTCGAGAACGCGATGAGCCTCGATATCGCCATGGGCGGCTCCACCAATACCGTCCTGCACCTGCTGGCCATCGCCAACGAGGGCGAGGTGGATTTCACCATGTCCGACATGGACCGTCTCAGCCGCCGGGTGCCCTGCCTGTGCAAGGTGGCGCCGAACATCCACAACGTCCACATGGAGGACGTGCACCGCGCGGGCGGCATCTTCTCGATCCTGGGCGAGCTGAGCCGCGCCGGGCTGCTGCACGAGGATTGCCACACCGTGCATACCGCCACCATGGGCGAAGCGATTGCCAAGTGGGACATCAAGGTCGCCAACAATCCGGAGGCTGAGGCGCTGTTCAAGGCTGCCCCCGGCGGCGTGCGCACCACGCAGGCGTTCTCCCAGGCCAACCGCTACAAGGAGCTGGACACCGACCGCGAAGGCGGCGTGATCCGCGCCAAGGAGCACGCCTTCAGCCAGGACGGCGGGCTTGCTGTGCTGTTCGGCAACATTGCCCGGGACGGCTGCATTGTGAAGACCGCGGGCGTCGATGAGCACATCCTGAAGTTCACCGGTTCCGCCTATGTCTGCGAAAGCCAGGACGCGGCGGTGAACGACATCCTGACCGGCAAGGTCAAGGAAGGCGATGTGGTGGTGATCCGCTACGAGGGCCCGCGCGGCGGCCCGGGGATGCAAGAAATGCTCTACCCGACCTCTTACCTGAAATCGAAGGGCCTCGGCAAAGCCTGCGCGCTGCTGACCGACGGCCGCTTCTCCGGCGGCACCTCGGGCCTGTCGATCGGCCACGTCTCCCCCGAGGCAGCCGAAGGCGGCACCATCGGCCTGGTGCGTCCGGGCGACAAGATCGAGATCGACATCCCCAACCGCACGATCCACCTGGCGGTCTCCGACGAGGAGTTGGCCGCGCGCCGCGAAGAGCAGGACGCCAAGGGCTGGAAACCGGCCGAGCCGCGCAAGCGCAAGGTCTCCAAGGCGCTGAAGGCCTATGCGCTGCTGGCCACTTCTGCCGCCAAAGGCGCCGTGCGCGCGCTGCCTGACGAGGACTAAGGCAGGACACTCGCAGGGAGATGCCAAACCCGCCGCTCAAACGCGGCGGGTTTTCTTTTGCGTCCCGCGCCTGAGACCGCTTCTCAGCAAACTTCCTTCATCCGCAAAGCTCTCCCGCCCCAGCTATGGCCCGCTGGCTGACGCCAGCACGCCAAGCCGCGTTGGGCCAAGCGCCGTGCTGACGCACGGCGCGCCTCCGGCGGGAGTATTTGGGCAAAGGTGAAGCCGGATGGCCAATTGCAGCACCCGCCCGCGCCGCGCCAGCGGCGCCGGGCCCAAGGCTTGGCGCGGCATCTTCGATGCTGCGCCACAGGCGCGGGAGCTCCCGTTGCGCCCCGGCCCGGCTACTCCCCCAGCTTGGCGTGCACCTCGTCCAGGTCGATCTCGCCCACCGGCATCTTGTTGGCCGGGTTCTCGAAATCATATTTGAACAGCTCGAAATCGCGCTTGTAGATCTCATAGACCAGATGCATCGAGAGGTCGTCGAAGTAATCCTCCACCGGGTGCGCCCGCTTGGGGCCGTGGCCTTCGCTTTCGTTGAAGCGCGGAATTGCGGCGAGGTCGACGGCATGCGGTGTCTCGATCGCGTCCAGCACCTGCTGCATCCCGTCGTTGAAAGCCTCGGTCCAGAAGATCCGGTTGTAGCGCCCGCCGTTCAGGATGAAGGTCGACACATGCCCGGACATCGCCGACCAGTGGATGTCCGGGTCCATCGGGCGGCGCCAGCGGATGGTGTCGCGCACGAACAGCAGGAACCGGCGGAAGCTGGCGATCTGGTCGAACTCCTGCTTGCCGTCGTCGCCGCCGACCTCGATCCCGTATTCATAGACCAGCTTCGGCACCAGGTTGCCGCGGTAGCGGCGGCCGTTGCGCTGGATGCCGCAGATCTTGTCGAAAAAGGAGCTGAGGATGCGGGTATAGGGGTTGCGCACGCAGGTGAAGGCATAGGCCCGCTGCCCCTGCACATTGCGGGTGATCGGCTTTTGGCTGTGCTCCAGCGCCCATTTGTGCAGGCCGTCCTCGGCGTCGTGGATGTCACCGTCAAAGAACCGCCCGTGATCGGAGTAATAGAGGATCTGCCCGATCGTCGAGCAGGCGCATTTCGGCACAACCCTGTAGACCACGCTTTCACTTTCCGTCATCCAGGTGCCGGGAAACCCCATCTGCTGCCCTCATTTGCTTCTTGCGCTGTGTTCCAGCACTAATCGCATATGTTTACCCAAACGGGAACTATCTGGTTTATTCGTACTCTCAGCCCGCTTATCAAGAGAAACAATCAGGCAAGACAAGGCGCTCCGTCCCTCCTATGGCGAAAATCGCATATATCCTGCTCTGCCACAAAGACCCCGAGGCAATTATCCAGCAGGCTGAACAGCTGACTGCGGCCGGCGACTACATGGCAATTCACTTCGACGGGCGGGCAGCGGCGGAAGACTATCAGCGGATCCGGGCAGAGCTGGCCGGCAACCCCAATGTGGCGTTTGCCGGAAAGCGGATCAAATGCGGCTGGGGGGAATGGTCGCTGGTGCAGGCCACCCTGCAGGCGCTGCGCAGCGCAGTGGAGGAGTTTCCGCGCGCCACCCATTTCTACATGCTGTCGGGCGATTGCATGGCGGTGAAGACGGCGGAATATGCCCGCCGCTTCCTCGACGAGCACGATAAAGACTTCATTGAGAGCTTCGATTTCTTCGAAAGCGACTGGATCAAGACCGGCATGAAGGAAGACCGGCTGATCTACCGGCACTTTTTCAATGAGCGCAAGCACAAGCAGCTGTTTTACTGGAGCCACGGGCTGCAGAAACGGCTGGGGCTGCAACGCGGGATACCGTCCGATATACAGGTGCAGATCGGCAGCCAGTGGTGGTGCCTGCGCCGCCGCACGGTGGAGTGGATCCTGAAGTTCATCCGCAAGCGCCGCGACGTGATACGCTTCTTCCGCACCACCTGGATTCCGGATGAGACGTTTTTTCAGACCCTGGTGCGCCACCTGGTCCCTGAGGCGGAAATCGAAAGCCGCACCCTCACGTTCCTGATGTTCACCGACTACGGGATGCCGGTGAATTTCTACAACGACCACTATGATCTGTTGCTGAGCCAGGACTTTTTGTTTGCCCGCAAGATCAGCCCAGGCGCCAAGGAGCTGAAATCACGCCTGGGACGGCTTTATGCGGCGCAAGGCGCCGACTTCCAGATCTCCAACGAGGGCCGCAGCCTGTACAGATTCCTGGCCCAGCGCGGCCGCATCGGGCGCCGCTTTGCGCCGCGGTTCTGGGAAACCGAAAGCACCCTGGGGCGCGAGCGTGAACTGCTGATCGTGGTCTGCAAGAAATGGCACGTTGCCAAGCGGCTGCTGGGGCAGATCCGCCAGGTGACAAACATCCCCGCCATTGAGTATCTGTTCAACGAAGAAGACACCGCCCTGCCCGACCTTGGCGGCATCCAGGCAGCGCTGATGAAGCGCACCCGCCACCGCCGGGCGCTGGTGCGGATGCTGTTCGAATACTACGGGACGGATCAGCTGATTATCTGCCTGGACCCTGCTGCCATCGACCTGATGAATGATTTCCATTCCGACCGCTCCTCGACCCGGTTCCTGCATATTGAGTGCGCGTTCAGCGACGACTACCTGATCGGCCATGCGCACCGGGTTGGCCTCGCGGGCGAGCGCACGCCGCAGTTGACGCTGGAACGGCTGCTGCCGACGATCCGGAACGATATCCTGCACGAAAGCGACCGCATTCGGGATGCGGGCTACAGCCAGCTGTATCACCTGCGCGAGGGGGCCAGCCCGGAGGAAAACGCAAGTCAGCTCAGCGGTTTCCTGAATGTGTCCGGCGGCAAGGCGATGGAGATTGCCGCAACCCGCTGCCTGTTTGACGACTGAGGCGGCTGCCGCGCATGCAACGGCAAGAGATTGACAAGCCGCAACCTGTGGCCTCGTCATGGGCCGGTGAAAGGGGCCGCCCGGCGCTGATCAGCAACCCGAACAGCAAAAGGGGTAAAGGATGGCAGACCAGGCAGAACGCAAGGCCGTCTTCCTGACCGGCAGCCTGATGCGGCATGTCACCCGCATGTCGCTGACGGCCAGCATCGGGCTGATGGCGATGTTTGCGGTCGATTTCGTCGACATGGCCTTTATCGCCATGCTGGGCAATGACGCGCTGGCGGCTGCGGTGGGCTATGCGGGCACCCTGCTGTTCTTCACCAATTCGATCAATATCGGGCTGTCAATTGCCGCAGGCTCCTTGGTGGCGCGGGAGTTGGGGGCGGGCCGGCCGGATCAGGCCCGGCATTACGCCACCAGCGTCGCGGCTATTGGCGTTCTGACGGGGCTGGTGATGCCGGTCGTTGTGCTGGCCTATCTGGAGCAGATCCTGACGCTGCTCGGTGCGCAGGACGAGGTGCTGAGGCGGGCGATGCGCTATGTCTGGATCATCCTGCCAACGATGTGGGTAATGGCGCTGGCGATGACCGGCATGGCGGTGCTCCGCGCCCATGGCGACGCACGCCGCTCGATGGTGGCGACGCTTTACGGCGGCGGGCTGAACGCGGTGCTGGACCCGCTGCTGATCTTTGGCCTGGGGCTGGGGCTGGACGGGGCGGCCATCGCCTCTGTGCTGGCCCGGGCCTGCATGCTCGGCGCTGCCTTTTGGCCCGCTATCCGGGTGCACCGGGGGTTCATGCGGCCTGCGTTCGGGCAGATTGCCGGCGATCTGCGGGCGATCCGGTCGATTGCGGTGCCGGCGGTGCTGACCAATATCGCCACGCCGGTCGGCAATGCCATTGTGCTGCGCGAGATCGCCCAGTTCGGCACTGAAGCGGTGGCCGGCATGGCGGTGATCGGCCGCCTGATGCCGGTGGCGTTCTCGGTGATCTTTGCGCTGTCGGGCGCCATTGGCCCGATCATCGGCCAGAACTTCGGCGCCGGGCAGTTCGCCCGCGTCCGCCAGGCCTTTGCGGCCGGAATTACCTTTACCGCTGTTTACGTGCTGCTGATGGCCGTCGTGCTGTTTGCGCTCAGGGTGCCGATAGCCGATCTGTTCTCAGCCACCGGGGAGACCCGCAGGCTGATCTACCTGTTCTGCGGGCCGCTGGCGCTGGCCTATTTCTTCAACGGGGTGATCTTTGTCGAGAACGCCAGCTTCAACAACCTGGGCAGGCCAGTCTATTCCACCTGGATCAACTGGGGCCGCCACACCCTGGGCACCTGGCCGCTGGCGGTGCTGGGCGGCCACTTGGCCGGTGCGCCGGGGGTGCTTCTGGGCCAGGCCGCAGGCGGGATGATCTTTGCCGGGCTTGGCGGGCTTCTGGTGCACAGGGTGCTGGCGGGCCTCACCCGGCCTGCCCCGGTCGATGCCTTTGCGCCGCAGAACCGGTTGCACGCCCTGCTGGGCCGCCGCGGCTGGTAGCGCCGCTACAGCCTGCCGGCCACTGCCAAGTGCTCGGCAATCCAGTCGAACACCAGGCTGGGCCCCTGCAGGCGGCTGGAATAGTCGCGCGACATCACATAGCCGGCATCGCTTGCCACCACATCCGGCACCGCCTGCACCAGCGCGCCGCTCTGCAGCAGCCGGTCGATCAGCCCCAGCCAGCCCAGCGCAATGCCGTCGCCGGACACCGCCGACTGAACCACCATGTCGTAGTTGTTGAAACTGATGTAATGCTTCGACCGCTCCCCCGTGATGCCCAGGCGGTCGAACCACCCCTGCCAGGTCTGCCACTCTGCCGAGGCCGGTTTCGACAGGCTGAGCAGCTGGCAATCCAGCAGGCCGGCGGCCGAGGACACCGGGCCGTGCCGTTCCAGATAGGCCGGGCTGCACACCGCCCCGACCCGCTCCTGCAGCAGCATCACGTCACCGCCGCCCATGCTGCTGCGCGGGCCGACGTGAATCTTGATATCGCAATCCTCGCCGTAATCATCCGGCGGCACCTGGCTGGCCAGGATCTGGATCTCGATCTCATCCCCCAGCTCCGCCCGCAGATGCGACAGCCGCGGCAGCAGCCAGAAGCTGGCAAAGGCAAAATCCGCCGAAATCCGCACCCTCGGCCGGGACTTGCGCTCCAGCAGCGACGCCAGGGAATTGCCGATTTGCGTCATCGCCGGGCGCACCACATTGAGCAGCCGCACACCTTCGTTTGTCAGCGACACGCCGCGGTGCTCGCGCCGGAACAGGGCAATGCCCAATTCGGTCTCAAGCCCTTTGATCTTCTGTGAAACAGCCGACTGCGTCAGCCCCAGCGCCTCTGCCGCGCCAGTGAAGTTGCCATGCCGCGCCACCAGGTCGAACGTGTGAAGCGCGACCAGGTTGTAGCTGAGCTTCCTATTAATGCTGCTAATGTCATCCATAAATAATTGCTTACTGCAAAAGGCAGAGTTTTTATAACAGAAAAGCCCTGCGCAAATTCTGTTAAGGCCGCGCCCCCCGGCGGCAGCAACCGGCAGATCACAGGAAGCAGGGATACCGGATGTCAGTTAATCCTCATCTGACGGAGCTGCCGGCCGGAAAATTCGGCTGGGGCATTTGGCAGGGTTTCGACCGGATCGCCGCCATCTCATCCAGGTGTCTGATTGGCAGACCGGCGGTCTGCCCTGAGGCCTCGCCGGACCGATCGGGCGCGCTGCGCAACCATCCAGCACTTTACAAGCTTCACCGCTGCTTCATGCTAGGGGCAGATGTGTTCAACCGAAGGACCAGACAATGACCAAATACTACAACAGGGAAACCTTCCACCCCGCGGTGCGGATGCATGCCAGGGAAGTTGCGCAACACAAACTGGACCGGCGTGAGTTCCTGAGCCGCGCAACCGCGCTGGGTGTGACCGCCTCTGCCGCCTATGGCATGATCGGCCTCAGCCAGCCGGTGCAAGCAGCCGCCAATGTCCAGGAGGGCGGCACCATCCGCATCCAGCAAGTGGTGCGCGCATTGCTGGATCCGCCGCTGTTCAACTGGCCGCAGCTGGGCAATGTGGTGCGCGGCTATATGGAATACCTGGTGCAGTACAACGCCGACGGAACCTTTGAACCCCGGCTGCTGGAAAGCTGGGAAGTCAACGAGGACGCCACCGAGTACCTGCTGCATATCCGCCCCGGAGTGAACTGGAACGATGGGCGCGGCACCCTGACGGCCAAGGACGTGGCCTACAATTTTGCCCGCTGGTGCAATGGCAAATGGGAAGGCAACTCAATGGCGGCCCGTATGGGCTCCTTGCAGAACGAGGCTGGCGACGGCCCCGCCGAGGGCGCGCTGGAGGTGGTCGACGACCTGACCCTCAAGGTGAAGCTGACCCGCCCCGACATCACCATCATCCCGGCGGTGACCGAATACCCCGCCGCGATCGTGCCGGACGGCTGGTCAGGCGACCCGGGCGCCGACCCGATCGGCACCGGCCCCTACAAGCTGGTTGAATACGAGGTCGGCGTGAAGGCGGTGCTGGAGAAGAACCCGGACCATGAATGGTGGGGTGAAGGCGCCCATTTGGACCGGATTGAGTTCATCGACTTCGGCACCGACGGCGCCACCCACCTGTCGGCGGCGGAGTCGGAAGAAATCGACATGACCTACGAAACCGTGGGCGAATATGTCGACATCTTCACCTCCATTGGCTGGAACGTCAGCGAGTCGGTCTCGGCCAACACCCTGGTGCTGCGCACCAACCGCAACGCCGAGGTGGACGGGAAACAGCCCTACGCCGACGCCCGCGTCCGCCGCGCTCTGGCGCTGGCCTGCGACAATGCGGTGCTGCTGGAACTCGGCTACGACGGCCGCGGCACCCTGGCCGAGAACCACCATGTCTGCCCGATCCACCCGGAATACGCCGATATCGGTGCGCCGGTACGCGATGCAGACGCCGCGCGCCAGCTGATGGAGGAGGCCGGAATGCTCGATTTCGAGCACGAGCTGATCTCCATCGACGACGACTGGCGGCGCAATACCACCGACGCCCTGGCGGCGCAGATGCGCGATGCAGGGCTCAAGGTCAAACGCACGGTGCTGCCCGGCAACACCTTCTGGAACGACTGGGACAAATACCCGTTCAGCTCAACTGACTGGGGCCACCGCCCGCTGGGGGTGCAGGTGCTGACGCTGGCCTACAAGACCGGGGTGGCCTGGAACGAAACCGGCCTCGCCAGTGCAGAGTTCGATTCCATGCTGGAAGCCGCCTCGGCCATTGCCGACGCCGACACCCGCCGCGGCCACATGGAAGGCATCGAGACGTTCTTGCGTGAGGACGGCACCATCATCCAGCCCTACTGGCGCTCGCTCTACCGCCACGCCCGCCCGGGTGTGGTCGGCGCCGAAAGCCACCCGATCAACGAAATTCACGTGCACAAGCTGGCACTGGAAGCCTGATCGGGGCCTGCAATTGAAAGGGGCGCGTGCCAGACCCGGCGCGCGCCCCTTTCTGTGGTCAGATCTCGACCTCAACCCAGCCAATCGGATTGGAGCAGCAGGCCAGGATATACCCTGCCTCCACATCTTCTTCCGAGATGCCGCCGTTGTGGACCATATGCACATCGCCCGCGGTCTTCTTGACCTTGCAGGTGCCGCAGATGCCGAAGGTGCAGCCCGACGGGATGTTGAGCCCCGATGCCTTGGCCACCGCCAGAACCGTGTCGGTTTCGGTGCAATTGGCAGTGACACCCGACGCGGCAAAGGTGATCTCGGCGGCTGCGGATTCCTCGGGAACCACATCGTCCAGCTCGGGCGCGTCTGCCTCGGTCTCCACCGGCGCGCCAAAGCTTTCCTGGTTGTAGTTCTCCATGTCGAAGCCCAGGCCGTTCAGCATGTCGCGCACCGCCTGCATGAACGGTTCGGGCCCGCAGCAGTAGACCTCGCGCTCCAGGTAATCACCGGCGATCAGGCCCAGCATGATCTGGTTCAGCTGCCCGCGGTAGCCGGTCCAGACCTGATAGGGATCGTCCTCCTCCACCACAAAGTTCAGCTTGATCCCTGGCACCCGCGACGCCATGCTTTCCAGCTGCTGACGCGCGATGATCTCGCTGGGCCGCTTGGCGCAGTTGATAAAGCAGACGTCCGGCGACTGGCCGCGGTCGAACAGGTACTGGGTCATCGACAGGCTGGGCGTGATGCCAGAGCCTGCGGAGATGAACAGGAACTTGCCGTTCGGGCGCTTGGGCAGCGTGAACACGCCTGCCGGGCCGGACGCCTTGAGGAACATGCCCGGGCGCAGGTTGTCCAGCATCCAGCGGGTGCCGATGCTGTCGGCCTGCGCCTTCACTGTGACCGAAATCGACAGCGGCCGCGAGGGCGAGGAGCTGATGGTGTAGGTCCGCCAGACGGTCCCGCCCGGCACCGGCAGCTCCAGCGTCAGAAACTGGCCCGGCTGATACTTGAACCACGCGCCGGAGGGCGCGCGGAAGCTGAAGGTGGCGGTGTTCGGCGCCTCCGGCACGACCGAGACGCATTCCAGCATCTCGTCGTCCTTCCACGCCAGGGTTTCGTCCAGCGTCTCGAAATTGGCTTGCAGTCCCATGCCGTCACTCCGCCGCGATCAGGTGGCGGCCGGTCAGCGCGCGGGTCAGGTGCTCGGCATACCAGTTGGAGAACTGGATGACACCGCTTTCCTGCACTTCCGAATAGGGGCCGGGCTCATAAGCGGGCGAGTTGATACCGCGCTGGTTGTCCTCGACCACGATGCGGTCCTCGTCGTTGGTGGCAACCCAGACTTCGGTCAGCCGCTTCAGGTCATAGTCCTGGCCCTCGACCGCGTCCTTGTGCACCAGCCATTTGGTGGTGACTTCGGTCTCAGTGGGGCTGATCGGGGTCACCCGGAACACGATGGAATGATCCGGCAGGAAGTGGTTCCAGGTGGTTGGATAGTGGAACTTCAAGAGCGTGCCCGCATCGGCGAACGGCACCCGACCCAGCTTCTTGGCAACAGCCGCCTTGCCATCCAGGGTATAGCTCTCAGCGCCTTCGTTCAGCGGCATCCGGGCCACGCGGTACTGGCCGCGCGCGTTGATCTGGAACTGCGCCGGCACGCCCGCCGCCTCGATCCGGTCGAAATGCTTCTGCAGGTGCGGCGGGGTCTCACCACCCTCAACACCAGTGACGGAGGGATCTTCGGGGAATGTCCGGCACAGCGACGGGTGGTTGCCGCCGCAGTGATAGCACTCACGATTGTTCTCCCAGACCAGCTTCCAGTTGCCGTTCTCGATGATCGAGCTTTCATAGGCCACCTTGGCGTTGCTCAGGTCATGCGGCTCCAGATAGGGGCGGGCCACGTCTGCGAAAGCATCGAAATCCGGCGCTTCATCTGCCAGGCAGATATAGATCAGCCCGGCCAGGTCGCGGCAATGCACCGGTTTCAACCCATGTTTGGAGGCATCAAAATCCGGCCCCATGTCGCGCGCCCACAACAGCGAGCCGTCCAGCTCATAGGTCCACTGGTGGTAGGGGCAGACCAGCTTGGGCGCGTTGCCCTTCTTCGCCTTGCACACGACCGAACCGCGGTGGCGGCAGGCGTTGTGGAAGGCGCGCACCTCGCCATCGGTGCCGCGCACGATGATAACATTGTAGGAACCCACCTGATGGGTCACGAAATTGCCCGCCTTCGGGATTTCGCAGGCGGGAATGGCAAACAGCCACTCACGGTAGAAGATCTGCCGCATGTCCAGATCCAGCACGCCCGGATCGGTATAAAACGCCTGTTCCAGGGAATAGTTTTTCTGACGGGCCATCAGCTTGGCCAGAATGTCGCTGTCGTGAAGCATCTGCTTCTCTCCTTTGCCGCATCCCCGCGGCAGGTTGGCTTGGCTGCGGGCATGGATAGAGAGATTGCAGGCCACGCGCCTGCAACCGCCCCGCCGCCGCCCGCGGTTGACGTTTCTAGGGCAAGGCTGGTTTCCGGACTGTCCCGGGGCCATTCGGCGGCGGGGCCTGGCACCTTCCCGAAGCCTCTGGCCTCAGTGGTTTCTCGCCATGCCTTGCCCGGGGTCACCGTTGCGGGGGCAGTGCCGGAATTTCACCAGCTTCCCAATTCTCCGCCCCAAGGGGCGGCACCTTGCTGAGGCGCAAATTGCCCTAATCCCGGCGTAAGGGCGGAGACAAATCCGACCCGCCAAAACCGGAAAAAGACATGCATGTTTGCCGTGCCAGCAGGGACAGGGGTGTCCAGAATCTCAAACCGGCATCCGCCAGTCTGTTTGCGGCAAGCGCTTATCTTTCATGCGGTTAGGCGCCACCGGCCAATCCGAAGCGATTCGCAGGCAGCGTATCTTGCGCCGGCCTCTTGGAACGCGAAGCGCGATTAATTATATGCCGTATAGTTTTTTAAGAGCACAGGAGCGGCCGATGACCACCGGACACGTCTTCATCGCCGCCAGCCTCGACGGCTTCGTGGCCCGCCAGGACCATTCACTGGACTGGCTGTCCAAACAGCCCGCTACCGAAAACGACGATGGCGGTTTTGCCGCCTTCATGGACAGCGTCGACGGGCTGGTCATGGGAACAGGATCCTTCCGCACCCTTCTGGAATTCGGCCAATGGCCCTACAGCAAGCCGGTTGTGGTCCTCAGCAGAAGCCTGACCGGACAGGACATTCCCGAAGGGCTGAAGGACAAGGTGCGCCTCAGCACCGCTGAACCCGCAGACCTGATGCAGGAACTGCAAAAAGAGGGCTGGACCCGCGCCTACATCGACGGCGGGCGGCTGGTGCAGTCTTTCCTGCGCCAGGGGCTGATCGCCGATCTGACCATCACAACGGTTCCGATCCTGATCGGCAGCGGCATCCCGCTGTTCGGCAGCCTCGACCAGGACATCGACCTCCAGGTGGCAAGCTCCCGCATCCTTCCCACCGGCATGGTCCAGAGCAAGTTCCGGGTGGTCTGACCAATGCCCCCGCGCATGGGACGCCCACCCAAGGGCAGCCGGATCCTCAGCAAGGATGATGTGCTGGATAAGGCCATGCAGCTGCTCGACGAGGGCGGCAGCAAGGCCCTGACCTTTAAGGCGCTTGCAGATGCGCTTGGCGTCACCCCGATGGCGGTGGCCCATCACGCCGGCACCCGGGACGAGATGATCGCCAGCCTTGTGGCAAAAGCGTTTGGAGGTTCAGACACCCCGTCAGAAGCAGCAACGCCCAAGCTGCGGCTCCGCGAGCTGATGACACGCTACTGCACCCAGGTGACCCGGCACCCGGAACTCGCGAAGTGCATCCTGGAAAATCCGTCCCTGATCGGCCCCTCCCTGACCGGGCTGACGCGGCTGATCGAGGCGGAAATCACCGCCGCAGGCGTGAAGGGCGCAGAGGCCCGCACCCTTCTCTGCCTGCTCGTGGATTACACACACGGGTTCGCCTTTGCCGCCGCCGCGGCACCGGCAGGGGCGCTGTCAGTTGACAAATTCACACTGGCTCTAAACTGGGTGCTTGACCGTATTGAATAAAAAATGCGCGGAGCCATCGAGGCCCGCGCATCCGCTTTCGTCTTTCAGAGCCGCCCAACCAGCGGCCTCTCCTTACTTCGATTTCCAGCTGTCCAGCCAGCGGCGGAACCGGCCTTTGCGCTCGGCGATCGCATCGCCCGCCGCATACAGGCTGTCCTCCGCGCTTTCGATCATCGGCTCGATCCGCGCCCGCCGGAACCGGCGCCAGCGCACGTAGATGGCCCACAGGATGGCGGCCAGCAGCACCAGGAAGATGATCGTGAACCAATTGGTCGGCTTGTCCTCCGGCCCTGCCACCGGCTTGATCGACACCGCATTCGGGAAGATCGACAGGAACTCGTTGCGCCAGCCGTAATGAGTCACCGCCACCCACTCCGGGTTGGCCCTGGTCGAGATGCTGTCATTGGCGTCCGTGTACAGATTGGCTGTGTCGAACTTGAAATAGGGCGGCCAGCTCCAGCCCGTGTCCTCGTTGCGGTAGACAATGGCGCGGCCGCTGGGGCGCACACCCTGGATGAATTGCACATCGCGGTTGATCAGCTGCGCCGACTGGTCGTCGGGCTTGGACCAGAAAATGCGGGTCCAGTCGTTCAGCTCCTGCCGCTCCTCATAGGTATTGACGATGCGCACCACGTCATACTGCGGCAGCGTGTAATGCAGGAAGGCGCCGAACAGCACCCAGAAGGTGATCAGGAAGGCCCATTTGATGAAACGCACGGGACAGCTCCTCACATAAAGTTAATGACATAGACCAGAAGCGCGATGGCTCCCAGCGGAACGATATAGACCAGGAGGATCAGCTTGCGCCGGAACGAGCGGTCATACTGCCTCAGCCCCCGCTGGATGAAGGCCGCGCGGTCGCCGGTCAACCCCTTGTCTTTCCAGCGCCGCTTCAGCTTCGCCCGCCGCACCTCGCGCGAGTAGAGCGACACCGCGCCATAGGCCACGGTCAGCACCACCATCAGGATCAGGAGCAGGCGGATAAAGCCGAACATCTCTAGCGCCCCTTCACCCGGTTCACCGCACCCCAAGGGCCAACCCGCTCTACCACCCCCCGGCGCCGGTTCCGCGGCAGCTTCGGCATCCGCCCTTCCATATCCGGCTCATGCCCGAACAGCGCTTCCCGCGCGCCCGCCTTATCCACCGCATACTCCCGCGCCAGGAACTCCGCCGCATAGGCTTTCTTGGTTTCCGGCCAGCGCCGGTACTGCCGGTAAAACTCTTCCTTGTGGCAGATGAACATCTGGCGGAAGTCATGCGGGCACAGCTCTGCCAGCAGCATGTTGACCAGATCGCGGCAGGGCGTGTCCGAGGCCCTCAGACTATAGAAATAGGCCGGGTGGTCCGAGGAAATCCGCGGCCACTTGCCGCCGCCCTCGGCCCAACGCACCAGCGCCGCCAGCCCTTCGAATTCTGCCGGCAGCTCATCCGCATGCCGCGCCGCCATCCGCCGGAGGTCGGACCGTGACAGGCCCGATAGATCTCTGCCCTTCTCCGTCAGCACAGACACGGCCAGGAACCCCATTTTCTGCCGCAGGATCGCCGCGCCATCAACGCCGCGCGCCCGTATCACCGGCTCCGCCAGCCGGTTAAGCTCCAGGAACCGGGCAATCGCATTGCGCTCGCTCAGGTCAAACACACGTTTCAGCGGCACGCCTTCCGGCTTTGCCCCGCTGGCGATCACCGCCGGATGTTCAACGTCCTGAAACACATAGAGCCCGCCGAAATGCGCAGTCCAGAAATTCGCCTGCTCAAAGACCTCATGCTCCAGATGCACCGGATTGCGCGTCACATCGCCGGTCTTCTCGGCCGTCGCAATCATCTCCCCGATCAGCGCATCATCAAACCAGGCATCCTCCCCGGTCTTGAACCGCTCCACCAGCGCCGCCAGCCGATCCGCATGGCGCAGCGTGCCGCGCGTCGTATCCGCCTCGATCCGCACCTGCCGGATGTCGAAAAGGCGCGCGGGCGAGGACACCTCAAACACCGAATTCACCAGTTCGCCCGCCACCGCATCCGTCGCGGTCAGCGCAAACAGCTGGCGTTCATTCACCTCGATAAACCGGCGCAGGATGTCCCGGCTGGTGGAGAATTTCACGTGAAGCAGCGGGCAGCGCTTCTGCTCGGTCGACAGCAGGATGAACTGCCGGTTCACGCCTGCATGGTTCAGATAGTGATCATCCCCCAGCTCATCCCCGACCTCCGGTGAAAAGCCCGAGATATCGACGTGGAAATCAGTGAGTTGGGTGGTCTTGCCGGTCAGATGCTTCAGCGCGCGCCTATACCGCTCCACCAGCGCGGGCGAGGTCACATGGAAGAGATTGCCGAACATCAGGCCATGCTGGATGAGGCGTTTCATTTGGCGGCCTCCTTCCATAGTTCAGGCGTTTCTTGAAGCTGTAACAGAGCGGCGGAAATTTCACTTAATCTCATTCTAGATAGGCGCTCTTGCTGAGAAGGTGAAAGATCACTACGCATCGCGTCAATATTCTCAAGCTTCTTCGCTATTTGCTGAATAGAATCAGTTCTTGCAGGAAGGCGATAGTCAACCGATTGATGCAGATAGTCCCAAAGAGCGTCGCGCATACTCGAAAGTCTCTGATGAAACTTCGAAATGGCTTCGTCTATTGAGACGTCCTCATCGATGAACCTATCCAACGACAGACCATGGACTTCTCCATCAAACCCGAAATCTTCATCTATAAAAGGACCGTTGGAGAATGCCCAATTAATGCCCTTTGAACCAGTTTCCTTTATTTCGGCGATCAATGATCTCATTTTCTCGTTGAAGAGTTTTTCTGCTTCTAGCTCCTTTCTGTTTCTTTGTTCATGACGAAAGACTTCAGCCTGCTCTTTCATCACTACGACTTGCTGTTCTTGAGCTTCCCGAGCCAATTTCAGTTCAGATCGTGTAGCAGCAAGCTCCTCCCGCTGCGCGGCCAGTTCTTGGCTCTGAAGCCAAACCGTTACGATAATCCATAGAAAAGCGAGAACTCCGGCAACACCAGCGAAGGTATCTCCAATCTCATTTGGCGGAGATGTAATCAGCGCCCAGCCACGCAGTTGCCAACCACCGTCACTCGTGAACTGCGGTAGCAAAGCCAACACAATGACAATTGCTAGAAAGGCCTTTGTGATCGTTTTACCCACGTCCATTGGACGGTCACTTTTCAAACCTCTTCGAATAGAACGCCAGTGATTTGTAGCCCAGTCGATCACTCAGAAACCTCCTGACGACGCTGAAAAACCTCCCGACCCGAGGCGCTTGCGGCTCGGGCAGCGCCCGTCCGCCCCGTCAAACCGCAGGTTTGCCTCCGGCAAAACGGGCGGGCGCTTCGCTTCCGCCCGCGGACAGGCTCAGCCCTCATGTTGCGCGCAACAGTCACCCCTTCCCCTCCAAATACCGCCGCTTGGCCTCTTCCTGCCGCTCGAAATCGCGCACCATGTTTTCAATCGCCATCTCATCCGACTTGTCGGCATAGCGGAACTCGCTGTCGGCGTAGCGGTTGATCTCCTGCACCACCATGTCGACCGTGATGGGCACCCGCAGCTCCGCAATCATCGCGGATTTGGTCTCGTAATCCTTGAACAGGAACAGCTCCGGGTTCTCCATCCATTCATCCGGCAGCTCAAAGTCCATCGCCCGGACCTTGACCGCATCCGTGATGTTCTTGACGGCTCGGCCGGTAAACCGCTCATCCGCCTGCTGAATGGCCTTCAGATAGGTGCCCAGCTTGGCCAGATCATCCAGCTCCCCAATCTGGTCGTGCACCCGTTCAAAGACCTCCATCAGCCCCGGCTCCTGCGGGCGGTTGTGCGCCTCAAACGATCGCGCCACCGCCTTCTTGATCTCCTGCGCGCCATAAAGGTCATGCTCCCCCAGCGGGATCGCATGGTTCTTGCCCATCAAGAGCGTCAGGATGTCGATGTAATCCTCCCGCGTCTGCGGCCCGTCCACCAGGAAGCGCGCGCCGGCCCGCTGGCGCAGGGCGTCGTCCACATTCTCCGGGTAGTTGGAGAACATGCCGAAGGTGCAGTTGCCGCGCACCACGGTATTGGCGCCGGCAAAGGCTTCCATGAACACCGCCGTCACCTCCTGCTGGCCCGCAGAGGACTGCCGGTCGCCGCGCTTGCCCGCGATCTGGTCGATGTCGTCGATGGTGCCAAAGCCGATCACGCCCGGGTCGATCACATTCTGGATGAACGATTTGGCGTTCTGCCCCGACTTGCCCTGATAGCTGTCGATATTGTCGATGCCGAAATTCTGGTAGCGGAAGGCATAGCCAGCATTCTGGCAATAATCATGGATCAGCCCGGCCATCATCTGAATGAGGGTTGTCTTGCCCGTCCCCGGCTTGCCGTCGCCCATGAAGGTGAAGATGAAGCCGCCCATCTCGGCAAACGGGTTCAGGCGGCGGTCAAAGTCATAGGCCATCAGCATCTTGGAGAGCCTTAAGGCCTGGTATTTGGCGATATGGTTGCCCACCACCTCATGCGGCTTCTTGAACGCCATGGTGAGCGTTGTGGACTTTGCTTTCGCCGCCGGTTCAAAACCGCTGATGGTCAGATCATCCGCCTCCACCCGCCAAGAAGCCGCGGTGAATGTCTCCAGCCGCGGCGCGTTTTGCGCCCGCAGGGCGGCCTTCTCCATCAGCTGCTCGGCATAGGCCGCGGCGGCCGCAATCAGATGCACATCATCCAGTGCATGCAGCGCCAGCTTCTGGTCCAGCTCCCATAGCGCCCCGTGCAAGGCCAGCGGCGCGTTGTCGGTCAGCAGCTCCTCCGCCTCGCCAACCTCGGCCTGCACCTCAGAGCCGTGCGGTGCCAGCAGATAGGCCGTGGCATTGGCAAAGACATGCGCGGCAATCAGCGCCTCGGCGGCCAGCAGTTCGGTGAACTCCCCCTTGCGCGCTGCATCCAAAGATCCAGCCAGATTAGCCCGCTTCAGATCCGCCAGGCCCGAAGCCTCCGCATAAGCCTCCCCCATCGCCAGGGAGACCGCCAAGGCCCGGCGCAAGGCGTGCTGCAAGGTTGCTTGAAGGGGTGAGGTCAGCGGATCATCCTCATCCGCCGCCTCGATGCGGGCAATCAGATGCACCCCTTCGGGCCGCGCGGTGGAGCGTGTGACCAGTCCCGGCGTGGTGGAGCGGAACCGCCGCGTGCGGGCAATCCCGGGCGAGCGCTCCGGGACCTTGCCCTCCGCCTGCGGCTTGGCGATGCGCGGGGTGTGGTCGAACCCCTCCAGCATAGCGGCAGCCGCCGCGTAATGCTTGCGGATATCCTCTTCCCGCAGCTCCATCTGATTGCCTGAAATGCTCATCTCACCCTCTCAATCCGTCGATTGCGGGTTACAATCCAACCCGCTTTCATCTTTCCCAAAATACTCACGCCGGAGGCTCCCGCCCCCGCAACAGGCGCAGGCTTCAATACCTGAGCACTTGTTCGCATGGGCCTTGTTTTGCTGGCACCATTTCTACGCCTCTCTTGGCCTTTGCCAGGCGAAGACTATTAATCAACAGGAGCAGCTGTGTTCTTGCCGCTCTTGCTAATTAAGGCCTGCATCTGAAAAACGAAAACCGCCAACCAGAAGCCGGACAAAAAGGCATGGAAATTGTAGTAGCTTGCCATCTCTCCGCTCTTGTTCGGCACAAACCCGAGGAAACCTTCTCCAAGCGCCAAGAAGAACGACAAGAAAAGGTACCAATTCGATCTAGAAAAGTACCCTGTTCGCATTCCCAATTCCTCACCTATTCAATTCCCTGGGCCACCTTCTCCTGAAGACCGGCCCCTAGTACCTCAGCACCTGCCCCGACGGACTCACTACAAATTTCTGCACATCGCCAAACCCCGGCGGATCCAGCTCTGCCAGCACCTGGAACGGTCGCTGCGGCAGGATGATGGCGCGCTGGGTCCGGGTTGCCCCGGTATCTGCGCCGCGCCCGCCAAAGGGGTCGAGCGCAAAGATCTCCCGCTCCACGGTGCCGAACCAGCCTGCGCGCTCCTCGCGCACGTCTTCGCTCTCCAGCTCCTCCAGCGTCCAGGCCAGGGCCCAGTCCTGGCCCGCAGGCGCCTCCGCCTCCTCCAGCACCCGGTGCAGCGGCCCGGACTGCTCGGTATAGGCCGAGGAATACATCGGCCCGACATGGTAGCGGCGCAGATGCTTGGGGTGAAGGTCTGCGAAATCCTCGTCAAATCCCTTGGCAATCGTCACCAGCTTCAACCCGGCCAGCGCCTGCGCCATCAGATGTGCCTGCACTTCGGGCCAGCGGCGTTCATCCTTGGGCAACGCCACCTTGCCGCTGTCCTCCAGCTCCATCAGGTAGATCACCGGCAGGTTCACCTGGCTGTCATAGGCCGCCCAATGCAGCAGGAACCGCCTGCGCCGCTCGCGGATGTTTTCCAGCCATTCGCATTCCGGGTCGTTCTGGGTCCAGAACAGCTGCCCCTTCAGCAGCTCCTGATAATACAGCCGCTGCGACAGGGCGAACTGCAGCTTCGAGGGCACCGCCCGGTCGGAGATGATGGTGCGCACCATATCGTCCTTCAGCTGCGCCTCGCTCGCCATATTGGCCAGGTGCCGCTCCGCCTGCTGGGCGTCATTGGCCATGGTCATGAGTTCCGCGGCAACCGGAAAGCCGCTGTCGCGCTTGTCCATCGCCAGGCTGCCAAAGAAGCGGCCCGTATCGCGCCCCGCCATCAGGTATTTCATGCTCAGCGCGCGGAAGGTGAAGTTAAGCCGCATCAGGTAAGCGGTCAGCACCTTCACATCGGACTTCGACAGCCGCCCCTCCGCCTGCATTGCCGCCGCCACCCGGGTCAGATGCCGGATGATGGTCTCGAACTTCTTGAAATACCGGCGCGAGGCGAACGTATCGCCAAGGCCCGCGTGGTCGTGGGAGGGATCGGTCATGCGCACGCCCTTCTCAGGTCAACAGACGATTTCGCATGCAAGAAACCCGCCAGAATGGCAAAGACCCAAAATCCCACAGCACCAACCCAGGGCAGCCATCCTGTGTGAAGCAATAGAAATCCTGTGAAAGACAAACTGGCGACGACAAACCAATTCCGCTTGAAGAATTGCAGCCAAACCTCGCGCGACCGCATTGCATCGCTTGCTGACAAGCAGTGTTTCGGCTCCACAATTGGATCGAGTGCAACCGGAAACCTGGCTGCAAAAACCAGCAGCATCGGCGTCAGCATGCAAATCGCTACGACAGCAACCCATGTTTGCCCGACCCAAATTCCATAGAAAAACAGCGCCATAAAAACACATGCCCCGAAAAGCCGGACGAAGCGGTTTACAGCCCGCTGTCTGCGGCGTGAGGCGAAGGTATCGCCGAGGCCAGCGTGATCGTGCGAGGGATCGGTCATGCGTCTCCCCTTCCCGGACGTGCCGCTTGCGGCGCGGACAGCGCCCGGCCGCCCCCCGGGCGGGCGCTACGCCCCCACCCGCGGCCGGGTGCCGTCCTGTGTCTCTCAATAAGTGTAATGCCAAGATTCGTCTCCAGCTGAGTAGAGGCATTTTGCGTGGCGTTGAGTTTAACCGGCGCCTTTGCCAGATTTCCCGCTTTCAGCTCTTTCCAGTCGCGATCTTAAATGAAGTGCAGTGCCTATCATGCTGCCTATCATCGCGGAGAGGAGTATGGCCTTTGAAAGCTCTGTAAATACCGCAAGCAACGCGACGACCAAAGCAGCACAGCACAAGTCCAGCCACCAGTCACGCCAGGTTTTCGGGTTTTGCAACAAGGGAAAACGCAACCCGCTCACCCCCCATACAGGTTCTTGTCATGCTTCTCGACAATCGCCGCAAACCGGCGGGCAAAGCGTTCATCCGCCTTGGCCTTCTTCTCCAGCACGTCGCGGGCGAACACCATGTTGCCCTCATGCGCTTCCAGCATGTCGGCCATCTTCTGGTTGGTCGCGGTGCCGATCGCCGCCATTGCGGTCTGGGCTTCCTTGTCGGTCTGCACGCCGATCTCGTTGATCCTGTGCGCCACGTCCTGCTGCTGCGCGGTCTTCAGCGATTTGGTCAGCGCATCATACAGCACCACCCGCTGCTGGGTGTCCGTCTGCAGCTTGTTGATCAGCACCATCTGCGTCGCCGCCTGGTTCTGCAAGCTGTCGACCCAGGTCTTGCCCTTCTCGATATAGCGCTCCAGCGTCTGGGACTTGGCAAGCTTCACCTGCTCGTCCTGCACCAGCGCGTTGTACTTCGCATTCAGCTCGGCCAGTTCGGTCTCCAGCTTGGTGCGCGCGGCGGCGTCCTGCTCGACCGAGATCTTGTTCTCCAGCTCGATAATCTGCGGATCCAGCGCCACGATCTCAGCCCGAACGCCCTCCAGCTCCTGCACGGTGAACTCGCGGTCGTCCAGCGTGGCGGTCAAGTTCACCTGCACCTTCTCCCGCTGATCTTCCAGGGTGGCCAGCTGGCCCTCCAAGAGCTTCACGATCACGTCCGACTTGGCGATCAGGTCCTGCAGCTTGTCGTCGATATTGGCGGTGCGCATCCGCTCCTGGCGCATCGAGTCCGATTTGCCTTTGGAGAAAAACCCGACAAAGCTCTCCCAGCCGGTTTTCGACCGCATCTCGTCGAAGTCCTTGGAGAACGCCGCGGTCACATCATCCAGCCCCATGATCAGCTCGGCGATGTTGGCGTTCATTACCTCGGTATGCGCGTGCACGTCTTCCAGCGTGGCGTTTTCGATGTCGATGCTGGCATCCTCGCCCGCCTCGATCTTGCTGCGCGCAGTTTCGATGCGCGAGGTCAGCGCCTCGATCCTGGCCTGGGAGTCCCGGACCTTCTCCTGGCTCTCCTCCACCATCCTGTCAAATTGGGAAACACTCATAGTATCCGTTCCTCCCGCTCAAATAACTGATCCGGATATGGGGATGTAAAAGGATTTTACATCCCCCTGGGCGGCGTAATTCCGCCCCTTTCCAAGTCACTGTTGCAGAGAGGCCGCACAAAGAAAACCCCCGGACGAACCTGAACGGAACCGGGGGCTGTCTCGCGCAAAAGGAGCAGCGTCACATCGTCTGCTGTTTGCTCAGAACCAGAAATGTCATCATGCCGAAGGGCGGAATGTTCTCCTGCTGCTCGACGCTCAGCCCGTCCTCCTGCAGCACCGTTTCCAGCGCAAAGTCGGAATGCCAGCCAATCACATTGGCAAGCGGCGCCGAGAGCTTCTCCAGCGAGGCCCGGACCCCCTTGCCGCTCTTAAAATGGTTGGTGATCACCACCTTGCCGCCAGGTTTCAGAACCCGGGCAATCTCGCGCATCACCCGCTCCGGTTCAGGCACAACGGACAGCACATGCATCGCCGCCACGGTGTCAAAGGAGTTGTCCGGGAAATCCAGCTGCCGCGCATCCATCTGGCGCAGCGCCTCCACCTGGCTCAGCCCCATTTCCTGCACTTTTCTCTGCGCCTTTTTCAGCATGTCATGGCTGAAGTCGATGCCAGTCACCTGCAGATGCGGCGCATAGTGCTGCAGCGACAGCCCGGTGCCGACGCCAACCTCCAGCACCTTGCCCTTGCGGGAATTAATATAGCGGGTTGCCCGGCGGCGGCCCGAACGCGTCACCGCGCCAAAGGTCCTGTCGTAAACCGGCGCCCAGCGCGCGTAAGATTCCTCTACTGCCTTGATATCCAATTCGTCCCTCCCCTTGGACGTCTCGGGCTAGTCCTTCGGCTTGGAAACCAGCCCCCAAATCACCATCACAACATAGCCGACGCATAGCACAACCAGCACCGTCCATGCATAGGTCAACAGTGCCGCAGCCATAAAGGCAAACCCCACCAGCAGGTACTTAACATGCTCGCGGGAGATTTTCATCGCCTTGGGCGACCAGGTCTGGATGTGGCTGATCATCAGCAGGCCGACCACCACCATATGCAGGCAGATCAGCAGCTCCGGCAGCACCATCGCCCCGTCAAATGCAAAGGAGACAAACATCGGCAGCATCGCCAGAAACGCCCCAGCGGGCGACGGGATGCCTTCGAAATAGCCGCTGCGCCCCTTCGGCTCCTCCTCCGATTTGCTGCCGACATTGAACCGCGCCAGCCGCACGACGCAGCAGACCGAAAACACCAGCACCGAAATCCAGCCCACGCCGCGCACGTCCTGCAGGGCCCAGAGATAGATCACCATTGGCGTCGCCACCCCGAAGTTCAGGAAATCGGCCAGCGAGTCGAGCTCCGCGCCCATCTTGCTCTCGCTGTGCAGCGCCCGCGCCAGCCGTCCGTCGAGCCCGTCCAGCACAGCGGCCAGCAGGATCAGCATCACCGCCAGGGTGTAATTGCCGTAAACCGCCGCGCGGATCGCCGACAGGCCCGCACAGATGGCGCCGATGGTCATCATGTTCGGCATCAGCTGGATCAGCGCAAATTCGGATTTTTTCTTTTCCGGAGCGTCATACATGGCGGTGGCACTTTCTTCCTCGCGAGGCGCTGGAGAGGCCGCGGCGCAAAGGTAAACCTTGGGGCAAACTAGGCGGCTATTGTAACCGTTGCGCACGTATGCCCCAAGAGCAGCTCAGGTGCAATATTTGCAGATCCTGCAGCCAGCCAGTGCGCTGGAGGTGCACAGGGGGTGCACGGGAAGTGTACAGGCGGTGCCCCCTGAAAAAAAGGGCACCGTGCATCGCACGGTGCCACGCCCAACTGTGAAGGCCTCCCGCCGGAAGGCCATGAGCAGGCGGGAGCACCCCGCCCGCGCCGCGGCTCAGCCGACCACGTTGAACTCCGGCCCGTAAGGGTACTTGGTGATGTTCTCGTTGCCATCCTCATGGATCACCAGGATGTCATGCTCGCGGTACCCGCCCGCGCCGGGGTTGCCCTCGGCAACGGTCAGCATCGGCTCCATTGAGATCACCATGCCCGGCTCCAGCACCGTGTCGACGTCCTCGCGCAGCTCCAGCCCGGCCTCGCGGCCATAGTAGTGCGACAGCACGCCGAACGAATGGCCATAGCCGAAGGTGCGGTACTGCAGCAGGTCGCGTTCTTCGAAGAAGGCATTGATCTTATGGGTGATGTCAGCGCAGCTGGCGCCCGGCTGCAGCAGCGAGATGCCGTATTCATGGGCCGCCACGTTGGCCTCCCAGATCTTCAGGCTCTCGGCGTCCACTTCCTTGACGAACATGGTCCGCTCCAGCGCGGTGTAATAGCCGGAGATCATCGGGAAGGTGTTCAGCGACAGGATATCGCCGCGCTGAAGAGTGCGCCCCGTGACCGGGTTGTGGGCGCCGTCGGTGTTGATGCCGGACTGGAACCAGACCCAGGTGTCCCGGTACTCGGCATCCGGGAAGCGCTTGGCAATCTCCAGCTCCATCGCGTCACGCCCGGCCATCGCCACGTCGATCTCGCGCACCCCTTCCTTGACCGCATCGCGGATCGCAAAGCCGCCCACGTCTGCCACTGCGGCACCGGCCCGTATGATCTCGATCTCGGCCGCCGATTTGCGCATCCGCTGCTCCATGGTCGGCAAGTAAAGATCGACCAGTTTGGACGGATTCAGGAACGCTTCCAGCTTGCCCTTCTGCAGCAGCGTCAGGTGGTCGCTTTCATAGCCGACAACCGCGCCCTCGCCGCTTACAGTCTTGATTGCACGCCAGAAATTGTCGCGCTGCCAGTCGGTATAAGTGATGTTGTCGCAGAATGAGCGGCGCCAGGGCTGGCCCGCGTCGATACCTGCTGAGATGGTAACTGCCTCGGTCCCGGTCACCACCAGGCCGTAGGGCCGGCCAAAGGCGCAATAGGTGAAGCCCGAGTAGTAGGAGATGTTGTGCATCGAGGTGAAGACGGCAGCGCTCACCCCGGTGTCGGCCATGATCTTGCGCAGGCCGGCAATCCGCGCCTCGTACTCGGAGACAGCAAATTGCAGCGGCGCTTTTTCACCATTGTGAAAACGGTACATTTCAGGACGTGCAGTCATATCAGACCCTTCCTTCTTACAAGAAAGGTCCCGGCGTTCAGGACAGTTTTGGAATGTGGGGGCACCATGTATCCCATGCGGCGACGCCATCGCCTGGCCCTTGCGCGGAAGATGCGGCGGAAACCGGATTCTGGCAAGAAGATTTTTCCGCCGATGGCCGCATCGCAGAGAGGGCAGCGCCCGAGCCTCGGGGCGGGAGCTGAAAACGCCCTCCCCGTGAGGGAGGGTCGGGCGCTGCCCGGCCGGCCGGCCGGACATAAAGCTTCAATTCGGGATCAATGTGCCGCGGCGGGCGCTTCCGCCAGCCAATGCGCGTTTAATTCACGATCAGCGCGACCAGGTCGCTTTCGGGATCCCCCAGCTGGTCGATCACGTTGAAATGGTGTTTGCCAAAGGCGATCACGTGATCCGCCTCCCAGGCCTCCACCAGCCAGATCGCCTGATCCAGAAACGCCGGACGTTCCTCGCCGCCAACCCAGACCGTGACCTCCGCCGGATAGCGGTCCGTCATATCCACCGGGCTTTCTGCAATTGCCGCTGCCGAGTCCATCCGGAACTTCTGGTTCATCGACGTCCGCAGAAGCGGCCGCAGATCCGCCAGCGGCGAGATCGGGATCACCGTCTTGATCCGCTCCCCCACCTCTGCCGGCAGCAGCGCCTTGTCCAGCATCCGCGCCACCAGATGCCCGCCCGCCGAATGGCCGGCCAGCGCAATCGGGCCGTCCACCTCTGCCGCGATCCGCGTCACCGCCGCGGCGATCTGGCGGGTGATATCGGCGATCCGCACATCCGGGCACAGGTCATAAGACGGCATCGCCACCGCCCAGCCATGCGCAATCGCGCCGCGTGCCAAATGCGACCAGGAGCTTTTGTCGAAGGCCAGCCAGTAGCCGCCGTGCACAAAGACAAACACCCCCTTGGGCGTGCCTTCCGGCAGAAACAAGTCGAAGCGCTGCCGCGCCCCCTCGCCATAGGGGATGTCCAGCCGGGCGCGCTCATGCAGGCTGTTGCGGAAATCCTCGGCTGAGGCAGCCCAGCGCGGCGGGTACGCCTCTGCATTCTCGATATAAGCCCCGTTGGCATAGGCATCATCCAATTCCATGCCCAGTCTCCCCTTTAATTTTGTTCTTTGCGGCTACCTGACAGTCTCGCACAGGACATGTCAAATTGCCCTGCGGAAAATTCCATTCCCCGGACTCTTGGCCGGAAAATTTGATCAAATTCTGGACTTATCGTTCTGTCTGGACATATCAAGGCACAGCTGATTTGCATTTCAGTGACAGAACCCCTGGGAGGCCCGCAATGCTTGATGCAACCACTGACCTGAAATCCCTGCTAAACGACCCCAGCCTGCTGGAGACGCGCGCCTATATCGGCGGCCAGTTTGTCGAGGGCGAGGACACCTTTGACGTGACCAACCCGGCCCGCGGCGACGTGATTGCCAAGGTCGCGGATGTCAGCCGCGCCCAGGTGGCGGGCGCCATTGCCCAGGCCGAAACCGCACAAAAGGACTGGGCCAAATGGACCGGCAAGGAGCGCGCCAATGTGCTGCGCAAATGGTTCGACCTGATGATGGAGAACCAGGAGGATCTGGCGGTGATCCTGACCGCCGAAATGGGCAAGCCGCTGGCTGAGTCGCGCGGCGAGGTTGCCTATGGCGCCTCCTTCGTGGAGTTCTTCGCCGAAGAAGCCAAGCGGATCTACGGGGAGACCATCCCCGGCCACCAGCGCGACAAGCGCATCACCGTGATCAAGCAGCCGATCGGCGTCGCCGCTTCGATCACGCCGTGGAACTTTCCCAACGCGATGATCACCCGCAAAGCGGGTCCGGCGCTGGCGGCGGGCTGCTCCTTCGTTGCGCGCCCGGCGGCAGAGACGCCGCTGTCCGCCATTGTTCTGGCGGTGCTGGCCGAGCGCGCGGGCATTCCGGCGGGCGTGTTCAACGTGGTGCCGTCCTCGCGTTCCTCCGATGTGGGCAAGGAGTTCTGCGAGAACCCGGCGGTGCGCAAGCTGACCTTCACCGGCTCCACCGAAGTGGGCCGCATCCTGCTGAAGCAAGCCTCCGAGCAGGTGATGAAATGCTCGATGGAACTGGGCGGAAATGCGCCCTTCATCGTGTTCGACGACGCGGATCTGGACGCCGCGGTCGAAGGCGCGATCATGTGCAAATTCCGCAACAACGGCCAGACCTGCGTCTGCGCCAACCGGATCTTTGTGCAGGCTGGCGTTTACGATGCCTTTGCGGAAAAGCTGAAAGCGGCCCTGGAGAAGATGACGGTGGGCGACGGGCTGAAAGACGGCACGGATTTCGGCCCCCTGATCACCAAGGACGCGGTGGAAAAGGTCGAGGAGCATATCGCCGACGCCACCTCCAAAGGCGGCGAAGTGATCCTGGGCGGCAACCCGTCGGAGCTGGGCGGCACCTTCTTCCAGCCGACCGTCGTGACCGGCGCGACCCAGGACATGGCGTTTGCCAACGAGGAGACCTTTGGCCCGCTTGCGCCGCTGTTCAAGTTCGAGAACGAGGACGAGGTGATCGCGATGGCCAATGACACCATCTTCGGCCTGGCGTCCTATTTCTATGCCAACGATCTGAGCCGCGTTTACAAGGTGGCCGAAGCGCTGGAATACGGGATTGTCGGGGTGAACACCGGCATCATCTCCACCGAAGTGGCACCGTTCGGCGGCGTCAAGCAGTCCGGCCTGGGCCGCGAAGGCAGCCACCACGGCATCGAGGACTACCTGGAGATGAAATACATCTGCATGTCGGTCTGACCCCGTAACGCCGGCAGCAGAAGCAGATCAATGCCGGTCCATCGTCCCGGCCACCCTGCTGATGGCGCTGGCCCAGGCGGTTTCCGTCTCCGGGTCCAGTGCCGGTCCCAGAACATCGCGCAAAGCGGCAATCAGCGCCCGCTTTGCCACTTCGCTCTCCCGCGCGCCCAGATCCAGATGCGCGTGGTCCTGAACCAGGCGCGCGCTAAGTTCTGCCAGCGCCGCTGGATCGTCCAGATTGCGCACACAGGCGGCAATCATCGCCGTCAGCATCGCCTTCTGCTTCACAAAATTGCCCCGGAACATGCCGCGCGCCTGCGGTATGCGGGTGAACAGATGCACGTAAAACCGTTCCGCCAGATCCGCCTTGCGGGCAAAAACCCCGGCAAAGCTCTGCTGAACATTCTGAATTTCCTGAGGGGTCATCAAACCGCCAATTCACCGAGACCAAACCAAGGCACCAGGCGTGCCCGCCGCGGTGCCTGCTGCAGGCGGAAACAGCGCCGGTGCAAATTTTTTCTTCCCCTCAACAGTGCGCCCAAAAGGCTAAGAATTGCTTGAGCCCCAGACACGCAGGCGCGTCCAGCGCCCGCGGCAGGCCACCTGGCACAAAAAATGCCCCCCGGCAGAACCGGGGGGCGTATGCGCTCGGACCGGAGTCCGCGGGATCAGTTGACCGTTTTGGCCTCGATCTCGGGACGGGCCGGGCGGGAGGAGGAGATTTCGATCCGGCGCGGTTTCAGCGCCTCCGGCACCTCGCGGTGCAGATCGATATGCAGCATGCCGTTTTCCAGGCTGGCGCCGGTCACGCGCACATGGTCGGCCAGGGTAAACCGGCGTTCAAAGGCGCGGGTTGCGATGCCGCGGTGCAGGAAGGTGCGCTCTTCGCCGTCTTCGGCCTTTTTGGCCGCGACAACCAAGGCGTTTTCCTTGACTTCGACGCTCAGGTCTTCCTCGGCAAAACCGGCGACGGCAATCGAAATGCGATAGCTGTCGGCGTCGGTCTTTTCGATGTTGTAGGGCGGGTAGCTGGACTGGGCGGCATCGGCGCTCAGGGCGCGGTCCATCAGGTTGGCGATCTGGTCAAAGCCGATGGTTGCACGGTGCAGCGGTGTAAAATCAAAGGTACGCATTTTCCATCCTCATTCATGAGCGATTTCAGGACGCCTTCCCCGCGGGGACAGGCTGGAATAACCCGGGCCCCATTCAGCGGCTGCCCGGATAGTCCTGAGATAGGAAGCGAAATTACGGCTTCAAGGGGGCTGTCAGCCGCCCGGGCGCACAAATTTCGCGCCGCCGGCAGAGCTGCCGCCGCCGACCCGGATACGCTTGATCCGGCGGCCCGGCGCGGCCACCGGATTGCGCCGCAGCTGGGCCTTCAGCTCGGCCACCCGCTGCGGCAGTTTCATACCGAACGCCACCTGCTTGCCGCGGTAAGTGCCGCCGCCGGACACTAGAGCCAGGATGCGCCCGCGCCCGCCCACCTGGGAAAACACCGGCGCACCGGAGGAGCCGAAAGTGACGTTGCAGTCGATCATCAGCACGTCCTGATGCTCGCCCATCAGGTTGCACGCGCGCTGCCGCGACAGCGCCTCGGCGCGGCCCTGGCCATAGGAGGTCACCGAAATGCCGCTGCCGTACTCCCGGCCCGTGTGCAGGGCAAAGGCGTCGGCCTCGCCGCTGAGGATGGGTTCCGCCAGCCGGACCAGCGCCACATCATGGCGAATGTTTTCCATATTAAGGCGTGTTTGCGGATTGAAGCCCGGATGCGCGGCGATCTGAAGCGCCCGTCGTTCGGCAATCGCCACCCCGTCGCGCAACCCGGCGCGGAAAGCGATCTGCTCTGCCGGGCGCAGAGTTCTGTTCCGGTCATAGACACAATGCGCAGCGGTCAGCACCAGATCCGGCGCGATCAATGTGCCGGTGCAGAACCCCTGGCCGTTCAGCTCCAGGCGCCCCACGGCCTCCCAGCCCAGCAGGTCATCGCGGTCGGTCAGGCGCCTGAGGCCAGTGCCCTGCGCCATTGCGCTGCCAGCGCAGGCCAGCATGGCGACACCCGCTATCAGCGCCCGCCGGATCATTGCCTGATGAACTTGGCGCCTGAGGAGCTGCGCCCCTCGCCCACGCGCACGCGCCCCACTCCGGGCGGCAGGCGGCCGCCAGTAGCGACCCCGGTCAGCTGCGCCTGCAACAGCGTCAGCTCTTCCGCCAAGGCGGAGCCGAGCGAGACCCGCTCGCCGCTGACCTCCGCCTTGGCGGAGATCACCGACACAATCCGCGGAGAGCCGCCTTCAAAGGAAAACACCGGCGCGCCGGAAGAGCCGAAATCCACATCGCAGGACATCACCAGCACCCCCTCCTGCCGCGCCATCACTGCGCAGACTTCCTGCAGGGACGGCGCCTCGGACCGGTCGTGGGCATAAGAGACGACGCCGATCTTGGCCCCCTTGCGCGGGCGCTCATCGGTTTCGAACGGTGTCACGGTGGTATTGCGGATCGGGCGCTGCAATTGCAGGAGGGCAATGTCGTTGCGCACCCGGCTGGTAGAAAGCTCCCCGTCGTAGATATAGGATGGATGCTGCACCGCCCGGCGCACGCTGCGGTAGGCCGAGGCGCGCCCGTTGCGCCAGCCGGCCCGGAATTCGATGGTGGCAGGGTCGATCGGCGCCTTGGTGCGGCTGTCATAGAGGCAATGCGCGGCGGTCAGCACCAGATCAGGGGCAATCAGCGCGCCGGTGCAGAAACCCTCGCCATTCACGTCGAGCCGCCCGACAGCCTCCCATTTGCGGCCCGCATCCAGGGTATCCATCCGCTGCAAACGGCTGTCCTGCGCCGTCGCCGCAGCCGGCAGCAACGCTGCCAGAGCGGCCAGTATCCACTGCCTCACATGCGTCTCCTCTTATCCACCGGCTGGGAGATTATCGGTCTGTTCAGGCAAAATTACGGCAAGCCTGCGGATAATGCAGCCCGATTCTTTCGGCAGGCAGACTTAGCGCAGTATTGGAACCTCCGGCGCGCGTTTGCCCGGCGCCGTCAGCGCAGGCGGCTGCGGGCCGCCGGTGGCCCAATCCAGAAGCTCCACCGTATGCACGATGGGCAACGCAGTGCCGGAGCCGATCTGCATCATGCAGCCGACGTTGCCTGCCGCGATCAGGTCGGGGCTCTTTGCCTCCAGCGTCTTCACCTTGCGCGCCTTCAGCTCGGCGGAAATGTCCGGCTGCATCAGGTTATAAGTGCCAGCCGACCCGCAGCAGAGATGGCTGTCGGCGGGCTCCACCACGGTGAAGCCTGCGCGTTTCAGCAGTGTCTTCGGATGGGTCTTGATCTGCTGCCCGTGCTGCAGCGAGCAGGCAGCGTGATAGGCCACGGTCAGCCCCTTGTCCGCGCCCTCGGGCAGCTCCAGTTGCATCAGCAGTTCGGAGACATCCATCGCAATGGCCGAGACGCGCGCCGCATCCGCCGCCAGCGGCTCATTGCGGAACATGTGGCCATATTCCTTGACCGTGGTGCCGCAGCCGGAGGTGTTGATGACAATGGCGTCCAGCCCCTGCCCGTCCATCTCTGCCGTCCAGGCGCGGATGTTCTTGGCAGCGGTGGCGTGGCTTTCGTCCTCGCGCCCCATATGGTGGGTCAGCGCACCGCAGCAGCCCGCGCCCTTGGCCACCACCACCTCACACCCCAGCCGGGTCAGAAGGCGGATGGTGGCGTCGTTGATATCGGTGTTCAGCGCCTTCTGCGCACAGCCGGTCATCAGCGCCACGCGCTTTTTGCGCGGCACTGCGGGGGCAAAGCTTTGCGGATCGTCGTTGCGGCTCACCGGCGGGATGTGTTTCGGCGCCATGTCCAGCATCGCCCGCAGCCGCGGATCGGGCAGCAGCCCCTTGAAAGGCCTGGCCAGCTTGGCGCCCATCAGCGCTAGCCGGAACCGGGTCGGATAGGGCAGGATGCGGGCCAAGAGCCAGCGCAGGGCCTTATCGCTCCAGGGCCTGTCGTAGTGTTTTTCAATGTAAGCGCGGGCATGATCAACCAGGTGCATGTAATGCACGCCCGAGGGGCAGGTGGTCATGCACGCAAGGCAGGACAGGCAGCGGTCGATATGCTTGACGGTCTTGGCGTCCGGCACCCGCTCATTCTCCAGCATGTCCTTGATCAGATAGATCCGGCCGCGCGGGCTGTCGAGTTCGTCGCCCAGCACCTGATAAGTCGGGCAGGTCGCGGTGCAAAAACCGCAATGGACGCAAGTGCGCAGGATCTCATTGGCGCGTTTGGTGCCGGGGTCCTGGAGTTGCTGCTCGGTGAAAGTGGTTTGCATGTCTTACCCCATTAAGCCCGGATTGAGGATGCCGCGCGGGTCGAACTGCCGCCGCAGCCCTTCGGAAATCGCTGCCAGAGGCGCTGGCTGCGGCTGGAACACGCCCAGCCGCGCGCGGGTGTCCTGCGAAGCCCGCACCAGAGTGGCGTGACCCGGCACATTGATCCTTGCGCGCAGATCCGCGCCCTCCGGCACCAGCGCCCAGATCAGCCCGCCGCCCCAATCGAATTGCAGCGCCTCCGCCTGAAGCTGCGGCGCCAGTTCCGCCGCGTCCGAGGGCTTCACCGAAATCCGCCAGACATCCCCCGCGCGCCCGTGAAAGGCCGAGACATCGCGCAGGCTCTGCCACAGGTCTTGGGCCTGCTCCTGCACCTCGGCCTTGCCAAAGGGCGACAACATCTCCGCCAGCCTGCCGCTGCGGTAGGCGGTGGAACCGGCAAACCCTTCCACCCGGATGCACACCTGACCGGCCTCTGCGTCATAGGCCGCGCCGGTGACGTCATATGGTGAACCCAACGCCGCTGACATCGCCCGCACTGCCTGCGGCAAGTCGAGCCCGGCCACCGTCACCGTCGCCTCCGCCTCGGCCCGCGGCAGCACCTTGAGCGATACCTCCGTCAGCACTCCCAGCGTGCCGTGTGCCCCGCAGAGAAGTTTGACAAGGTCATAGCCGGTCACGTTTTTCATCACCCGGCCGCCGTTCTTCACCACCTGGCCGGACCCGTCCACGAACCGAACGCCCAGCAAGTGATCGCGCGCCGCGCCCGCCTGGATGCGCCGGGGGCCGGAAATGCCCGCGGAAATCACACCGCCAATGGTCGGCTCCTCTTCGGTGCCCAGCAGCCCGCGGTGGTCCATCGGCTCAAATGCCAGCCGCTGGTTCTGGGCGGCCAGCAGCGCCTCCACCTCCGCAACCGGCGTGCCCGCCTTCACCACCAGCGTCAGCGCGCCGGGCTCATAAAGCTCGATACCGGACAGGGCACGTGTGCTCAGCACATCCCCGTCCACAGCCAGCCCGTGGCTGCCGCCGCCCTGAATGCACAGCGGCCCGCTTGCGCCTGCGATGGCTTCGGCCAGTTCTGCCTCGCTCCCTGGTGTCATCATTCTCATCTTTCCGGAAATACTCTGGGGGGGGTTTGGGGGCCAGCCCCCAGTTATTCAGCTGCCAATGGCGCCCGCCGGCCTTCTGTCACCGACAGCGGAAACACCTTGGCCGGATTGAGCAGCCACTTGGGGTCAAACACATCCTTGACCTTCAGCTGCGCCTCCAGATCCGTTTCATCGTACTGGTGCAGCATCAGATCCCGTTTCTCGATCCCCACCCCATGCTCGCCGGTCAGGCAGCCGCCCGCCTCGACGCACAGCTTCAGGATTTCGGCGCCAAAGGCCTCGCAGGTCTCCAGGTCGCCCGGCTTGTTGGCATCGAACAGGATCAGCGGGTGCATGTTGCCGTCGCCCGCGTGAAAGACATTGGCCACGTCCAGACCGAATTCCTGGCTCATCTCGCCGATCCGGCGCAGCACAAAGGGCAGCGAGGACACCGGGATGGTGCCGTCCAGGCACATGTAATCGTTGATCTGCCCCATGGCGCCAAAGGCGGATTTGCGGCCCAGCCATATGCGGGCGGCCTCATCCGCATCTCCGGCCTCGCGCAGCTCCACCGGGTTGTGCGACCGGGCAATCTCCATGATCAGTCCAAGCTGGTGATCAATCTCCGCCGGGCTGCCCTCCACCTCGATAATGAGGAGCGCCTCGCACATCGGGTAACCTGCCTTGGCAAAGGCCTCGCAGGCCTCAATGCAGGGACGGTCCATGAATTCGATGGCAACCGGCAGCACGCCTGCCTTGATGATGTCGCTGACACAGGCGCCGGCCACCTCATTGCTGTCAAAGGCGATCAGAACGGGGCGGGCTCCCTCCGGCTTGCGCAGGATGCGCAGGGTGGCCTCCGTCACCACGCCCAATTGCCCCTCGCTGCCGCAGATCACACCCAGCAGGTCCAGCCCGCCCGAATCCAGATGGGCGCCGCCGATCTCCACCACGGTGCCATCCATCATCACCATGGTCACGCCAAGCAGGTTGTTGGTCGTCACCCCGTATTTCAGGCAATGCGCGCCGCCGGAGTTCATCGCGATATTGCCGGCAATGGCACAGGCCAGCTGCGAGGAGGGATCGGGCGCGTAGAAGAACTCTTCCTCCTCCACTGCACCGGAGACGCTCAGATTGGTGCGGCCGGTCTGCACCCGGATGATGCGGTTCTCGTAGTCGGTCTCCAGCACCTCATTCATCCGCGCCACGCCCAGGATCACGCAATCCGCGGTGGGCAGCGCCCCGCCCGCCAGCGAGGTGCCCGCCCCGCGCGGCACCACCGGGACGCCTTCCTCGTGGCAGATGCGCAGAATGTCTGAGACCTCCTGCGTGGTGCGCGGCAGCACCGCCAGCAGCGGCGGGCATTTATAAGCGGTCAGCGCATCACATTCATAGGCGCGGGTCTCCATCTCATCCTGGATGACCGCATCGGCGGGCAGCACAGCCAGCAGCCGCTCAGCAATCCGCGCTTTGCGGGCCAGAATGGCGGGGTTCGGGGATGGCATCTCCATGGGGCTCTCCTCTTTGGTAAAATAATATTACCAATTTATCGCATCTGGCAAGGGGCGGATTGCCGCGCTAGGGTCTGGCCATGATCTGGACCACCCGCCTTGCACAGTTTTCCCTGTTTGACCTTGCCGCCCTGACCCTGCTGCTCGCCAGCTGGCTGTGGATCGGCTGGCGGATCGAGAACCCGCCAAAGGGGCGGCCGTCGGTGTCCTGGCTGATGGCGGACTTCCGGCGCGACTGGATGAAGCGGATGGTAGAGCGCGACCCGCGGATCTTTGACGCCCAGCTGGCAGGCAACCTGCGCCAGGCCACCGCCTTTTTCGCCTCAGCGGCGATGATCGCCATTGGCGGCGGGCTGGCGCTGATCGGCAATACAGAACAGCTGGCGGGCGTTGCTGAGGACCTGATCCAGGACAGCGCCCCGGCCTTTGTCTGGGAGGTGAAGATCCTGGTGGTGCTGCTGTTCCTGTCGAATGCCTTTCTGAAATTCGTCTGGTCCCACCGGCTGTTCGGTTATTGCGCTGTGGTGATGGCGGCAGTGCCGAACGACAGCGGGGATGCTCTGGCCTATCCGCGCGCCGCGCAGGCAGCTGAGATCAGCATCAGTGCCGCGCGCAGCTTCAACCGCGGCATGCGGGCAACCTATTTCGCCTTGGCCGCGGTGGCCTGGCTGGCGGGAGCGTTGGCCCTGGCCGGTGCAGCGGTGATCACCTTTGCCGTCCTCTACCGGCGTGAATTTGCCTCGCACTCGCGCGCGGTCCTGATGCGCATCCCGCCGGAAAGCGACGGGGACACGGTTTCGTGACTGCGCCGCTCCGCCTGCAAAGATATGGTGCGGGCATGAAACAACTGCTTCTGCCGCTCCTGCTGACAACCGCCGCCCTGCCCGCCCTTGCGGATGAGCCGGTGATCGAAAACACCACGGCCCGCCAATCCGGCGGCGGCTGGACCTTCAATACCACCCTGTCCCACCCGGATACCGGATGGGAGCATTATGCCGACGGCTGGCGGGTGCTGGACATGGACGGGAAAGAGCTGGGCATGCGGGTGCTGGCGCATCCGCATGAGCACGAGCAGCCCTTCACCCGGTCATTGAGCGGTGTGCAAATCCCGGAGGGCACAACTCAGGTGCAGATCCAGGCCCGCTGCCTGGTCGACGGATGGGGCCGGGATACGTACGTCCTCACCCTGCCGTGACTTCACCTTTCTGAGAAAACTCGCGCCGCAGGCATGCGCCTGCCAGGCGCATTCACACCCTGTGAGACGGCTCACACCCGGTGATAGGGGCTGCCGGCCAGAATGGTTGCAGCGCGGTAGATCTGCTCCGCCAGCATCACCCGCACCAGCATGTGCGGCCACACCATCTTGCCAAAGGAGATCGAAAAATCCGCCTCAGCCCGCAACGAAGGGTCGATCCCGTCCGCGCCGCCGATGATCAGCGCCAGGTCCTGGCGGCCGCTGTCGCGCCAGCCGGCCAGCTTGTCCGCGAAATCCGGCGAGGACAGCAGCTTACCGCGCTCATCCAGGGTGCAGATCACCGCGCCCTTGGGCAGCGCTTTGCGCAATAGCGCCGCCTCGGCGGCCATGCCTGCGTTTTTCTTGTCCTCGATCTCCACCACCCGCGCAGGCCCCAGGCCCAGCGCACGGCCGGTCCGGTCGAACCGGGTCAGGTAGTCGTCGATGAGGGATTTTTCCGGGCCAGAGCGCAAGCGGCCGGCCGCACAGATATGCAGGCGCATGAAATTCCTGAAGCAATCCGGCCCGCACCCTGCGCGCGGGCCTGCATCTATTCAGCCTGGGATCAATCCTCGGCTGCCGGAGTTGCCGGAGCAGACTCGGCACCTGCGGGCATCCACATCTTCTCAAGCTGGTAGAACTCGCGCACTTCCGGGCGGAAGAGATGGACGATCACATCGCCGGTGTCGATCAGCACCCAGTCGCCTGCATCCTTGCCTTCGACCTTGCAGCTGATCCGGAACTCCTGCTTGAGCCGGTCCATCAGTTTTTCCGACATTGCCGCAACCTGGCGGGTGGAGCGGCCGGACGCCAGCACCATATAGTCGCCGATCGAGGTCTTGCCGCGCAGGTCGATCTGCACAACATCTTCGGCTTTGTCATCGCTGAGTGAGGAGAGAATCCGCTCCAGCAGCTGTTCGCTGGTGGGCTGGGACTGGGCGGCCATCACGGCTGCCCCATTAACAGCGGCACCTGCCGCTTGAGGTACGGGTGACAGGACATAGTCCTCCTTGCAACGCGCCGCCAAGCCCCGGCGCCGGGCCTGTTAATAATGTAGCAACCAGTTGGTGAATTTTCAATGAAACCCCGCTCTGGCGATGCAAGCCATGGGCTTTACTCCTCATTTCCCTCAGGTGCAACCCTGACCGGCAGCGGGTCGTTCAGCATCCGCACCTCGCGCTGCGGGAACGGGATTGAGATGCCCTGCGCCTGGAACGAATCCCACAGCGCCAGAAAGACGTTGCCGCGGATATTGGTCAGCCCGCCGGTGGGATCGTCGATCCAGAACCGCAGCACATAATCGACGCTGCTGTCGCCAAACCCGGTGATGTGGCAAACCGGCTTCTTGCTGCCGTACTGCAGCACCCGGTTGACGCTGGAAGCCGCTTCAATCGCGATTTTACGGACCTTGTGGGGATCATCGCCGTAGGCGGTGCCAAAGGTCAGGTCCAGGCGGACAAATCTGTCCGAATGCGACCAGTTCACCACCTGAGTGGTGATCAGATCCTCATTCGGGATCAGATACTCCCGCCCGTCGCGGGTTACGACGGAAACATACCGGGCGCCCAGCGAGTTGATCCAGCCGAAGGTTTCGCCCAGCGAAATCACGTCTCCCGGCTTGATCGACTTATCCAGCAGAATGATCAGGCCGGACACCAGGTTCGACACCACCTTCTGCAGGCCGAAGCCAAGGCCCACGCCGATGGCGCCGGACAGCACCGCCAGCCCGGTCAGGTCGATGCCGATGGCCTTCAGACCGATGAAGAACGCGCCGCCGAACAGCAGGATCTGGGCCAGCTTGGCCCCCAGCACCTGCATTGAAGGGGAAATCTCAGAGTTGGAGCGGATCCGGTTTGCCGCCATCTGGGAAATCACCCGTGCCAGCGTCAGCATCACCCCGAGGATGACAACCGCCTGAACCACCAGAAACAGCGAGATTCTCAGGTCGCCGAAGTCAATGGCGATGCTGTCCAGCAGCGCGGTGGCCTCCTGTGTGATCCCCAGGATGCGCAGGGTGATCCAAACCCATGCGCCGTATTTCACAATGTTGCGCAAAAGCGGGTTGCCGACCAGCCGGGTGGCAAAGGAGACGATCAGCCAGGCCAGCGACAGGTTGGCGGCCACCGCCAGCAAGCGGGAACGGCTGGGCCAGGTGGCCTCCTGCATGATCAGGACAACTGTCCAGATCAGCACCACGAACAAGACCCCGCGGATCCGCTTGTGCACCACCAGCCCCAAACGCATCCGCCAGCGCGGCCAGCCTTCACGTGCGCGCAACCAGTTGTGAAACGCCTGGCTGATCGGCCGCGCGATCAGGGTCGCCAGCACAAAGAGGGCCACCCCGATCCCCACCTGATAGGCGTTCCAGGGTCTTAGCAGCAGTTCGATGCCGCCGGCGGCGAATTCCCAAAGCTGCTGTCCAAGCTCGATCGCTTCAGCGGCGCTTTCCGCCAGCGCGTCCTTGGGTTGGGTCTGCTCTTCCGGCTCCATCACGCCCCCTTTTTCCTGCAGTCTGCCGTCCCCGCAGGTTTTGATCAAGAACACACCCTGAAAGCAAAGAGCGGCGCGGCGGCACACGTCCGGTTCCAGGCCTGCCGGCCGTGCAACGGAGAACGAATCTTGATTGCCGGCCCCAGCGGATGTATCTGACAGCCATGACCCTCGTATTGGCCCAAAAGATCGAACTGCAAGACCGCGCCCGCCTGCGCGAGCGGTTCTTTGGCGCCGCCCGCACGGTCCTGGCGCGCCTATAAGGTGCCTGCCCAGCCCTAAGCCAGCATACCCAATACATCACGGGAGAGGACCCATGTCCCCCAAGACACTCTATGACAAGATCTGGGATGCGCATGTTGCGCATGAAGCAGAGGACGGCACCTGCCTGCTCTATATCGACCGCCACCTGGTCCACGAAGTGACCAGCCCGCAGGCGTTCGAAGGCCTGCGCATGGCCGGCCGCAAGGTGCACGCGCCCGAAAAGACCATCGCGGTGCCGGACCACAACGTGCCGACCACGCTGGACCGTGCCAAAGGCATCGAAAACGAGGAAAGCCGCATCCAGGTGGAGGCGCTTGACAAGAACGCCAAGGAATTCGGCGTGCATTACTACCCGGTGGATGACGTCCGCCAGGGCATCGTGCACATCGTCGGCCCGGAACAGGGCTGGACTCTGCCCGGCATGACCGTGGTCTGCGGCGACAGCCACACCGCCACCCATGGCGCCTTCGGCGCGCTGGCACATGGCATCGGCACTTCTGAGGTGGAGCACGTGCTGGCCACTCAGACGCTGATCCAGAAGAAGTCCAAGAACATGAAGGTGGAGATCACCGGCAAGCTGAAGCCGGGCGTCACCGCCAAGGACATCACCCTGGCCGTGATCGGCGAAACCGGTACTGCCGGCGGCACCGGCTATGTCATCGAATACTGCGGCGAAGCGATCCGCGATCTGTCGATGGAAGGCCGCATGACCGTCTGCAACATGGCGATCGAAGGCGGCGCCCGCGCAGGCCTGATCGCGCCGGACGAGACCACCTTTGAATATGTCAAAGGCCGCCCGCACGCCCCGAAGGGCGCCCAGTGGGAAGCGGCGCTGAACTGGTGGAAGACGCTGTACACCGACGAAGGCGCGCATTTCGACAAGGTGATCACTCTGAAGGGTGAGGACATCCAGCCAGTCGTGACCTGGGGCACTTCGCCCGAAGACGTGCTGCCGATCACCGGCGTCGTGCCGAACCCCGAGGATTTCAGCGGCGGCAAGGTCGAGGCGGCGCGCCGCTCGATCGAGTACATGGGGCTGACCCCCGGCCAGAAGCTCACCGACATCGAAATCGACACCGTGTTCATCGGCTCCTGCACCAACGGCCGCATTGAGGACCTGCGCGCCGTGGCTGAGGTTGTGAAAGGCAAGAAGATCAAGGACGGCATGCGCGCCATGATCGTTCCGGGCTCCGGCCTGGTGCGGGCGCAGGCCGAGGAAGAAGGCCTGGCCGAGATCTTTCAGGATGCCGGTTTCGAGTGGCGCCTTGCGGGCTGCTCCATGTGCCTGGCGATGAATCCCGACCAGCTGGCCCCGGGCGAGCGTTGCGCTGCAACCTCGAACCGGAACTTCGAAGGCCGCCAGGGCTATAAGGGCCGCACCCACCTGGTGTCCCCTGCCATGGCTGCCGCCGCTGCCCTGACCGGCAAGCTGACCGACGTGCGCGAGCTGATGTAAGGAGCCAGAAGCATGGAAAAGTTCACAAAGATCCAAGGCGTTGCTGCACCGATGCCGCTGGTCAACATCGACACCGACATGATCATCCCGAAGGTGTTCCTGAAATCCATTCAGCGCACCGGTTTCGGCAAGAACCTGTTCGACGAGATGCGCTATAACCGCGACGGCACCGAGATCGAGGATTTCGTGCTGAACAAGCCGCAGTACCGCAACGCCGAGATTCTGGTGGCGGGCGACAACTTCGGCTGCGGCTCCAGCCGTGAGCACGCGCCCTGGGCGATTGCCGATTTCGGCATCAAGTGCATCATCTCGACCTCGTTTGCGGACATCTTCTTTAACAACAGCTTCAAGAACGGCATCCTGCCGATCGTGCTGCCGCAGGAGCAGGTCGACGTCCTGATGGCCGACGCGGAGAAGGGCGAGAACGCCCGCATGACCGTGGACCTGGAAGCGCAGGAGATCACCACCTCGGACGGCGAAGTGATCAAGTTCGACGTGGACCCCTTTAAGAAGCATTGCCTTCTGAATGGTCTTGACGATATCGGCCTGACCCTGGAAAAGGCCGATTCGATCAAAACCTTCGAGTCAAGGGCTGCGCAGGAGCGTCCTTGGGTCTGACCCTTTGCCCTGAAACTGAGACTCATTGGAGCCGCCCGCCCGGGCGGCTCTTTCATTTTTCGGCCCCGCTAGATTCGCACCGCACGTCAGCAGGCGCGCCAGCCTTGTGCCGCCAATTTTCCAAACTACAGCATATGGTAGCGCGCCCGCGAACCTCCGCTTACACCCCCAAAGCGCTGATGCAATCCCGCACCAGTCCCGCGGTCAAAGTACCCCCTGCCGCACTGCCGGGCCTTGAGCGGAATACCGCCAACCGGCACCATCAGGGCAAAAATGAGGCAGAGCACCCCGAACCCTACCGGGGGGGCTTAAAAGCCGGACACAGAGGCGAAAACGCCCGCGCCGGTCGAAGGGAAACAAAGACGTGTTTGCACGCATCACAGGCGCGGCGTTCCGCGGCATACTGGTGGCCATGCTGTTTGCGATGCCGACGCTGATTCTGCCGGCATCCGCCACCGAGTCGCCCGAGATCATCCTGTTTATCGCTCTGCTGGGCTCGGCCCTGGCCTTCAGCGAATACGCCTCGCACTTCCCCAGCTTCGTGGAATTCCGCAATGCTCCGCCGATCAACCGCATGCGCTTTGCCGCTGTTGCCGTCACCGTCGGCGCGCTGAGCCTGCTGGCAGCGCATCCGCTGGCCCCGACCGGGCTGACGGCCCTGGTGCAGCGGCTGGGCGGCTGGCTGGGCGGCCAGCTCGACTTTGCCTACTCGCCGGTGCAACTGGCGGTGCTGATGATGCCGCCGCAGATTTCCGAGGCCACGGTGCTGATGGTGCGCGACGCCGCCGGGCTGGCCTGTTCGATTGCCGGCATCGCGATCGCCGTCTTTGCGCTGGTGATCCGGATCGGGAACTGGCCGGTGGGCAATGGCGCCTTCAATGTATGGGTCAACCTGCCGCTGTTCGATCCTACCGCCGGTGGCGATGTGGTGCAGCGGCTGCAGCGGGACGGGCGGATCAATATCGTCGGCGGCGTGCTGCTGCCTTTCGCCCTGCCCGCCGCGGTCAAGCTCACATCCGGCCTGGTGGATCCTGGAATACTGGCCGCACCGCACATGCTGATCTGGGCGATCAGCGCCTGGGCGCTGATGCCGGCCTCAATGATCATGCGCGGCCTGGCGATGCTGCGCATTGCCGGTCTGATCGCGCAAAAGCGCCGCGCCGCCTGCAGCGATGCGGATAAGGCATTGCAGACTGCATGAGGCAGCTGGCGGCCGGCCTCCTTCTGACCCTCGCCGCTGCAACAGGCCGGGCCGAAACCCTGCGCATCGCGACCTTCAACACAGAGCTGTCACGCGACGGGCCAGGGCTGCTGCTGCGCGACATCGAACGCGGCACAGACCCGCAGGCAGCCGCCGTTGCGGATGTTATTGCCGCCGTGCAGCCGGACGTGCTGGCGCTGCAAGGAATCGACTGGGATTATGAAGGCCGGGCGCTCGCCGCGCTGGCTGGTCGGCTGGCGGACAAGGGCCTGAGCTTTCCGTACCGCGTGTCTTTGCAGCCCAATGCAGGGCTGCCGCCCCCCGCCCCGCTGGATCTGGACGGCGACGGCCGCGCCGGCGGGCCGCGCGACAACCAGGGCTATGGCCGGTTCCGCGGCCAGGGCGGCATTGCGCTGCTGTCGCGCCTGCCCGTCAGCCACGAGGGGATCCGGGACTTTTCTGCCTTTCTGTGGCGCGACCTGCCGGACGCGCTGCTGCCGCAGCACCCGGACGGCCGGCCCTTCCCCTCGCCAGAAGCGCAGGCCGTGCAGCGGCTGTCCTCCACCGGGCATTGGCTGGTGCCGGTGGATCTTCCGGATGGGCGGCGGCTGAATGTAATGACCTTCCATGCTGCTCCGCCTGTGTTTGACGGGCCGGAAGACCGCAACGGGAGGCGCAACCAGGACGAAATCCGACTGTGGCAGCTGCTGCTGGACGGCCGGCTGGGGCCGGTGCCAGAAGCGCCCTTTGTCATTGCCGGCGACGCCAATCTTGACCCCGCAAAGGGCGAAGGCCGCAAACAGGCGATCCGCAGCCTGCTGGCAGACCCGCGCTTGCAGGACCCGCAGCCGCAAAGCCCGCAAGGCACCGCGACGGTTGACTGGCAGGGCATTGGACAGATGCGGGTGGACTATGTGCTGCCCTCCGCCGGGCTGACGGTAGCCGGCAGCGGCATTGCCTGGCCCGATGCCCCGGATGCGGCCGCAACCGCCGCCAGCCGCCACCGGCTGGTCTGGGTGGATTTGTTGCTCGACTGACCCGCCGCACCACAGCTTCATCGCGCAGGCAAATCCCCCTCAATCCCCTTTATTTCCAAGGGCCGTTATTGACCCTGCCCCGCTGTCCCGCTACGCCCTTGCCAGCTGTTTTTTTGGAGGATCCCCATGCCCAACCCATCGATTCTGATTCTGCCCGGCGACGGGATCGGCCCCGAAGTTATGACCGAGGTGCGCAAGATCATCACCTGGTTCGGCGACAAGCGCGGCCTGCAGTTCGATGTGAGCGAGGATCTGGTCGGCGGCGCAGCCTATGACAAGCATGGCAAGCCGCTGGCGGATGAGACCATGGCCAAGGCACAGGACGTCGATGCGGTGCTGCTCGGCGCCGTCGGCGGCCCCGCCTATGACGACCTGGACTTTTCGGTGAAGCCCGAGCGCGGCCTGCTGCGCCTGCGCAAGGAAATGGACCTTTATTCCAACCTGCGCCCGGCGCAGTGCTTTGATGCGCTGGCGGACTTCTCTTCGCTGAAGAAGGACATCGTCGCGGGCCTCGACATCATGATCGTGCGCGAGCTGACCTCCGGCGTCTACTTCGGCGAGCCGCGCGGCATCTTCGAAGAAGGCAACGAGCGCGTCGGCATCAATACCCAGCGTTACACCGAGTCCGAGATCGAGCGTGCCGCCCGGTCCGCGTTTGAGCTGGCGATGCGCCGCAATAAAAAGGTCTGCTCGATGGAGAAGGCCAACGTGATGGAATCCGGCATCCTGTGGCGCGAGGTCGTGACCCGCGTTGCCGCCGATTACCCCGAGGTCGAGCTGTCCCATATGTACGCCGACAACGGCGCCATGCAGCTGGTGCGCGCGCCCAAACAGTTTGACGTCATTCTGACCGACAACCTGTTCGGCGACATCCTGTCCGACTGCGCCGCGATGCTGACCGGCTCTCTGGGCATGCTGCCCTCCGCGTCCCTCGGCGCGCCGATGGAAAACGGCCGTCCCAAGGCGCTCTATGAGCCCGTGCACGGCTCTGCCCCCGACATCGCGGGCCTGGGCAAGGCCAACCCGATCGCCTGCATCCTGAGCTTTGCAATGGCGCTGCGCTACAGCTTCGACCAGGGTGCCGAGGCCGACCGTCTGGAAGCCGCAGTCGAGAAGGTGCTGGCCGACGGCGTGCGCACCGCGGACCTCTTGGCCAGCGAAGGCGTGGAGCCGGTCTCCACCAGCCAGATGGGCGACGCCGTGGTTGCTGCGCTGGACGCAAGCCTCTGATTTCCCGGACATTCTCCGGAACACTCCTAGCCCCGCCCGGTTGTCCGCGCGGGGCTTTTTCGTGCCGTCCGGCACCGGGCCCGCAGCCGCACAAAAGAATTCCCGAAAACCGCATCTTTCTGTGGAATCGCCCTTGTCAAACCCCGCGCCCTGAGCTATTTCGCCCTCCACGGTCGGAGTGTAGCTCAGCCTGGTAGAGCACTGTCTTCGGGAGGCAGGGGTCGGAGGTTCGAATCCTCTCACTCCGACCAATAAAACAAGGCGCCCTCGGGCGCCTTTGTTGTTTTCAATACGTTAGCAAGACAGAACCACAGCTCCCCTCGCAGGCGCCTGTTTCGGCGTTCAGGCTGCTTTCATTGCGGAGCGTTTCAGCTGCTTCCACAGCACATCCAGCGTCTGCTTGGTGCTGCGCGGGTCGCGGTACAGGCGGATTTCAAGGTCGGTGCCCAGCCGCTCGTCTACGATGGCAAACCGGCCGGAGGCGATCTCCTGGCGGCACAGGCTCAGCGGCAGCCAGCCCATGCCGAACCCCTCCTGAATCATCGCTTTGACGCTGTTGGCCAGCGCGTTCTGATTGACCACAAAGACCTTTTGCGTGGACAGCAACTGGGTCAGCGCAAACTCCTGCACCGAGCGCAGCGCGGACACCGCGCCATAGGACAGCAGCGGCACCGCGTCCTTGCTGCCGGCCGCAAACCCGAATTCCGGCGCGCCGTCCGCCGTGGTGCGCGAGACCGGCACATAGCGGTCGGTCGACAGGGTCAGGTATTCGAAATTTGCGACCTCCAGCGGCCCCAGGAAATCCATCGACGGGTGCCAGTAAGTCAGGATCACATCGCAATAGCCCTGCTGCAAAGCGCTGACGAACTGATCGGCGGCCCAGGAGGTGGAGTTAAGGTCGGTATCCACCCCGCCTTCGCTCGCCAAGGGCGCAATCAGGGTCTTGTAGTGCGTCATGTAAAGCGACTGCGAAGCGGCAAAGCGGATCACGTTTTCGCCCGCCGCATCAATCGTCTGGCAGCGCTCGATGGTTTCCTCGTAGGTGCGCAGCATGATACGGGACTGGGACAGGAACACCTCCCCCGCCGGGGTCAGCGTCAGCGGCAGGGTCTCGCGGTTGATCAGCCGCACGCCGATCTCATTCTCCAACGCCCGGATACGGCGGGAGAAAGCCGGCTGGCTGACATTGCGCTCTTCGGCCGCGCGCGAGAAATTCTTGCACGCGACCAAAGCCTCGAAATCCTTGAGCCAGATGATGTCCAACTAGCGTCCCGTCCTAGCCGGCGGCCACCGCATCCAGCCTGTCTTCCTCGACAGCGTGGCAGGCAACAAGGCTGCCATCGGGCTGGTGAATGGCTTTCGGCTTTTCACTCTTGCATCGTGCGTCCGCAAAGGCGCAGCGGCTTTGGAACGGGCAGCCTGTCGGCAGGTTGATCGGCGTCGGTATCTCGCCCTTGAGGCGGATATGGTTCGGCCGGTCGTCCTTCAGCTGCGGCACCGCGGACAGCAAGGCCCGAGTATAGGGGTGTTTTGGGTTGGAGAACAATGTCGCGGTGTCCGCAACTTCGCATACCGACCCGAGGTAAAGAACCGCAACACGGGTGCCGAAGTGCTCCACAACACTCAGGTCGTGCGTGATGAACAGATAGGTGAGGCCGCGGCTCTCCTTGGCTTCCAGCATCAGGTTCAGCACCTGCGCCTGAATCGACACGTCCAGCGCGCTGATCGGCTCATCGGCGATGATGAATTCCGGGTCCACCGTCAGGGCGCGGGCAATGGCGATCCGCTGGCGCTGGCCGCCGGAAAACTCATGCGGATAGCGCTTGGCCCAGCTGGGATCGACGCCCACCGACAGCATCACCTCTGTCACCTTGTCCCGCACTTCCGCCGCCGAGGCGTTGGGATAGTGGTGGCGCACCGGTTCCTCCAGCGCCTGGCGGATGGTCATGCGCGGGTTGAGCGAGGCATAGGGGTTCTGGAAGATCATCTGGATCTTCTTGCGCAGCGGCTGCATCGCGCCGCGTGACAGGTTGTCGATGCGCTGGCCGTCATAGTGGATCTCGCCCGCAGACGGGCTCAGCAGCCCTGCCACCAGCCGCGCCACGGTAGACTTGCCGCAGCCCGACTCGCCCACCACACAAAGCGCCTCGCCCTTGCGGGCCTCCAGCGAGATGTTGTTCACCGCATGGACCGAGCGGGTCTCCCGCACGAACTTGCCCTGTTTGAACTTCAGCGTCTCCAGGAATCCGCGGTCGAGATCGAACCGCTTTTCCAGGTTCCTGATCTCCAGCAGCGGGCGGTCAGTGTTTACGTCCTTCATGCCCGTGCCTCCTGACGGTCTTCATCGCTGTGCAGGCGCTGCACCTCATGGCAAGCCACTTCGACCTCGCCGTAATGCACGGTTTCCGGCACCCGGCTGCGGCACAGGTCGGTGGCGTATTTGCAGCGCGGGTTGAAGGCGCAGCCCTGGGGAATGCTGGCCAGGCCCGGCATGTTGCCCGGGATCTGCTTCAGCCGCTGCCCCGGCACCGTCTGCTGCGGCAGCGCGTTGATCAGGCCCTGGGTATAGGGATGCTGCGGGTCGTTGATGATCTCCCGGGTCCGCCCGGCTTCGATGATCCGGCCCGCGTACATCACCAGCGTGCGCTCGGTCATCTGGCTGACCACGCCCAGGTCATGGGTGATCAGGATCAGCCCCACCTGGTTGGACTGGCACAGCTCCAGCATCAGCTCCATGATGTCGGCCTGAATGGTCACATCCAGCGCAGTGGTCGGCTCATCCGCGATGATCAGCTGCGGATCCAATAGCAGCGCAATCGCGATGATGATCCGCTGGCGCATGCCGCCCGACAGCTCGTGCGGGTACTGCTCCAGCCGTTCCTCGGGCGAGGGGATATACACCTCGCGCAGCTTGACGATGGCAATCTGGCGCGCTTCTTCGCGGCTGAGTCGGCGGTGCGCCATCAGGGTTTCGATCATCTGCTGGCCAATGGTCAGCACCGGGTTCAGCGTCACCATCGGATCCTGGAAGATCATCGCCATCCGGTTGCCGCGTAGGTTGCGCAGGCGCTTGTCGCTCATCTGAACGACATCCTCGCCGTCGAACAGGATCTGGCCGCTGTCGATATAGCCCGGGCGGCTCAGCAGATTCATCAGCGAAAAGCCGGTGATGGACTTGCCGGCGCCGCTTTCGCCGACGATGCCCAGACGCTCGCCCTTGGCCAGGTCAAAGGAAATGCCGTTGAGGGCGGTAACCGTCTGGTCGCGCATGGCGAATTTGACGGTGAGGTCGCGAACGGAAAGAAGGCTCATCGCGTTACCCCTTGTAGAGTTTCGGGTTCAGGACGTCGCGCATCCAGTCGCCCAGCAGGTTGATGACAAGGACCAGCACCACCAGCACCACGCCGGGAATGGCGGTGATCCACCAGCTGCCGGAGAAGATGTAGTCGAAGCCGGAGGAGATCAGCGAGCCAAGCGACGGCTGGCTCGGCGGCATGCCCAGGCCCAGGAAGCTGAGCGAGGCCTCGGAGATGATCGCATTGGCGACCTGCACGGTGGAGATCACGAAGATCGGCGACAGCGAGTTCGGCAGGATGTGCCGCACCATGATCCGCATCGGGCCAAAGCCCAGCACCCGGGCGCTGTCGACGTATTCCTTCTTCTTCTCGGCCAGCACGGTGGCGCGCACGGTGCGGGCGTACTGCGGCCACTCCGCCACCCCGATCACCGCGATCAGAAAGACGACGGCATAGCGGTTGAAGGTGTCAGAGCCGAACATCGCCTGCGTCACAGCCAGAAAGATGATCGCCACCATCAGGGTGGAGAACGACAATTGGATATCGGCAAGCCGCATCAGCAGGCTGTCCAGGCGGCCGCCGACATAACCGGCCAGCAACCCGATGGAGATGCCAAGAAAGGCCTGCAGTGCCACCGCACAGATACCGATCAGCAGCGACAGGCGGGTGCCGTACAGGATCGTCGACCACAGGTCGCGGCCCTGGTCGTCGGTGCCCAGCATGAATTCCGGCAGGGCGCCGTCGATCCAGACCGGCGGGTATTCGGAGTTCATAATGTCAATGGATCCCGGATCGTAGGGATCATAGGGCGCGATCAGCGGCGCCAGAAAGGCCGCCACGGCAATCATCAGGAAGACAACCATGCTGATCACCGCCACCGGATTACGGCGGAAGCTGTAGCCCATGTTGGAATTCCAGACCTTGGACCAGCGCGACGGTTCAGATTTCGGGTTCAGCGTTTCGGTGCTCATGCGCCCATCCTCGCAATGTTCACGGTCGGGTTCACCAGGCCATAGATCAGGTCGACGATGGTGTTGGTGACCACAAAGATGAAGCCGACAACAATCAGGTAGGCCACGATCAGCGGTGTATCGACACGGTTCACCGCCTCAAGGAACATGAAGCCCATGCCCGGCCACTGGAACACCGTCTCGGTCAGGATGGTATAGGCCACCATGGTGCCGATCTGCACGCCGCCCACGGTGATCACCGGCAAAAGCGTGTTCTTCAGCGCGTGGACAAAGTAGATGCGCCACGGGTTGATACCCTTGGCTTTGGCGTATTTCACGTATTCCGACTGCAGCACTTCCATCATCTCAGCCCGGATCAGTCGGACAAACAGCGGCAGCATGATCGACGCCAGCGCAAAGGAGGGCAGAATGATGTGCATCCAGCCGTCGGCGGTGGCAAAGTTGGTCTCCCAATAGCCCCAGACATGCACGGTGTCGCCGCGCCCGTAAGAGGGGAACCAGCCGTATTCCACCGAGAACACAAAGATCATCAGAATGGCGGTCAGGAACACCGGGATCGAGATTCCGACAATCGACAGGCCCATGATGATGCGGCTGATGATGCTGTCGGGCTTGATCGCGGTATAAACGCCCAGCGGCACTGATAAGCCGACGATGATCAGGGTGGCCCCGAACACCAGCTCCAGCGTCGCGGGCAGCTTCTTCAGGATCACGTCCAGCGCCGGCTCCTTGAAGAAATAGGAGGTGCCCAGATCGCCCTGCAGCGCATTGCCGGCAAAGCGCAGGTATTGAGTCACGAAGCTGTCGTTCAGCCCCAGCTCATCGCGCAGCTGCTGGCGCACTTCTTCGGACACCGACTGGCCGACCAGCTCGCGCAGCGGGTCGCCCAGGTTGCCCTGGATGGCAAAAGCAATCAGCGAGATGACGAACATCACCGCAATCGCCTGAATCACTCGCTTGGCGAGATAGGCAAACATCTTCCTGACCTTTGTAGAGTTCGATGACAGCGCAGGCGGCAATGCCCAACGGATCGGCGGCGCCTGCAACCGCGGCCTTGGCAGCCGCTTGTTATAGGGGTGGCCCGGGCCGGCCGGGGGAGACCGGCCCGAGTCTTTTCAGTGGCTTAGCTGCCGGTTTCGACAACCAGGTCACCGAAATAGGGGAAGTTCAGCGCGTTCACGATTTCTGCCGCGTTCATGCCGGACTTTGCGCCCCAAGCAAGGTTCTGCCAGTGCAGCGGGATAAACGCCGCTTCGTCGTACAGGATGCCTTCCAGCTTCTGCAGCAGTTCCGCACGCTTGTCCGGATCGGTTTCCGCGTTGGCCTGGTTCATCAGCTTGTCGGCTTCTTCGTTGCAGTAGTTGCCGGAGTTGTACTGGCCATTGCCGGTTGCTTCATCCGGGCAGGCGGACAGGAACTGATGGAAGTTGGCAGAGTCTTCGGTATCCGCGTGCCAGCCGATCATCATCATGTCTGCTGCGCGCTCGTCGAACGCCGGCCAGTACTGCGCCTTGGGCATGGTCTGCAGGTCAACCTTGATGTTGATCTGTGCCAGCATCGAAGCCACCGCCTGAGCGATCTTGTCGTCGTTCACATAGCGGTTGTTCGGCGCCATCATGGTGATCGAGAAACCATCGGCATAGCCTGCCTCAGCCATCAGCGCCTTGGCTTTCTCCAGGTCGAAACGCGGTGCCAGCGCCTCGTCATAACCCAGGTAACCCGCCGGGCTGGCCTGTGCGCCCACGGTGCCGAAGCCGCGCATGATGCGGTCAACGATGCCTGCGTTGTTCACGGCGTAGTCGATCGCCTTGCGGACGCGGGCATCCTTGAAGGCTTCGACGCGGTTCTGGTTCATCTGGAAGGTGATGATGCGGGTGCCGGGCATGGTGATCAGGTCAACGCCCTCAGCCTCTTCCACGCGCTTCAGATCGGTCGGCGGAACCGGCGCGATGAAGTCCACGTCGCCGGACAGCAGCGCTGCCACGCGGGTCGGGTCTTCCTTGATCGGGGTCAGCACGATCTTGTCGACGTTGCCGCCGGTTTCGGTGTCCCAGTAATCGGCATAGCGGTCGAACACGACGCGCACGCCCTGCTCGCGCTCAGAGACGATGAAGGGGCCGGTGCCGGAAACGTTGCGGGACGCAAAGCTGTCGCCGTGCTTGACCACTTCGGCCTTGTCCTTGCCGTCAGCAGTAGTGCCGGAATAAAAGGCGCTGTCCATCGGGAAGATGTAAGTCGCGGTGTGCAGGACCAGCGGATAGGGCTCCGAGGTCTTGAGGTCGAAGGTCATGTCGTCAACGACTTCGACATCGGTGAACGGGGCGAAGATGCCCTTGAAATCGTCGCTCTGCTTCAGGCGGTCAAAGGTCCAGTCGACGTCCTTGGCAGTCAGCGGGTTGCCGCTGTGGAAGGTGACGCCGCTGCGCAGCTTGAAGCGCATGGTTGTGCCGTCGATCTGCTCCCAGCTTTCGGCCAGGCGCGGTTCGAACTGCAGGTCCTGGGTCCAGCGCACCAGCGGGTCAAAGACCATGTGCGACAGCTGCAGCGTGCCGCCGGACAGCTGCTCGTGCGGATCGAGCGAGACCGGGTCAGCGTCATAGGCAACGCGCACGGTGGTTTCGGCATAGGCAACCGGTGCCATTGCCACCACCGCAGCAGCCGCCAGGCTTCTGACAAATTTCGTCATTAGGCATACTCCCCTGTGATTATGCCGCAAACGCTAGCCTGCGGCGCGGGAACTGTGAAATGCCGATATCGCATAGGGTATGCAGGACTCACATCGGCGCTATGCGCACAGGGAATAGCGGCGCCTTTGCAAAGGGTTACATGTTACGCGCCAGCCGCCAAACAGCGCGTTTTCCTAAGCTTTCCTGCACTGGGGAACGCCTTTGGCACGGTCAAAGCCGCGGCGGGACAGGGAACGGCAGTGCATGTGAGGGTCTGCCGTTCCTTCTGTCAGCGTCAGCCGGGGCCTGCCGGGAACGCAGCGCAAAGCTCAGCCGCATGCGCCTTGCAGCGCGCGACCGCAGCGCCAGTTTCCCCGGCTGCCTCCGCGTCCACCAGGTCCGCGATCATGCCTCCCAGCGCTTCGAACTCCGCTTCCTTCATGCCGCGGGTGGTGGCGGCGCCGGCGCCCAGCCGCAGGCCAACCCATTCCGGCGGCCGCGGGCTGTCGTTTGGAATGGCATTCTTGTTGGCGGTGATGCCGGCCCGCTCCAGAACCGCCTCCGCCCGCTTGCCGGTAATCCCCTTGGGGCTGAGGTCCACCAGAACCAGATGGGTATCAGTCCCGCCGGAGACGATGCGCAGCCTGCGTTTCTGCAGGGCCGCAGCCAGAACCGCCGCGTTGGCCTTCACCTGCGCGGCATAGGTCTTGAACTCACCCGTCAGCGCCTCTCCCAGGCAGACCGCCTTAGCCGCCAGCACCTGGCTGTGGATTGAGCCCTGAACACCGGGGAACACCGCCGATTGCAGCTTTTGGAACCAGTCCTGGTTGTTGGTCAGGATCAGCCCGCCGCGCGGGCCGCGCAGGGTCTTGGTGGTGGTGCAAGTGACGATATCCGCATGGGGAAAGGGCGACGGATGCTCACCCGCGGCCACCAGCCCCGCGATATGCGCCATATCGACGTGCAGCCAGGCGCCGGCTTTTCTGGCGATTGCCCCCATGCGCTCGAAGTCGATTTCCCGCGGATAGGCCGAACCGCCCGCGATGATCAGCCGCGGGCGGAGCGCTTCGGCCTGTTCCTCCAGCGCGTCATAATCAATAACCTCTCTCTCCGCATCGACACCATAGTGATGCGGCTCGAACCAGCGGCCCGACAGGTTCGCCCGCAGCCCGTGGCTCAGATGGCCGCCCGCCGCCAGGTCCAGCGACAGCACCTTGTCGCCCGGTTTCAGCAGCAGGAAGAACACCGCCAGATTGGCCTGGCTGCCGGAATGCGGCTGCACATTGGCATAGCCGCAGCCGAACAGCTGTTTAGCCCGCTCGATGGCGGCCTCCTCCACCACATCGACAAACCGGCCGCCCCCGTGAAAGCGGTTGCCGGGATAGCCTTCCAGCGTTTTGTTGGTCATCTCGTGGCCCAGCGCATCCAGCACCGCCCGGCTGACGATGTTCTCCGACGCGATCAGCTCGATCTGGTCCTGCTGGCGCGCCTTTTCGCCAGCCAGCGCTTTGGCCACCAGCGGGTCGGCTGCGGTGACGGTTCGGGTGAAATGCTGCAGCATCGGGGCTCCTCCGCATCTGCTGTTCAACTGGTTCCAGAATGCGGGGCCGGGCCTGTTCACAGCAAATCAGTATTGCTATTATTTTCGCGTAGAAAAACTAAGGCTCAACCGTATGGCCATTGCCCCGCTCCGCCCCAAAGGCCCGCACCTGAATGCGCTGCGCGCGTTTGAGGCCGCTGCCCGCCTGGGCAGCTTCACCGCCGCCGCCGAAGAGCTGTCGGTGACGCCCGGCGCAGTCACCCAGCACATCAAGTCGCTGGAGGACTGGGCCGGGGCGCCGCTGTTCCGCCGCCACGCCCGCGGCGTGGCGCTGACACCGCTGGCAGAGGAGCTGTCGCCGGGTTTCACCCGGGCCTTCGATCAGCTTGGCCTGGCGGTGCAGGCGCTGCGGACCAAGGCGGCTCCGGGCAAGGTCAAGGTTGCCGCCCTGCCCTCGATCGCCCAGCTCTGGCTGCCGCCGCGGCTGGGCCGGCTGCGCAAGGCAGCGCCGGAAATCTCGGTCTCGGTGGTGGCGATGGAGGCCCCGCCGAACCTGGCGCGCGAGCCATTTGATCTGACCCTCTTCTACAAATCCGGCGCGCTGGATGACGGGGAAACCGAAGTCAGCAAGGACCGGATCTTCCCGGTCTGCGCGCCGGAGATTGCTGCCCGGCTCACATCGCTTTCCGATCTGAACGATGAGACGCTTCTGCATGACGGCGCCTGGGCAGATGACTGGGACATGTGGCTGAACGCCCAGCCCGGCACCGGTTCAATCGGCCGGGCCGGCATCGTGCACTCCCTGTTTTCGGTCGCGCTCGAAGAAGCCCGCCACGGCGGCGGCGTGCTGATCGCCCACGAGGCGCTGGTGGCGCCGCTTCTTGCCAGCGGCGAGCTGGTGCGCCCGTTTCCCGCCGCCCTCGAACTGGAGGCAAGGATCGTTGCCCGGTTCACCCCTGCGTTCACCCGCTCCCCAGCGTACGAGCCGCTCCGCCAGACGCTGTTTCCCGGCCCCCTCTGACCGGTGGCGGTTCTCACCTGCGGCGCTCCGCCCGCCCGGCTCTTACAATGCCGCAATACGCGCCCAGGCCCGGTCGGTGAACTCTTCCTTCTGCGGTTCCAGCATGTTCTCCCCCAGAAACCAATAGAAGTACTTCTCGTACGGAAAATCCCCAAGCTGCTGCGGCGCGGTGCGGACACAGTGCTGCAGCTGTTCAGCCGTGCGGGCCGCCAATGCGGCGTGGTGATAATCAATCCGGGCGCAGGTCACGGCCGGTTTCTTGTGCATCAGCGCTTCGAACCCGACGGCCGAATTCTGCGAAACGATCACGTCCGACGCTTCGATCAGGTCGTGAACATTTGCCTGTGTCACCGCCACGTTGGGCAGTTGCGCGCACAGCCGCAGCACCTTGTCCTTGGTTTCATCCGCCTGCGCCGGGTGCAGTTTGACATAAACCAGCCCCTCCACCGCCAGCGACGTGTTTTCGATCATTTCCAGCGTGGTCAGATAATGGACAGGAGTCTTGAAGTTGTCGATCTCCTGCAGAAACACAGCCGCCGCGGCGGGCTCCGCCGGGATGGCGCCGCGCTCCGGTTGCGCAAGTTTGGAGACATTCGCGCGCTTCATATGCCCGCTCACGCCATTAAAGAAATACGCGGCCTTGGCCGCGTCCACCGCCGAGGGATCAAATTCGGCATCAACCAGCGAGGACGACCAGTAATACCCTTTGGGATCAAGATACCAGAACCCCCACAAATAGCTGGTGTGCGCGTGTAGGATATTGGGCCCCTGCGCCTTGCGCAGCCCGACGGCGATGTGTTTGTGCCCGGTGGCCAGGGCCAGCCGCGACGTGATGCTCTCAGCGGGGACCAGCAGCGGCTTGTGGCCATGCGCCGCCGCGCTGGCGGCGATCTTCTCGAAGAAGTCGATCTGCCCCGAGCGGATCTTGCCATACCAGTCTTTGGTGGCATGCACGACAAGCGGGGTTTTGCCGGTCAGCAATTGGCCCAACATGTTCAGCTTTCGAAAACTGCGCTTTTCTGCCGGTCCTGACGTCTTCACCATACCTGTTCCGATCGGTCTGCCCCAGTGCGTTTCCAGAAACCACAGCGAGGCGCCTGCGGCAAGCGCCGGGCGCGCCGGCAAGGCAAACCGCTTAGCCGCGGAAGCATTCACCTCCGGCCCGTGCTCACCCGGCATCAAACGCAAGCGCAGAGGGCCCCGGCCGCCGCCTCCAGGCTCCGGCGATCACCACCGCCGCCGCCACCTGCGCTGCGGCAAAAATGGCCAAGGCGGGCAGAAGGCCCAGCAGATCGGCCAACGCACCGCTTGCGATCACCGGCAGGGAAAACCCGCAATAGGCATAGACGAACAAACCCGCGGTGGCGCGGGCACGGTCGTCCGGTGTCCGCACCGAGACCTCAGCCAGGGACGCAAGATAGGTGAACCCGTAGCTCGCCGCGCTGGTGATGCAGGTTCCCGCCAGCACCAAGGGCAGCGCCTGCAGCCAGACGCCCCCCAAAAGCACAAGGAAACCAAGCGGAACCATAACAAACCCGGCGGCAAGCGCCTGTCGGTTGGTCAGCCGCCGGGCAATGGGCTGGCACAGAAGGCCCGCAAAGATCGCCAGAAAGATCACCAGCCCGGTCCAGCCTCCAAGGCCATGCGCCGCCAGTTGCAAGGGCACCACCGCAATGGTCATGCCGGTGGCGGACCACGCCAGCGCCATCGCCGCACCGTACACCCAGGTGCCGGAGGGAAACACAGGCAAGCGCAGCAGGGAAACCGGCTGCGGCCGGCCGGTCCGGGGCAGTGCAAAGACCAGTGCCGCCAGCACCGGCGCGGCGGCGAGCAGGGCAGCATAGCTGGCCGGAACCAGGGTTGACCCCTGGACCGCCAGGCTGACACCGGTGGCAAGAGCGCCGCCGCCAAACCCCAGCGAGGTCGCAGACGTCACAGTCAGAGCCGCGGTCCGCGCACGGTTATCGCCCAGAATCTCTGTCATCCACGCTGTCCCGGCGGTTGTTGCAAGGGCTGTCCCGGCGCCAAGCAGAAACCGCGCGGCCACCAGGCTGGACCAGCCCGGAGCGACAACCAGCAGCGCGGTGGCCGCACAGCCGAGAACCAGCGCCAGCGCCACCGGAATGCGGCGCCCGATCCGGTCCGACAGCCCGCCAAGCAGCAGCAAGGCCGGCATCAGCCCCGCCGCATAGGCCGCAAAGGCCACTGTCACGGCCGTTGCACCAAGGTTGCTGCCAGCCGCATAGGCCTCATAAAGCGGCGCCTGAAGGTTGACGGCAAAGGTGACCGTGAACAGGCACAGGGCCAGCAGCGGCGCGAAAAGGAAACGGGGCATGGCACGGGCCTCAAGGTTGACTTCAGACCGGGATGCCACGAGATTCAACCCATGACAATTTTTCCATTGTACTAATGACAGCGGGTCCATGAGCAAAGCCAGATACACACAGCTTGCCGACCTGCTGTCCAAGGCGATCCGCGAGGGCAAGCTGGCACCGGGCTCCAGGCTGCCGACTCACCGGGCCTTTGCCGAGGCATCCGGCGTCGCGCTTGCCACCGCGACCCGCGTCTACAAGGAGCTTGAACACCGGGGGCTGGTCACCGGCGAAGCGGGCCGCGGGACATTCGTGCGGGACCCTGGCTTGCCTATGACGCTTGGCGTTCACCAGTCCGCGGCTGAAGGTGTCACCGACCTTGTGTTCAATATGCCCGGCGAGGCTGCTGACGCCGCCATGCTGCGCGCCGGGCTGCGGCGGCTGGCAGCAGCCGGCGACCTGGAGACGATGCTGCGCTATCAGCCCCACGGCGGGCGGATGCACGAACGCCGGATCATTGCAGGGCATCTCTCCCCGCTTCATGGCCCAATCAGCCCGGAGCAGCTGCTGGTCACGTCAGGCAGCCAGCACGGCCTGGCCGCCACCTGCCTGGGGCTGTTCAATCACGGCGATGCCATTGCTGCTGACACCCTCACCTACCCCGGGTTCAAATCCGCCGCGGCCCTGCGCGGGCTTGAGCTGGTGCCCGTCAGCGCGCCGCAGGGCATCATGGACCCGGAGGACCTGGACCGGCAATGCCGCCAGCGCAAGATCCGGGCGGTCTACCTGATGCCGACGGTCCACAGCCCGCTTGGGGCGGTCATGGATGAGCCCGCGCGCCGCCGTCTGCTTGCCGTTGCCGAGCGCCACAGCCTGCTCATCATCGAAGATGCCGCCTATGCGTTTCTGGAGCCCGACCCGCCGCCCAGCTTTCTGGCGCTGGCACCGGACAGGACCGTGTACACCGGCGGCTTTTCCAAGAACCTCGCGACGGGGCTGCGGCTGGGATATCTGATCGCGCCGCCGCCGCAAACCGCCCCGCTGCTCGAGGTGATACGCGCCACGACCTGGAACGCCCCGGCGCTGATTTCCGCGCTGGTCACCGGCTGGATCGAAGACGGAACGCTAAGCCGGTCTGAGGAAAACCGCCGGCGCGACGGGGCAGAGCGCCAGGCCATCTGCCGAAGCGTCTTTGCGGACCTCCCCATCATTTCGCACCCCAACGCAGGCTTCGCCTGGCTGCCGCTCGGCAAGGGTGTCCGCGCCCAGCCTGTCGTGACGCGGCTGAAGCAGCAGGCAATCTCTGTGTCCGGCGCCGAACCCTTTGCAACCACCGCAGCCGCGCCGCAGGCGCTGCGGCTGGCCTTTGGCGGCGTGCCGAAGGCTGAACTGGAAGGTATCCTGCAAACTGTGCGGGAGGCGGTGCTCAGCCAGGGCCGGCCCGCCTGACGGCTGCTGCGGCCTCCTCGCTTGCCCAAGGCCCGTGCGCCCATTGCGCACCTGCCCTGTGAACGGCGCCAAACCGAAAAACTTGCTTTGCAAGGCCCGCAGTGGCAGCATTAATCCGGAACGCGCTTGGGCAGCGAAACCGGAATCGCACGTCGCTTGGGACGGCCGCGCCTCTTCCAGTCGTCAGGTTAACGATATCGGGCGCAGCCCCGGCGGCGCCGGGAGTGCATGGTTATGACCCCATTTTCACGAGTCTACTACTTCGGCGACAGTCTGACTGACGAAGGCAATGCAGTGGACCTTCTGGCCTCGGTGATCGAGCCGGTCATCCTGGCTGATCTGATCCTTGATTCCGGCGGCATACCGTCGTCCGGTGAATTGGACGCCCTGCGTGCCCAAGCCAAGATCGAGGCGCGGCAGACCGTGATCAGCAGCTTTTCCGAAATCGGTCCCGAAGGCGCGGTGACCAATGCGCTGACCCATGCCAGCTATGCCGCAGCCCTGGGCGGGTTTGAGGTTGTGAACTACGCCGTCGCAACCGCAACGGCGCTGGGGGACGGGTTTCTGGAGGACATGATCGACCTCGAAGCGCAGATTTCGGATTTCACAGAAGATGCCGCTGGCGGCGTGCCAGCGGATTCGGCCGCGTTCCTGCTGATCGGGGGCAACGACTTCATCGGCCTGCTGGACACTGCCCAGGATCAGCAGGTTGCCACCCAGGCCGAGTTCCTGGCGCTGGCAACGCCGGTGATGGAGGGGCTGATCGCGCAGATAACCGCCGCCGCCGGCACTCTCGCCGCCGCCGGGGTCGGCACTGTTTTCCTGGCAACCCAGCCGCGGGCAGGCTTTTACCCGGAATTCGACACACTCTCCCCGTTGCACACCGGCTTTGCCGACCTTCTCATCGACGCCTTCAACGGCATGATCTCCGCCAGCATCCCTGATCTGCGCAGCGCCGGGACCGATGCCCGGGCGGTTGACCTCTTTGCGGTCTCGGAGGCACTCACTGAGGATCCGGCAGGCTTCGGGATCCTTGCAGAGCGGACGGATTACCTGATCGACGGCAGCAGCTTCGACAGCGACCAGGTTCTGGCCTGGGACGCGATCCACCCGGCCGAGACCCCGCATCAGCTCTGGGGTGCCTACAGTGAGTTCGTCATGGGCGGCGGCAGGACAGCGCTGCTGGACAGCGGCGCAACAGATCAGGGCTGGGGCAGCAAGGCCAATGCGATCTTCGCGCTCGGCGGCGACGACACTATACGGGCCGGCGCGGGCAGCGATGCCGTGTTCGGCGGCACCGGACACGATGAGATACAGGGCGGCAGCGGCGGCGACGTTCTCCTGGGGGGCAGCGGCAATGACACCGTGAACGGCCGCCGGGACAATGACATCATCAGCGGCGGCGATGGCAATGACACCCTGCGCGGCGGCGCGGGCGACGATGTGATTGCGGACGGGCGCGGTAACGATTTGGCCCTTGGCGGCCGGGGCGACGACACCTTCATTTTCACCGCGGCCGCGCTGGCCGGCGGCGGCGGCGCTTCGGGCGGCACATTCCGGGGCGGAGCGGGCTCGGACACGCTCTACCTCGTGCTGGAGGGCGCGGATTATGCAGCCTTCAGTGCTGGTGATGCGGGCGGTGTGCTGAACAGCCTCGGCCTTACCGTTTTCGGCATCGAGGTCATCCGCGCCATCGACGGCCGCGGCAATATCGCCGCAGAGCTTGACGGCTTCGGCTGGTTCCAGGCCGCCGACAGCTGGGGCGCTGTCTCCGCCCCGCAATCAGGCGACGCCTTGCTGGTATGACCGCGTGCCAATGCCGGGCAGGTGAAAGCGGCAGCGGAAGGCCGGCACCGGTCTTCAGCGAGAGATTGAACCGGTTTGGCGAGGCTGAGACATGATGGCGGCAACCGGCGGGCAAAACATCCTGCGCACCGGGCCGCCTCGGCCGCCTAGGCATCGCCCGCGCCTTGGCTGTGAGATTAAAGTCTGTCCTGGGCCGCGCACAGTGCGGGTTCAAGACTGGCGCGGCTGGCATCCTCCCGTTTCATGGACCCGCCTGCCCTCCCGCAGGCACCAGGGCTTGCGAAACGGCAATCAGCACGGATTCGCCTCTGGCGGACCAGAAAGCGCTGGCGGAAATTCTAGTGAGACAGAAACGGTCTGCCGCAAGCGGTGGGCCTATTCATCATCCGGCGGGAGAGAAAGTGGCGGACCGAGGAGGATTCGAACCCCCGACCCCTTGATTCGTAGTCAAGTACTCTATCCAGCTGAGCTATCGGTCCACTGCGGCGGGGTTTAATCGTAGCACCGCAGAGTCGCAACCCCAAAAACAAAAATAGTTTCATCCGCCTGTCACATTTCCGCCAGGCCCGCCAGCGCCTCAGATCGTGCCATCGCCCTTGGGCAGGCAGATCTCAAAGACCGTGCCGCCGGGTCCGGTTTCCTTGAGCTTCACCGAACCGCCGTGGCCGCGGGCCAGCTCGCCGGCAATCGTCAGGCCCAGCCCGGTGCCGCCCTTGCGGGCGCCGCCCTGGAAGGGGGTGAACAGATTGTCCTGCGCCTTTTTCGGCAGCCCGGGACCGGTATCCGCCACTGTAATATACCAGGCATCCTCGGTTTCCCGGGCAGCCACCGACACTGTGCCGGCCTGTCCGGTGGCCGTAATCGCCTGGCGGGCGTTGCGCACCAGGTTCATGATGATGCGGAACAGCTGCTCCGGATCGGCCCGCAGCATCATCGGCGCGGGCACGGTGTTGACGATCTCAACCTTGGAGCTGCCGGCGGCCAGCAGCTCGCTTTCGGCGATGTCGCCGACAATTTCATGCAGGCAGACCACCGCAAAGGTGGGCGACGGCTCTTCTGCCCGGCCAAAGGCCAGCGTGCCCTCGCACAGGGAGACCGCGCGGGTGATCGAGTTCACCAGCTTCGGCGCCAGGCGGCGCACCAGCGGGTCTTCGCTGCGCTCGATGCGGTCGGTGAACAGCTGCGCCGAGGTCAGAATATTGCGCAGGTCATGGCTCACCTTGGCCACCGCGCCGCCCAGCTGCGCCAGACGCTCGCGCTGTTTCAGCGCATGGGTCAGCTCGGTCTGCAGCTGCATCAGCGCCTCTTCCGCCTCGCGCAGCTCCACCACGCTGGAACTGGGATGAATGATGCCGCGCACATCCTCCGGCGCCGCCGCATAACGCTGCATATGGCCAACCACGCTTTTGATCGGCTTCACCAGAACGATCCGCACCGCGACAAACAGCAACAGTGCAGTGAAAATGGAGATCACCGCCGACAGGATCAGAATCCGCACCCCGTAATCCACCATTGCGCGGCGCAAATGGGCGGTTTCCATGGTGACCTCGATCAGCAGCCCGGCATCGCGCACCGGCGCGCCGATCACCCGGATGATTTCATTCCCGGGTGTGGCCAGCCGCAGCATCGCGTCCCTGATCAGCGTCACCGCCCCGGCCATGCGCAGATCATAGGTGCCGGTGATCTGCTGCGGAATGGGCGAGGCCAGCATCAGCTGGCGGATTTCGTCCCGGCGCAGCACGACATTGTAGACGCCCGCGTTTTCCAGCAGTTCCGCTTCCAGCTCGGTCTCCAGCATGTCGTCGGCCAGCAGTGCCAATGAGGCGATCTGCGCCCGCTCCAGCCGGTCCGACAGGTAATCCATGCGGAACCGGGCGATCGACGGCACAAAGATCAGCACTTCGGCCAGCATCACGAAAACCGTGGTCAGGACCAGAAATCTGCCCGATAGCGTGTTGAGCATCCCGCCGCCCTTACCTCATGGAACCCAGCGCTGAACCAGGCGCACCGCGCGTTTCACCAGACTGCTTTCAAAAAGCCGCGGAGAAAAATACGCGCCCGCCGCCCGTTTGTTGATCTCGCCAAAGGAGGGGTACGGCGCGACCATGGCTGCAATCTGGCTCATTTTCAGGCGGTTGGCCAGTGCCAGGGACCACAGGCTGATCAGCTCTCCGGCCTGATGCCCCGCGATGGTGGCCCCCACGGGGCGCCCGCCGGAGACCATCACTTTGATAAACCCTTTGGTCTTGCGTTCGGCGATGGCGCGGTCGTTGTGTTCATACTCAAAACGCACCACCTCCAGCTTCACGCCATAGCGGTCGCGCGCCTGCGTCTCGGTCAGGCCAACCTGCGCCAGTTCCGGGTCGGTGTAGGTCGCCCAGGGGATATGGCTGGTCTTGACCTTGGACGGCAGCCCGAACAGGGCGGAGCGGATGATGACGCTGGCGTGGTAGCCCGCCACATGGGTGAACTGCATCCCGCCGGCCACGTCGCCAATGGCATAAACGCGTCTGTTGGTGGTCAGCAGGCTCTCATCCACCTTGATGCCGTTGCCCCGGGTCTCGATCCCGGCGGCCTCCGGATTCAGCCGGTCGGTGTTGGCCTTGCGCCCCACCGCCATCAGCAGATGGGTGCCGTGGAATGTGCTGCCGTCCTTGGTCTCGACCTCAATCGCGCCAGCCTGCCCGCCGACGCGGGACACCATGGCGCCTTCGGCAATTTCCACGCCTTCGCTGCGCAGGGCCTCCAGCACCAGCGCCGCGGCCTCCGGGTCATCCTTGCCCAGCGCTTTCTGGCCTTCGATCACGGTGACCTTGCAGCCCAGCCGCACATGCGCCTGCGCCATTTCCATGCCGATCGGGCCGCCGCCGATGATCAGCAGATGCGCGGGCTTTTTGCGCAGATCGAACAATGTCTCGTTGGTCTCAAATGGCACCTTGTCCAGCCCCGGAACGGGCGGCACCAGCGGCGAGGAACCGGTGGCAATCACGATCCGGCGCGCGGTGATGCGGTGCGGCCCGGCCTCCACCTCGGTTTCAGAGGTGAAGTGGCCGAACTCCCGGATCACCCGCACACCCAGGCCCTCGAACCGCTCCTGGCTGTCCACCGGCGCAATGGTTCCGATCACCTGGTGCACATGATCCTTGGCCGCGTCATAGTCCGGCTGCGGGCGCTGATCCGCCACGCCGAACGCCGCGGTATGCGCCTGACCATAGGCGGCCTTGGCGCTGGCCAGCAGCGCCTTGGAGGGCACACAGCCGTAATTCAGGCAATCGCCGCCCATCTTGTGGCCTTCCAGCAGCACCACATCGGCGCCCATCTGGCTGGCCCCTGCGGCCACCGACAAGCCGCCCGATCCGGCGCCGATGACCAGAAGATCGCATTCAATACGGTTCATGTTCAGCTGTCCTTGTTCTTGCGGCCGCGGATATTGCCGCGCACGGCCTTGACCAGAATCGGCATTGCCGCCAGCACGCACAAGCCCAGGATCGGCCCGATCACGTGCGGCTCCCACAGCAGGCTCAGGTCCGGATCCTCGCCGCGGTCAAAAACAGAGCCGACGCCCACCCCGATCCAGGTAAAGACGATGGCGCCCGGAATGATGCCCGCCGCTGTGGTCCACAGGAAGTTGCGGAACTTGACCCCCACCAGCGCCGGCAGCAGGTTGGCCACAAAAAACGGCACCGCCGGCACCAGCCGCAACAGCAGCAGAACCTCAATCTCATTTTCCCGCAGCGCCTGCTTCAGCATCTGCACCCGGCCCTCGGCCGCTTCGATCTTGGCCGTCAGCATCGCCCCGAGCCCCATGCGCGCGGCCAGAAAGATGCCCGCCGCGCCGATGGTGGCAGAGATCACGTTGAACACCGTGCCCGCAGCCAGCCCGAACAGAAAGCCGCCGGTCACCGAGGCCACCGCCGCACCGGGCAGCGAAAACACCACGATGACAATATAAAGCCCCATGAACAGCGCCACCAGACCCAGGTAATTCTGATCCCGGAACGCCATCAGCGCCTCGCGGTTGTCGCGCAGCGTGTCAAACGTCAGATAATCCTTCAGCGCCACCGCCCCGATCAGCGCCACAGCCGCCACCGCAATCAGCGGCAGGTGGCGGGCCAGGCCGGGCTTTGATCCAGCTTGCGGGTCGGAATTCGGGGTCTCGGTCATATCGCTCATCGGTCCGTGGCTGCTGCAGGGTTTGTTGCTACGTGTTAAATGGCCCCGGCGCGAGGCCAAGCAGCCCCGCTTCACAGGTGCTTGAACACAGATCCGGATTTCGTGAGCTTTGTGGCAGAATCACTGGCCCCATGTTACAGCCGCGGCGTCCGGACCGGCCGTTGCGGGGCAGTTTTTGGCAGAAATGTTGCATATTGCCCGGAAAAGGCGGCCTGCAGGGTTTGACTTGGCCGTCATTCCCTCCTAAAGACCGGGCTTCGAGATAGACCCCGGGCGGGCGATTCCGCGCACCCGACGAAAAAATGTGGAGACCGGAGCGATGAAACGCACCTATCAGCCTTCGAACCTGGTTCGCAAACGCCGCCACGGCTTCCGTGCGCGCATGGCCACCAAGGCAGGCCGCAAGATCCTGAACGCACGCCGCGCCCGCGGCCGTAAAGAACTGAGCGCATAAGCTCAGTTCCCGTTCTGACGGACATGACACCGCCGGAGGCCCCCAAGGACGGCAACGCTGCCCGCGGGGACACGCCTCCGGCGGTGTCCGTTTGCGCATCGGATGCACCCAAGCTTGAGGTCATGGCCAAGCGCCGTGACTTCCTCGCCTGCGCCCGCCCCCCTGCCTGCAAGCAGGGCACCAAGGGCATGATGGTGCAGGGCCGGAACCGCCAGGATGATGGCGGCATCCGCATGGGCTTCACCTGCTCCAAAAAAGTCGGCAATGCGGTCGCCCGCAACCGCGCCAAGCGCAGATTGCGCGAGGCCGCGCGGATGATTCTGCCCGCACACGGCCGTCCCGGCTGGGATTACGTTCTGATCGGCCGCGCCGCAGAGACCGCCCAGCGCCCGTTCGAGGAGCTGAAGCGCGACCTGATCTATGCGCTGAAGAAAATTCACGGCCAGTAGCGCACGCAGCCCCCTCGCCTTACTGAGCCACTCTTGTCCGGCCGGCAGGCCGGACAGCGCCCGGCCCTCCCTGCGGGAGGGCGCTGTCCTCATTGCCTTACCGCATTCCTGCCCCTATCTATCCGCCATGACCCCTCTGGCCCATATCCTTGCACTCCCCGTGCGCGCTTACCGGCTGCTGTTCAGCCCCTGGGTCGGCTTCAATTGCCGGTACCAGCCCACCTGCTCGGCCTACGCACTGGAATCGCTGGAGAAACACGGCGCCATCAAGGGCGCCTGGCTCACCATCCGCCGCATCGGCCGCTGCCACCCTTTCGGCGGCGACGGTTATGACCCGGTGCCGGACAAGAAAGACTAAGCTCACGTCCTCCGGTTCAGCCCGCGCGCGATGGTGTCGATGATCATCCACATCAGGATGATGAACGGCAGGAACGCCATCATCGGATCGCCCGCCGCCTTCCCGGCTTTGGCCGCCTTCAGCAGCGTGCCCACACCCTTGGGCGGCTGGCTGATATAGCTCTCCAGCTCGCGTGAAGCCTTGACCAGGATTCCGTAATCCTTGTCCGGCTTCTTCTGCATCAGCTTCAGCGCCCCGGCGAGCCGCCCCAGCACGTTGTTCAGCTCATTCACAACGCTGTCCAGCCAGGTCACCCCGTCCTGCACATCCATGGGCAGCTCGCCAAAGAACGGCGCGTTCTGCAGCTTGGTAACCTGCGACTGCTTCTTCATGAAGGCCGTGACTTTCTGCGCCGCGGCCTTGCCCTTGGCGGGCGTCATCGCCCCCTTCTCGAACTGCTTGACCACGCCGCGCAGCTCTTTCTCCAGCCCCTTCAGGCCGGTCTCCGCCTCGCCCACGGCCTTGCGGACAATCCGCGCCTCCTTGCTGTCTTCGCTCATCAAATGCCCTCACTGATCAAATCGCCTTACCGCGCCAGCTTAGCGCGCATTGCCGCCGCCCCCTAGCGTTGCACACCTTTTTTCCTTGGCAAAACGCCCGTCCTCGGCTAGGGCGCGCCCATGCTTGATGATGACCTGGACGAAATCCATCCGCTGTTTGCCGGCGCCCCCGCGACCACTGAGTTCAAGAAGCTCAGGAAGCGCATTGTGCGCCATGCACGTGAAGCGATCGACCAATACGGCATGGTCGAGCGCCGCGAGGACGGCAGCACACCCAAGTGGCTGGTCTGCCTGTCGGGCGGCAAGGACAGCTATACCCTGCTGGCAGTTCTGTATGAGCTGAAATGGCGCGGCCTCTTGCCCGTGGATCTGCTGGCCTGCAACCTGGACCAGGGCCAGCCGGGCTTTCCGGCCACGGTGCTGCCGGAGTTCCTGGAAAAAATGGGCGTGCCGCACCGGATCGAGTATCAGGACACCTACTCCATCGTTGTCGACAAGGTGCCGCAGGGGCGGACCTATTGCGCCCTGTGCTCGCGCCTGCGCCGCGGCAACCTCTACCGCATCGCGCGCGAGGAAGGCTGCTCAGCAGTGGTGCTAGGCCATCACCGCGACGACATCCTGGAAACCTTCTTCATGAACCTGTTCCACGGCGGCCGCCTCGCGACCATGCCGCCCAAGCTGGTCAACGAGGAAGGCGATCTGTTCGTGTTCCGCCCGCTCGCCCATGTGTCCGAGGCCGACTGCGAGAAATTTGCCCGCTCCATGAATTACCCGATCATCCCCTGCGACCTCTGCGGCAGCCAGGACGGGCTTCAGCGCCAGCAGGTCAAGCAGATCCTGGACCAGTGGGAATCAAACTCGCCCGGACGCCGCCAGGTGATGTTCCGGGCGCTGATGAACGCGCGGCCCTCGCATCTTCTGGACCCGAAATTGTTCGACTTTGCCGGTCTGGAGCTGAAGAATTCCGACGCTGAGCCGGAAAATACTGCAATTCCTATGCTGCGTTAACTCCCGGGTTAGAACAGCGCCTTAGTCTCGTGCCGGAACGACTGGCAGCAGACAAAGGGTCTGAGAATGACAAACACGGGTTCAGGTCTCCTGGCACGGCTCCGGCAAACCCTTGCCCCCGCACTTTTCGGGCCGCCCGTGCTCGCGTTCCTGCCCGCGCTGACGCTGGCCACCTACTGGCTTGGTGGCGAGGCGGCGCTGCTGTCGGTGGCGCTTGGCCTGCCGGTGCTGATCGCCGCAACCGGCGGGTTCAGCAAACTGGGCGGCCGCGGCCGCCCCCGCGACAGCATCACCGGCATGATCCTGCGCGACGGGTTTGAGGAGGAGACGGCACGGATCTACGGCGAATGCGCCGACTCCGACCTGCGGTCGGCCGTCTTCATCGTCGACCTGGACGACTTCAAGGAGCTTGCCGACCGGCACGGCCAGGAAGCCGGCGACCGGATCATGCAGCATTGCGGCGCGCAGATCGCCTCCGCCCTGCGCCAGAACGATGTCGTGGCCCGGCTCGGCGACAGCCGGTTTGCCATCTGTCTGGCCCCTACCCTGCAGCTGGACCTGGAACTGTGCATCCAGCTGGCGGGCCGGATTCAATCCGCCGCTGAGGAACCGGTGCCGCTGGACGGCACCACGATCTACATGACCTCCTCCATCGGCTTCTGCCAGCGCAACCGGGCCCCGGGAAAAACCAGCGCCGAATGGACCGCGGCCGCCATCGCCGCCCTGGCCGAGGCGCAAAGCAACGGCCCCGGCGGAATCCGCGCCTATTCGGCGGATATGTCGGGCCGCGGCAACTCCCGCTCCAACCTGCGCGACGAAGCCGCAGCGGCGCTGGAATCCGGCCAGATCCAGGCCTGGTTCCAGCCGCAAATCTGCACCGACACCGGCCGGGTTTCGGGCTTCGAGGCACTGGCGCGCTGGTCGCATCCGGTGCAGGGGCTGATCCCGCCCTCCACCTTCCTGCCCGCGCTGGAAGAGGCCGGGCTGATGGACCGGCTCAGCCAGGTGATGCTTTACAACGCCCTTGTGGCGGTCAAGGCCTGGGACGCGGCCGGCGTGAGCGTGCCCCGCGTCGGCGTGAATTTCGCCACCCAGGAGCTGCGCAACCCCGGGCTGGCCGGGCGCATCAAATGGGAACTGGAGCGGTTTGAGCTGCCCGCTGACCGCCTCTGTGTCGAGATCCTGGAAACCGTGATGACCGATCAGCCCGATGATGTGGTCACCCGCAACATCCTCGCGCTCAGCGAACTGGGCTGCCACATCGACCTTGATGACTTCGGCACCGGCCATGCCTCGATCGCCGCGGTGCGCCGCTTCAACATCTCCCGCATCAAGATCGACCGTTCCTTTGTGATGAAGGCGGATCAGGACCCGGAACAGCAGAAACTGATCTCCGCTATCCTGACCATGGCAGAGCGGCTGGACCTTGAAACCCTGGCCGAAGGGGTGGAAACCGCGGGCGAGCACGCGCTGCTGGCGCAGCTGGGCTGCGGCCACGTGCAGGGCTTCGGCATCGGCCGCCCGATGCCGTTTGAGCAGACGCTGGACTGGATCGCCGCCCATGAGGCGAAACTGCAGAACACGCCTGTGATTGGCCGCCAGACCCCGTGACCCGCTCAATTCCGGGCAATTAATACCGCGCCGGGGCGCTCTGCCGCCCCGGCGCGGCCCGATTCTGCTTGACCTTTGCGGCCCACCTCTGTTGAACCCCACGTGTCCTTCCCTACACGAGGTGGCAGTCCCCAATGGACGATCAGAACAAAAATCTAATTCTCGCAACCGTACTCAGCTTTCTGGTGATCCTCGGGTGGTATACCTTCTTCCCGCCCCCGGAGCCGGAGCAGGCGCCTGAAACCGCGGTCAGCGAAACCGCCCCCGCAGGCGATACCGCACTGGCGCCCAGCGCCGCGGCTGAGGCCGTGGACGGCAGCGCCCCGGAACAGGCCGAGGCCCCGCAGGCCGCGCGTCTGGCCATCGACACGCCGCGGGTGACCGGCAGCATCTCGCTGCAGGGCGGCCGGATCGACGATCTGTCGCTGAAGGACTACCGCGAGACGCTGGACGAGAATTCCCCGATCGTCAAACTGCTGAAGCCGGTGGGCGAGGCCGAGGCCTATTACGCGCTTTACGGCTGGGCCCCGGGCGCCGGCCTGTCGCTGGATCAGGTGCCGGGCGCCAACACCGTCTGGAGCGCCGAGGCAGATGCCACCCTGACCCCGGACAGCCCCGTCACCCTGACCTGGGACAACGGCAACGGCCTGACCTTCAGCCGCACCATCTCGGTCGACGAGGATTACATGTTCTCGGTCACCCAGTCGGTTGCCAACGCCTCCGGCGGCACCGTGTCGCTGGCGCCCTACGGCACCCTGGCCCGCCACGGCCAGCCCGCCGACCTGAAGAACTTCTTCATCCTGCACGAAGGCCTGGTCGGCATGTCCGACGGCGAGCTGGCCGAGATCGACTATGACGACATGGCCGATTTCGAGCCCGACGCGCGCGACGGCTCCAAGGCAGAAATCCGCCAGGTCGCCGAGAACGGCTGGATCGGCTTTACTGACCATTACTGGATGTCGACCCTGGTCCCCGAGCCGGGTCAGGCCTTCCGCTCGATCGCCAAATTCGACGAGCGCCGCGAGATCTACCAGACCGACATCGTGCTGCCGACCGTGACCGTCGCTGACGGCCAGTCGTCCGAAGTCACCACCCAGCTGTTTGCCGGCGCCAAGGAATGGGAAACCATCCGCGGCTACCAGAAGGCAGGCATCCAGGGCTTCCTGGACGTGATCGACTGGGGCTGGTTCTTCTTCCTGACCAAGCCGATGTTCTGGCTGCTGCACAATCTGAACGTCCTGATCGGCAACATGGGCTGGGCGATCATCGGCCTCACCGTGGTGATCAAGATCCTGGTGTTCCCGCTGGCCTATAAATCCTACGCCTCCATGGCCAAGATGAAAGAGCTTCAGCCGGAGATGGAGAAGCTCAAGGAGCGCGCCGGCGACGACCGCCAGAAGATGCAGAAGGAGATGATGGAGCTCTACAAGCGGGAGAAGGTGAACCCCGCCGCGGGCTGCCTGCCGATTCTGATTCAGATCCCGATCTTCTTCTCGCTCTACAAGGTGATCTTCGTCACCCTGGAGCTGCGCCACGCGCCCTTCTTCGGCCCCTTCCAGGACCTCAGCGCGCCGGATCCGACCTCGATCTTCAACCTGTTCGGCCTGCTGCCCTTTGCGGCCCCGGCTCCGGAAAGCATCCTGGCGCTGGTCTTCATCGGCATCCTGCCGATCCTGCTGGGCGTCTCGATGTGGCTGCAGCAAAAGCTGAACCCGGCGCCCACCGACCCGACCCAGCAGATGATCTTTGCCTGGATGCCCTGGGTGTTCATGTTCATGCTCGGCGGCTTCGCCTCCGGCCTGGTGGTCTACTGGATCGCCAACAACACGATCACCTTCACCCAGCAGTATCTGATCATGCGCAGCCACGGTTATAAGCCGGACGTGTTCGGCAACATCAAGTCGAGCTTCAAGAAGAAGCCGAAGGCTGAGAACGAATGACCTGCAAGGTCACAAATATCTGGCGCCACCCGCTCAAATCCCACGGGCGGGAGGCACTGGAATCCGTAACTCTGAGCGCCGGGCAGACCATGCCCGGCGATCGCGTTTGGGCGGTCGCGCATGAGGCGTCATCGGCGGATGGCTCCGAATGGGTGCCCTGCACCAATTTCACCCGCGGCTCAAAGGCGCCGCAGCTGATGGCCGTCAATGCCAAGCTGGACGAAGCCACCGGCCAGCTGACGCTGAGCCACCCGGACCGTCCCGACCTGACGTTTGATCCGGACGCCGCTGAGGACCTGACCCGTTTCCTGGACTGGGAAAAGCCGCTGCTGCCTGCAAACCGGGCCGGGTCTTCCCATATCGTCCGGGTGCCGGGCCGCGGCATGACCGATAGCGATTTCCCCTCGGTCACGCTGTGCAACCTGGCCTCCCACCGCGCGGTGGAGCAAGCCATCGGGCATAAGCTGTCGCCGCTGCGCTGGCGCGGCAACATCTGGTTCGATCTGGGCGAGGCCTGGGCCGAAAACGAATGGATCGGCCGCGAGGTGCAGATCGGCGAGGCGGTCCTTGCCGTGCGCGAGCGGGTGGTGCGCTGCCTGGCGACCACCGCCAACCCCGAAACCGGCGAACGCGACGCCGACACGCTGAAAACCCTGAAAGACAACTGGGGCCATCAGGACTTCTCGGTCTACGCCGAGGTGGTCCGCGGCGGCCCTGTCCGCATCGGCGATGCGGTGAAGGTACTGTGATGCAGATGCAATTCCCCCTGGCCGAGGCGCCGGACGAACTTTCCCTGGAAAAAGGCCGCAAGCTGTTTGCGGGCGAGACCGAGTTCCTCAAGGGCGTGGTCGCAATGAGCGGCCTGCCCGGTGCCGACCGGATGGAGGTCTGCTTTGCCGGCCGCTCCAACGTCGGCAAGTCGAGCCTGATCAACGCGCTGACCGGCACCAAGGGCATCGCGCGCGCTTCCAACACCCCGGGCCGCACGCAGGAGATCAACTTCTTCACCCAAGGGCCGGAGCTCTATCTGGTCGACCTGCCCGGCTATGGCTATGCCAACGCGCCGCTGGCGGTGGTGGAGAAATGGCAGAAGCTGCTGAAGCAATACCTGTCCGGCCGCCAGAACCTGCGCCGCGCCTTTGTGCTGATCGACAGCCGCCATGGCGTCAAGAAGGTGGACGAGGACATCATGAAGCTGCTGGACAGCTCCGCCGTCACCTTCCAATGCGTGATGACCAAGGCTGACAAGGTCAAGGAAAAGGACCGTGCCAAGGTGCTGGAGCAGGTCCGCGGCGCGCTGGCCAAACACCCTGCGGCCTATCCGGAAATCGTGCTGACCTCCTCTGAAAAGGGCGACGGCATCCCGACCCTCAGGTCGATCATCGCCAGCCTCTGATCCATGCTTGCCCGCCTTGCCTCTTATCTGGTTGTGATCGCCCTGGCCGTGGCCGGGCTGATCCCCTCCGGATGGATGCCGGGCACGGCGCAGGACGGCAAGGTGCTGCTGGTGATCTGTACCGGCCATGGCATGGTGGAAACCTGGGTCGATCTGGACAGCGGCGAACCCCATGCGCCCGCCGAGCAGATGGAGGACCGCAGCTGTCCTTTTGCGGCCCTTGGCGCAGTGGCGCTGCTGCCGGACAGCCTGATAGACCTGAACCTGGACACACCTCTCAGCGACCGCTGGTCGCGCGAGGCCTTTACCCATCACACAGCCGGCTTCCACTGGCGCTATGATGCCCGCGGCCCGCCCGCACTCTCCTGATTTTCTGAACACTTCTGACATTACCGCCGGCGCCCCGCGCGCCCGGCCCCGTTCCGATATGGAGAGACCCAATGGCAACCAGCCAACCGCAATCCGCGGGCCAGATGCGCCCGCTTTCTGAAAAGTTCTACTTCGCCGCCTGGCGCTGGCACTTCTACGCCGGCCTGTTTGTGATCCCCTTCCTGATCATGCTGGCGGTGACCGGCCTGATGATGATGTTCATCACCCAAGTGGACGGCCGCGAGGGCGAGAAGATCCCCGTCCCCCCAGGCCCCACCGAGCTGAGCATACCTGAGCAGGAGGCCGCCGTGCTGGCCGCCCAACCCGGCACTATAGCCGAATGGATCGGCCCCAAGGCCCCGGATCTGGCCGCAGTGTTCCGCGTGAAAACTGATGAAGGCCAGCGCCTGGTGGCGCTCAACCAGTACAGCGGCGAAGTGATCGAGGTCTGGGACCGCCGCGCCGGCTGGTACGATCTGGCCGACAACATCCATTCTACCCTGCTGATCGGCGACACCGGCGACCGGCTGATCGAGATCGCCGCCGGTTTGGGCCTCGTGCTGGTGCTGACCGGCCTCTACCTGTGGTGGCCCCGTGGCAATGCCATCAGAGCTTTCATCCCCAACTTCCGCGCCAAGGGCCGCGCCCTGTGGAAGAGCCTCCACGCGGTCACCGGCTTCTGGATGTCGGCGCTGCTGGTGGTGTTCCTGATCTCGGGCCTGTCGTGGACCGGCATCTGGGGCGGCAAGATCATGCAGGCGTGGTCCACCTTCCCGGCGGCGAAATGGGACAATGTGCCCCTGTCTGACGATATCCACGCCAGCATGAACCATGGGCATACCAACGACGTGCCTTGGGCGCTGGAGCAAACCCCGATGCCCGCCTCAGGCTCTGACGCCGGGATCACCGGCGTGGCCGAAGGCGCCCCAGTGGATGCCGCCAGCCTGATCGCTTTGGGCCGCTCGCTGGGAATGGAAGGCCGCTTCCGCCTCGCCTACCCCGGTGGCGAAAGTGGCGTCTGGACAATCAACCGCGACAGCATGAGCGGCGACGGCGACAGCCCCTTCATCGACCGCACCGTGCATGTGGACCAGTACAGCGGCAGGATCCTCGCCGATGTGACGTATGACGACTACTCCTGGGCGGGTAAAGCGATGGCGGTCAGCATCCCCTTCCACATGGGGCTGATGGGCACCTGGAGCTTCGTGTTGAACGTGGTGTTCTGCCTCGCGGTGATCTTTGTTTGCGTCTCCGGCCTGGTGATGTGGGTCAAGCGCCGCCCTTCCGGTGCCGCCCGCCTTGCCGCGCCGCCGGAACCGGCAGAGATGCCGTTCTGGAAAGGTGCCGCGCTGATTGCCGTGCTGGTCTCGCTGGCCTTCCCGCTCACCGGCCTGGCGCTGCTGGCGGTGCTGGCGTTTGACGTGCTGCTGCTGGGCAACCTGCCGGTGCTGAAACGCGCGATGAGCTAGTAGAAAGCGAAGGGCAGCGCCCGACCCTGGGTGGGTGCGAAAGCGCCGTCCCGTGGGGAGGGTCGGGCGCTGCCCGGCCTCTAGGCCGGGCGGTTGACAAAAATCAAACGTGCTGCGCGCCGTTCACCTCGATCTCAGCGCCGGAGATATAGGAACTCCCCTCCGAGCACAGGAAATAGATCGCCGCCGCCACTTCCTCAGGCTGGCCCAGCCGCTGCATCGGCAGCTTGGCGACGATCTTCTCGGTGCCGGGCGACAGGATCGAGGTTTCGACCTCGCCCGGCGCAATGGCGTTCACGCGCACGCCCATCGGCCCGAAGTCATGCGCCATCTCCCGCGTCAGCGCCGCCAGCGCCGCCTTCGAGGTGGCATAGGCCGCGCCTGCAAAGGGATGCACACGGCTGCCCGCGATCGAGGTCACGTTGACGACAGAGCCCTGCGCCGCCGCCAGCTCCTCCTTGAGGCCGCGGGCCAGCACCACCGAGGCAAAGAAGTTCACATGGAACACCTTGCCCCAGTCCATCAGATCAGTGTTCAGCGTATTGAGCCGCTCCCCGTCCGGTCCCTTGGGCGAGATGCCCGCGTTGTTAACCAGCGCATCCAGCCGACCGTCCAGCAGCTCCTGGATCTGGCCCACTGCATTGATCGTGTCCGACGGATCCGACAGGTCCAGCTGCACATGGTTCTCCTGGCCGCCGCCCCAGGGGCATTCCTGCGGGAATGGCTGGCGCGAGCAGGTGATCACCCGCCAGCCCTCGGCGTTGAAACGGCGCACGGTGGCGTGGCCGATGCCGCGGCTGGCCCCGGTCAGCAGCAAAGTCTTCTGGCGCATGGCGCACTCCTTGTGTGAGAATCTGGCCTGAGCCTAGCACCCGCGCCGCGATCCGCAACGGGGTGCGCCAAACGCAACCCTTGGCAGCGGCGCCGGAACCCCGTAACACATCGGGGCCAAGGGATGATGCAGCAATGAAGAAACAAGATATGAACCGCGATTGGATTGCCACCGCCGAAACCCTCTCCAGCGCGCTGCCGTATTTCCAGCGCTTTGCCGGGGCCATTGTCGTCATCAAGCTGGGCGGCCACGCCATGGGCAGCGACGAGGCGATGGACACCTTTGCCCGCGATATCGTGCTGATGCGCCAGGTCGGGGTGAACCCGGTGATCGTGCATGGCGGCGGGCCGATGATCAACGCGATGCTGGAAAAGCTGCAGATCAAGTCGGAGTTCGTGAACGGCAAGCGCGTCACCGACGCCGCTACCATGGAGGTGGTGGAAATGGTGCTGTCCGGCGTCGTCAACAAGCGCATCGTGCAGGCGATCAACCGCCAGGGCGGCCGCGCGGTGGGGCTGTCGGGCAAGGATGCAAACCTCATCACCTGCGATCAGGCCAACCCGGACCTGGGCTTTGTCGGCGCACCGGCCGAGATGGACCCGATGGTGCTGCACGGGCTGTTTGAAAAGAACATGATCCCGGTGATCGCCCCGATCGGCGGCGGCCGCAATGGCGAGACGTTCAACATCAACGGCGACACCGCCGCCGGCGCCATCGCCAAGGCGCTGACCGCCGACCGGCTTTTGCTGCTGACCGATGTGGCGGGCGTCAAGAATGCCGAGGGCGACGTGGTGACCGAACTGAAGGCGGCGGATGTCGAGGAGATGACCGCCAGCGGCGTGATCGCGGGCGGTATGATCCCCAAGACCGAAACCGCGCTGGATGCGGTCCGCAATGGCGTGCGCGCCTGCACCATCGTGGACGGGCGGGTGCAGAACGCAGTGCTGCTGGAGCTTTATACCGACCACGGCGCAGGCTCGATGATCCGCGCCTGAGGCACGGGCCGGCTGAGGGGCGCTGCCCCTCTTGGCCCCTGGGGCCAATTCGCCCCGGGATATTTCGGGGCCAGATGAACAGAGGATCCGTGTTTCAGGCGGCGCGCTGCGGCGTTGGGAGTTGCTTTTTGCCGCTGCATGCGCATCGCTGAAAGCATGGAGTATGAAACCCTGATCCGCCTTGCGGCCTTCCTGGGGCTGTTTGCGCTATTTGCGGCGGCAGAAGCCTGGGCGCCGCGGCGCGGCCGCAGCCTGCCGCGGCGGCGGCGCTGGCCGGCCAACCTGTCGATCTCGATCCTGAACACGCTGACCCTGCGGGCGCTGGCGGTCGGGCTGCCCTTGCTGGCCGTCGGCGCGGCGCTGGATGCGGCAGAGCATGGCTGGGGGCTGCTGAATGCGGTCCGCTGGCCCGGCTGGGTGGAGGTGCTGCTGGCGGTGCTGGTGCTGGATTTCGCTATCTGGCTGCAGCATCTGATCACCCACAAGGTGCCGCTGTTGTGGCGGCTGCACCGGGTGCATCATGCCGACCGCGACATGGACGTGACCACCGCGGTGCGGTTTCACCCGGTGGAGATTGCCCTGTCGATGCTGCTGAAGATCGGGCTGGTCTATCTGCTGGGGCCCTCAGCCCTGGCGGTGGTGCTGTTTGAGATCCTGCTGAACGGCACCGCGCTGTTCAACCATGCCAACCTGGCGCTGCCCCGCAGGGCGGATGCGCTGCTGCGGCTGCTGCTGGTGACGCCGGACATGCACCGGGTGCATCACTCTATCCATCGCCACGAGCATGACAGCAACTACGGCTTTGCCCTGTCGGTCTGGGACCGGATCTTTGGCACCTACACGGCGCAGCCGGGCCAGGGGCATGACGGCATGACCGTGGGGCTGCAGTGGCAGGACGGCCGCCCGGCGCGGCTGGGCTGGAGCCTGATGCTGCCGTTCCGCCGCCGCTGAGCCGGGCGGCAGGAAGACGCCGGCGGACGGTTGCGCGGCGTTTTTGCACTCTGGACGGGACGCCCGCGCTGCTAGGCTCGCCCCATGCCACCGGACCGGATGCCGCTTATGACCCTGACTGACCTGCCGGATGCCCCTGACCGGGACACTCCTTTTTATGCGCGGATCGAAGCAGCCGCCGGGCAGGCCGGGCTGGCGGTGTACGGTGCGCTGCATCCGCGGCGCCAGCCCGTCAAGGCGCTGGAGGGCGGCACCCTGGTGCTGCTGGGCACGGATCAGGCATTCTGGCCCCGCTTCACCGCCAGCTTGGAGTACCGCGACGGCAGGCCGGACCCTGTGGACCGCTGGTCGCAGCGGGTGATCGTCGCCTTGGCAGAAACCCTGGGCGGCCGCGCCCATTACCCCTTTGGCGGGCCGCCCTATACGCCCTTCATCAACTGGGCTTTGGCTACGGGGCGGTTTTTCACATCGCCGTCACAGATGATGGTGCATGATCAGGCCGGACTGATGATTTCCTTGCGGGGGGCCCTTCACTTTGAACAGGAATTTGACATTCCCCCTCCGCCTTTGGCAGAGTCACCCTGCCACAGCTGCCGCTCCCGTCCCTGCCTGGCCGCCTGCCCGGCCGCCGCACTGGCGGACGGGGGGCCCTACGATCTGGCGGCCTGCCATGACTATCTCGATACCAGCGCAGGCGCCGGCTGCATGACCGGCGGCTGTCTTGCCCGCCGGGCCTGCCCGCTGAGCCGCACCGCCGGCCGGGACCCCGGTCAAACCGCACATCACATGAGGCATTTTCATCCGCAATGACCTGCACCCTGATCCTGACCCGCCACGCCAAATCCGCTTGGGACACCAGTGTCCCCAGCGACCACGCCCGCCCGCTGAACAAGCGGGGCCGCCGCTCGGCCCCGGCCATTGCCGACTGGCTGCGCGGCAACGGCCATGTGCCGGATCAGGTCATCTCCTCCTCATCCAGACGCACCCGCGAGACCTTTGAGCTGATGGAACTGGGGGTGCCCGCGGCCTTTACCGAGCGGCTGTACCACGCCAATTCGGACATCCTGTTCAAGGTGCTGTGTCAGGCTGAGAAACCCCGCGTGATGCTGATCGGCCACAACCCCGGCATTGCCGCCTTTGCCCATTCCATCGTGGCCACCCCGCCGGACCATTCCCGGTTTGACGACTACCCGACCGGCGCCACACTGGTGGCTGAGTTCGACATCGGCAACTGGAAGGATCTCAGCTGGAGCAGCGGCAAAGCGATTGATTTCGCCGTCCCGCGGGAGCTGCTGGGCGAGTAGCCCGCCTCCCAAAGCCCCCCGGGCCTGCGGCACGCTGGCGCATCCCGCGCCGGAGGCCACTGGCGCGGCGGCGCGGGCAGACCTATATTGCGGTCCGGAAACACGCCCCCCGCGAGGATTGGAGAAGACCCATGCACCGCCGTACCCTGCTGCTGGCCGCAGCCGCCCTCCCCTTTGCCGCCCTGCCGGGCTTTGCCGCGGCGGCGGCGGAGACCACCATCCGCATCATGAAGTCGCCCACCTGCGGCTGCTGCACCGCCTGGGCCGACCGCCTGGCCGCTGCAGGCTTCACCACCGAAGTGCGCAATGTGGCGGATGAGGAGCTGTGGGCGATGAAGGAGCGGCTCGGCGTCAACGGCGATCTGGCCTCCTGCCACACCGCGGTGGCAGGGCCTTATGTGATCGAGGGCCACGTCCCGGCAGAAGACATCCAGCGGCTGCTCGCGGAGCAGCCTGAGGCGCTTGGGCTGACGGTGCCGGGGATGCCGATCGGCTCGCCGGGGATGGAGATGGGCGACGAGCGCGAGGCCTTCGATACCCTGCTGATCCTGGCAGATGGCAGCACAGAAGTTTTTGCCAGCCATTCCTGACCATAGCTGCCGAAACAAAAAAGGCCGGGCGCGCTGCCCGGCCTTTCTGTTTGGTGATTGAGCTGCCTCAGTGGCCCAGGATCTGGCTGAGGAACAGCTTGGTGCGGTCGCTCTTCGGGTTGTTGAAGAACTCTTCCGGCTCGTTCTGCTCCACGATCTGGCCCGCATCCATGAAGATCACCCGGTTCGCCACCTGGCGGGCAAAGCCCATCTCGTGGGTCACGCACAGCATGGTCATGCCTTCCTCGGCCAGCTCGATCATGGTGTCGAGCACCTCCTTGATCATCTCCGGGTCCAGCGCCGAGGTCGGCTCGTCGAACAGCATGATGCGCGGCATCATGCAAAGCGAGCGCGCAATGGCCACACGCTGCTGCTGGCCGCCCGAGAGCATGCCCGGGTACTTGTTGGCCTGCTCCGGGATCTTCACCTTCTCCAGGAAGTGCATCGCCCGCTCTTCAGCTTCCTTCTTGGGGGTCTTGCGCACCCAGATCGGCGCCAGGGTGCAGTTCTCCAGGATGGTCAGATGCGGGAACAGGTTGAAGTGCTGGAACACCATGCCAACCTCGGACCGGATCTTGTCGATGTTCTTGAGGTCGTTGGACAGTTCGGTGCCATCCACCACGATCTTGCCCTGCTGATGCTCTTCCAGCGCGTTCAGGCAGCGGATCAGGGTGGACTTGCCAGAGCCCGACGGGCCCGCGATCACAATCCGCTCGCCCTGGTTGACGGTCAGGTTGATGTCGCGCAGCACGTGGAAGGAGCCGTACCACTTGTTCATGTTGGTGATTTCAATGGCGACCTCGTCGCTCACCTGCATCTTGGAGCGGTCGATTTGGCGGTCGGACATAAGTTCAGACATATGTTGAACTCCTTAACGGTGGTCGGTGGCGAGACGGCGCTCGAGCCACTGTGAGTATTGAGAAATGCCGTAGCAGACGACGAAGAACAGCGCGGCCGCAAAGCCCAAAAGCTCCCAGTACACGCCGTTCCACTCTGTGGAGGCGAGGATCGGGCCGCGGATCATGCCAACCAGGTCGAACATCGAGATGACCGAAACCAGGGTGGTGTCCTTGAACAGGCCGACGGCCACGTTCACGATGCCCGGGATGGAGATCTTCAGCGCCTGCGGCAGGATGATCAGCCGCATCGCCTGGGGGTAATCCAGGCCAAGGCTGTCAGCCGCTTCGTACTGCCCCTTCGGAAGCGCGGCAAGGCCGCCGCGGATCACCTCGGCGATATAGGCCGCGGAGAACATGGTGATCATGATCACCACGCGCAGGAACAGGTCGACGGTGCTTTCCGGCGGGAAGAAATAGGCCAGCATCACCGAGGCCACGAACAGCAGCGTGATCAGCGGCACGCCGCGCACGAACTCGATGAAGATGACACAGACCCACTTGATCAGCGGCATGTCCGACTGGCGCCCCAGCGCCAGCGCGATGCCCAAGGGCAGCGACAGCGACACACAGGTCACCCCCAGCATCAGGTTCAGCATGAAGCCGCCCAGATCGCGCGAGGGCACCGGGCTCAGCCAGGCATTCTCCGACGCGCCTTCGGGGATCAGCATACCGCCGATGATCCAGACCGCCAGCGCCACCGCGATGGCGCCGAAAAAGCCGATTGCAAAGCTGCTCTTGCCAAATTTCTGGAACACGGTCGCAGCCGCTGCAAAGCCCACAATCGCCACCACCGGCACCATCAGCGTGCCGCCCCAGATCAGCCAGAAGGCCAGGAACGGGTAGACGGCAGTAAAGGCCAGCAGCTTGCGCGGCAGATCGAAGAAAAGGACCGGGGCCGCAGCCACGAGGAACAGCACCAGCGCCAGGTTCGGCCGCCAGTATTGGTCGCCCGGGTACTTGAAGCCGTAAAGCAGCTGGTTCCAGCGCTCGGTCAGCACCGAGAAACAGGCCCCGGTCTTGCCTTGCAGCACCTCGCGGCACTCGGCCAGCGAGCTGGTGGTCCAGACCCCGTTCAGCACCCAAGGCAGGATGTTGCTCAGCACCATGAAGATCGCGGCCAGCGCCACGATGGTCAGCGCGGAGTTCGCGGCGTTGGAGAACAGGTTCTCGCGCAGCCATTTTATCACGCCGGTTTCAGAGGCCGGCGGCGGGGCCGGCGGAATCTGGGTTTCGCGGACAAAGGCGACGGTTTGTGCGTGTGTATCGCTCATGTCTCAGCGCTCCTTCAGCTTCACAGATGCGTTGTAGACGTTCATCACCATCGAAATCACCAGCGAGGCGGTCAGGTAGAACAGCATCAGAAGCAGCACGCATTCGATGGCGCGGCCGGTCTGGTTCAGGGTGATGCCGCCCAGGGTTGCGGTGATATCCGCATAGCCCACGGCGATGGCGAGCGAGGAGTTCTTGGTGATGTTGAGGAACTGCGAGATCAGCGGCGGGATGATCACCCGCAGCGCTTGCGGCAGCACCACCAGGTTCATCACCCGGCGCGGGCGCAGGCCCAGCGCAGAGGCCGCCTCGGTCTGGCCCTTGGACACCGCCTGGATGCCGGCCCGGACGTTTTCCGCGATGAAGGCGCCGGTGTAGATCGACAGTGCAAACCACAGCGCGATCAGCGGGCCGCCGATCTTGATGCCGCCGCTGAAGTTGAAGCCCTTCAGCTCAGGGTATTCCCAGGTCAGACCCATGATCAGTGTCAGCGCCAGGAACGGAACCAGCCAGGCTGCGAGGATCGGCAGCATGGTCTTGGGGCGCACGCCGGTGGCTTCCTGCTTGTGGCTGGCCCAGACGTTGATCTGATGCGCCACGATCCAAGAGAGCGCGAACCCGGCCAGGATCAGCAGCCAGTTCATCGCGGTGCTGGCAAAGATCCCGTTCTGGAACCAGGGCAGCGGCGTATAGATCCCGCGGTTGGTGAAGGCGAAGGCGTCAAACAGCATGCTTGCCGAAGGATCATTCCCCCGGAAAGCCCGCGGCCCCGGCAGCACCGCCGTCATGATCGTGAAGATGATGATGATCCAGATCAGCACCGGAATGTTCCGGAAGATCTCGACATAAACAGCCATCAGCTTGGAAACGAGCCAGTTGTTGGAAAGCCTCAGCACCCCGGCGATCACCCCGAACACGGTGGCGGTGATACAGGCCAGGAAGGCCACCAGCACGGTGTTCAGCAACCCGACCAGCGCGGCGCGCGCGTGGCTGGACTGGCTGTCGTATTCAACCAGGGTCTGGTTGATATCGTACCCGGCCGAGTCGCCAAGGAAGCTGTAGGAAATATTGAGCCCGGCAGCGCGCAGGTTCTGGATCAGGTTGTTGCCCAGATACCAGATACACAGGGCCAGAACGATCGCCGCAATCACCTGGAAGGTCAGTGACCGGTAGCGGGTATCGTTGATGAGCATAGACAGCCGAAAACTCTCGTTCGGCGGGTCAGTAAGCGTTGACATGTATTGTGATCCCCTGACTCCGGCGTCCTGATCCTGGCGGGGTTGTCCCCGCTCCGCAGCTTGCCGGAGCTTTTTTCAGATAGGAAAAGGGCGCAGGAAATTCCTGCGCCCCTCCCGGTGGTGTGTTTAGCGGAACGGCGGAGCGTACAGCAGGCCGCCTTCGGTCCACTGAGCGTTCAGGCCGCGGGCCAGGCCGACCGGGGTGTCTTCGCCGATGGTCTTGGCAAAGATTTCACCATAGTTGCCATTGGCGGCGATCGCTTTGTGCGCCCAGTCGGCATCCACACCCAGCATCTCGCCCAGGGTGCCTTCGCTGCCCAGCAGGCGGTTGATTTCCGGGTTGTCGGTGCCGGCTGCCATTTCGCTGATGTTGGCGGACGTGACGCCCAGCTCTTCGGCTGCGATCAGTGCGTTCAGGGTCCAGCGGACAACGTCACCCCACTCGTGGTCGCCGTGGCGGACCAGCGGGCCCAGCGGCTCCTTGGAGATGATTTCCGGCAGGATTACATGCGCGGACGGATCGTCGAAGGTGGCACGGGTTGCGGCCAGCCCGGAGGCGTCGGTGGTGTAGACGTCGCAGGCGCCTGCCAGATACTGCTGCTGCGCTTCGGCGTTGGTTTCGATCGGAACCGGCTCATAGCTGATGTTGTTGGAGCGGAAGAAGTCCGCCAGGTTCAGCTCGGTGGTGGTGCCGGTCTGGATGCAGACGGTGGCGCCGTCCAGTTCCTTCGCCGAGGACACGCCCAGCTCTTTCGGGACCATGAAGCCCTGGCCGTCGTAGTAGTTCACGCCGGTGAATTCGAACTTCAGGTCGACATCGCGCGAGAAGGTCCAGGTGGTGTTGCGGGCCAGCATGTCGATTTCGCCGGAGGCCAGCGCGGTAAAGCGGGTCTTGCCGGTGGTCGGCACGAATTCAACAGCGGTCGAGTCGCCCAGCACGGCTGCAGCCACAGCACGGCAGACGGCGACGTCAAAACCTTCCCATTCGCCATTCGCATTCGGGGCCGCAAATCCGACCAGGCCGGTGGTGACGCCGCAGTTCAGCTTGCCGCGGGCTTTCACGTCATCCAGCGTGCCGGCAGCAGCTGCGCCAGCCGCCAGACCAGCAACGGTCAGAGCGCCCAAAAATACGGTTTTTTTCATTTTTACCTCTTCCTGATAGTCCGCCTGTCCGGCGGTTCTTATTACCCGGCGATCCCCCGCCGGAAATGAGACCGAAGAAGGGTTTACCCCTTTTTCGCGCCTGAGTGTGGGCGCATTCATCAACAAACGTCAAGGGCGGGATCAGGAAATTCGATGGGCGCGATGCGCACAAATGCACCGGGAGTAAACATTTTTACTCCACGCGGCCCGAATTGGTAATTTTCTGTTCTCAGGAGAAATCGAAGAACCGTTTGGCGTGCAGAAATTCCTGCCGTTTGACCCCGGCGGCCGCCGCAGCCTCCTCGTCGGTGCCCCACTGCTCTTCCTGCCAGCGCTCGTCCAGCCGCGACAGCAGCCAGATCTCCTCGGCGCTGCGCCAGCCATGCGCGGCGGCAAAGCCCAGGATCAAAGAGCCGGAAATCCCTACCAAATCGTGGAACGCCGCCAGCTGGAACGGGTTCATCGCCTGCACCTTTTCGGCCAGCGCCGCCAGCGCCGCAGCCTCCTGCGGCTGGTGCAGAACGCCGGTGCGGGGCTGCAGCCGCACCCCCAGCGCCTCTGCCGCCCAGTCCAGCGCCGGATCCCATTCCTGCGCCTGACGCAACGTCAGCTCAACCGGCGCGTCAGCGCGGTAGCACAGCAGGTCGCAATCGCCGTATTCGGTCAGCATGGCGGCGACTTCGCTGTGCTGATGTGTCACCTTGTCAATTGCGGCATTCGCAGACCGGGTGCAGGGCATTGTCGAAGGGTCGACTGATTCGGTCTGGGCGTCCCATTCCGCGGCAATGGCCTGGGCCATCTCCTGCGTCGGCACCGCCAGCGGTGCCTTGGCCGGGGTCTTGACCCGGCGGCCGTCCAGCTCCACCGCAAACCCGTCACCGGTCTCCGCTACCGAAACCGCTTTCCAGAACCGTTTCTGTGCCCAGCCGCTCATCTCTTAGCCTTTCCAGATCTCTGCCAGCAGCGGGCGCAGCTCCGCGAAATCGCGGATCAAGTGGTCGGCGCCCAAAGTCTCTGCCGGATGATACCCCCAGGGCACGGCGATGGTGGTGACCCCCGCCGCGCGCCCCATTTCAATGTCAAACCGCGTGTCGCCGATCATCACGGTGCTGTCGCGCTCCACCCCGGTCTCCGCCATCGCAGTCAGGATCATCGACGGGTGCGGTTTCGACGGGTGGTGATCCGCCACCTGCCGGGTCACGAAGCAGCTCAGCCCATGCGCCGCGATCAGCGCGTCGACGCCGCGCTGGGATTTGCCGGTGGCAACCCCCAGCAGGTACTCCGGCACCTCGTTCAGCTCCGCCAGCATCTCCAGCGTGCCGGGATAAAGCGGCGAATGCGCCGCCCCCGCCGCCTCGCGCGCCAGCATGTAGGAGGACTTGTAGCCCTCCACCAGCCGCTCCAGCGTGGCGGCATTCTGGTCCGGCGCCAGCTCCTTCATCGCCAGCGGCAGCGACAGCCCGACGATGGACAGGATCGCCTCGCGCGGCGGCGTTCTCAGCCCGGCGCCTTCAAACGCCTCGGCCATGGCGCCGGTGATAGCGCCCTGGCTGTCCACCAGGGTGCCATCGACGTCAAACAGGATCAGCCGCAGCGGTGAACTCACTTCAGGTCCTCGAACGGATCATCGGCAGCCAGGTCCTCGGTCCAGCCGAAGGTCTCCCAGCTTTCCTTCATATGGTCGGGCAGCGGCGCCACAACCGAGACCGGCTTGCGGGTCACCGGGTGCTCAAACACCATCCGGCGCGCGTGCAGGTGCAGCTTTTTGGAGATCACCCCGCCGATCTGCGCGCCCCATCCGTCGCCCAGGTTCTCTTGGCCCGAACCGCCGTATTTGCCGTCGCCGGCAATCGGATGGCCCATGCCCGACATATGCGCCCGCAGCTGATGGGTGCGGCCGGTGATCGGCTCCATCGCCACCCAGGCGGCGCGGCTGGCTACGCGGTAAAGCGTGGCATACAGCGTATGCGCCCGCTTGGCGCCCGGCGTATCGTCGATGTCCTGCGGATGGACGTTGATCATCTTCTCGCCCTCGCCGGACTTGCCGTGGCCCGGCGCCTTGACCAGCCCGTTCTTGATTTCGCCCAGATAGGGCGTCGGCACGCCTGCGACCAGCGCCCAATAGATCTTGCGGGTGTTTTTGTGGCGGAAGGCGGCGGTCAGCGCCTGTGCCGCCTTGCGGTTGCGCGCCAGCACCAGAACACCGGAGGTGTCCTTGTCGATCCGGTGCACCAGCTTGGGCTTGTCCTCAAGCCCGAATTTCAGCGCCTCGGCCAGGCCGTCCACGTGCTTGGTGGTGCCGGAGCCGCCCTGCACCGCCAGCCCGGCGGGCTTGTTCAGCACGATCACGTCATCGTCGCGGTAGATCACGCAGGACTGGATCATCTTGGCATCCGCCTCCGAGATCCGCATCGCGCGCGGCTCGGCCGGTTTCAGGTCGCTGTCCGCCAGCGGCGGCACGCGCACTACCTGCCCGGACTCGACACGGGTGCTGGCCTTGACGCGGCCGCCATCCAGCCGCAGCTCGCCCTTGCGGCACATCTTCTCGATGCGGCCCTGGTTCACATGCGGAAACAGCCGCCGCAGCCAGCGGTCAATGCGCTGGCCGCCATCGTCTTCGCTGACGGTAATCATCTGAACGCCGCTCATGCGAACACTCCTCTTGCGGCCATCAGGCCCAGAAACAATCCGCCGACCGACAGGGCCACGGACAAACAAACATAAAGCGCCGCCTGCCCGAAGGCGCCGCGCTCGATCAGGTTGGCGGTCTCCAGCGAGAACGCCGAGAAGGTGGTGAACCCTCCCAGAAGCCCGGTCATCACCAAGGGGCTCAGATGGGTCAGCCCGCGCATCGCCGCGGCCACCACAAACACCCCCATCAGGAAGGAGCCCAGGATGTTCACGGTGATCACCGCCACCGGAAAATCGTGATGCCCCAGCAGGCGGATCATCCCCAGCCCGGCCAGATAGCGGCACACCGCCCCAACAGCGCCGCCAAGGGCGACCATGGAAACCGAAAAAATCATCCCCGTCCTGTCGCCGGCGCGGCCCGGGATGTCAAGTTTTGCCCGTATTGCACGGCGCGCAGGGCTGCCAACAAAAGGCTCCCGCCCCTTCATCTTTCCCCGAATACTCCCGCCGGAGGCAGCGGCTTTGCGGGCAAAGCCGCTTCACTTGTTCCGCTTTGCCCTCAGGTTCGCAAAGTAATCCGTGCGCCGCTTCAGTTCCCGCTCGAACCCGCGTTCCACCGGCTGATACAGAACCGGGCGTTTTACCCCGTCGGGAAAGTAGTTCTGGCCGGAAAACCCGTCCTCCGCGTCATGGTCATAGGCATAGCCGTCGCCATAGCCCTGCTCCGACATCAGCTTGGTCGGCGCGTTCAGGATGTGCTTGGGCGGCGGCGCGCTGCCGGTCTGCTTGGCCAGCCGCCGGGCGGCCTTGATGCCGACGTAGACCGCGTTGGATTTCGGCGCCAGCGCCAGGTAGACCGCCGCATTGGCCAGCGCCAGTTCGCCCTCCGGGCTGCCGAGGCGCTCGTAGGTCTGCCAGGCATTGAGGCACACGGTATTTGCCTGCGGGTCGGCCATGCCGATGTCCTCGGTCGACATCATCGTCAGCCGCCGGGCCAGGAACCGCGGGTCCTCGCCGCCCTCCAGCATCCGCGCCAGCCAGTACAGTGCTGCATCCGGGTCAGAGCCGCGGATGGATTTGTGCAGGGCGGAAATGAGGTTGTAATGCTCGTCGCCGGACTTGTCGAACTTGGCCGCCCGGCGCATCAGCCGGTTTGACAGCGCCTCCCGCCCAAGGGGCGCCTCCACCTTCCAGGCGGCGACTTGCTCAATGAGGTTCAAAAGCGCCCGCCCGTCGCCATCGGCCATCTCATGCAGCGCGTCGCGGGCATCGCCCGACAGCGGCAGGGCGCGGCCCAGCTCCTTCTCGGCGCGCTGGGTGAGGCGTTCGAGATCGGCCAGCGACAGGCGTTCCAGCACCAAGACCTGGCTGCGTGAAAGCACAGCGGCGTTCAGCTCGAACGAAGGGTTCTCCGTTGTCGCCCCGACCAAGAGGATGGTGCCATCCTCCATATGCGGCAGGAAGCCGTCCTGCTGGGCCTTGTTGAAGCGGTGGATCTCATCCACGAACAGAAGCGTTCCCTGCCCGTTCTGGCGGCGGATCCTGGCGGCCTCGAACACCTTGCGCAGCTCCGGCACCCCGGTGAAGATCGCCGAGATCTGCACGAAATGCAGGTCGGTCTCCTTGGCCAGCAGCCGTGCGATGGTGGTCTTGCCCACCCCCGGCGGCCCCCAGAAGATCAGCGACGACAAGGACCCCGAGGCCAGCATCACGCCCAGCGGCGCCTCCGGCCCCAGCACCTGTTCCTGTCCGATCACCTCGCCCAGCGACTGCGGCCGCAGCCGATCGGCCAGCGGCCGGTTCGGCGCAGGCTGCTGCGGATCGCTGTCCGCGGATGCGGGGCTGCCGAACAGATCTGCCATCAGAGCCGGAACCTCAGCGCCATGCGACGGCCGCGCCGGTTCAGATCCAGCTGGATCCAGCGGCCGCTGCCCGCGAGAATCGCATAGACGTCATCGGTGCTCGCCACCTGCTGGCCATTGACCGCCAGCAGCAGGTCGCCCGCCTGCACACCGCCGCGCCCGGCATAGGGGCCGGGGTCTGTGACCACCACGCCCTCCGCCGACAAGGGCAGGCCGAGACGGGCGATCACCTGCGGATTGATACGCGCCACGGTCAGCCCGGGCAGCGCGGTCTTGTCATCCAGCTGCACCGGGTTGGCGGGCGGCTGATCGGGCGCCACAATCATCGGCACCTCGATTTCCTCCCGCTCGCCGCCGCGCAGGCGGGTGATGACGGACAGATCCCCAAGCCCCGCCACCGACATGCGGAACACCATTTCCGAGGGCGAATTCACCACCTCGCCGTCCACATGGGTAATCACGTCGCCGACCCGGAAACCGGCCTTGGCAAAGGGGCTTTCGCGGTGCAGGTCCGAGACAACCATCCCCTCCGGCAGGTCCATCCCCAGAGAGGCCGCCAGATCGGCATCCACCGGCTGGCCCGCCATGCCCGCCCAGGGGCGCTGGAACTCTTCCGCGCCGGTCCGGGCCTGGTTGACGAACTCCCGCACCAGATTGGCCGGAATCGCAAAGCCGATGCCGTTGGAGCCGCCGGAGCGGGACAGGATGCGGGTATTAATGCCGATGAGATCTCCGTTCACGTCGATCAGCGCGCCGCCGGAGTTGCCCGGGTTGATCGGCGCATCGGTCTGGATGTAGTAGCCAAAGCCGTCGCCCGCCCCCATGCCGGTGCGCGCAAGGCCGGAGATGATGCCGCTGCTGACGGTCTGCCCGACCCCGAACGGGTTGCCGATCGCCAGCGCCAGCTCGCCCACCTGCACCTGGTCGCTGTCGCGCAGGTCCAGATACGGCAGGTCCGCCGCCTCTTCCAATTGCAGGATCGCCAGGTCGCTGGCCTTGTCGCCCAGGATCACCCGCGCATTGTATTCGCGCCGGTCATTGGTCACCACGCGGATTTCGGTGGCGCTGCCGACAACATGGTAGTTGGAGACCACGATGCCGTCCGCCGACAGGATCACGCCGGAGCCCAGCGAATTCTCCACCCGCGGCTGCGGCTCGGCAAAGCCGCGGAAGAAATCATCGAAGAACGGATCGTTCATGAACGGCGAGCGGCGGCGCTGCTGCACCTGGCGCACCACCTTGGCGTATATGTTCACCACCGCCGGCGAGGCTTCCTTGACCAGCGGCGCGAACCCCAGCGCGATCTCCGCCTGGCTTTGCGGCACCCGGGTTTCAGCGGCGGCAGGCAGGGCGAGAACGATGGCAAGGGCAGTGAGTGCGGGACGGATCATGAGGACTCCAGCAGATGTTGCCCGAAGGATATGCGGAGTACGCGCGCGGATTGCAAGGCGGGAGGCGGACCGGGCCGCAGCGGAGCGCAGGCGCGCTGCCCCTCTTGGCCTGACGGCCAATTCACCCTGGGATATTTGGGGCCAGATGAAGCAAGCGGCCGAAAACGGCTCCTGCTTTTCATCTTTCCCCAAATACTCCCGGCCGGAGGCACGCGCCGCAAGGCGCGTCCCTTTGCGGCGCCGGCCTCAGGCCTCGGCCAGCTCGTCCTGTGCGGCGGCCGTGCGGCGCTTGGCAACCGCTGCGGCCAGATGCTCCAGCTCTGCCACAGTCTCCTCCCAGCCCAGGCAGCCGTCGGTGATCGACTGGCCGTAGGTCAGCTCCCCCTTGCCCAGATCCTGGCGGCCCGCCACCAGGTGGCTTTCGACCATCACGCCGGTGATGCGGCTGTCGCCCGCGGCGATCTGGCCCGCCACATCGCGCAGCACCGCAGGCTGGCGCATCGGGTCCTTGCCGCTGTTGGCGTGGCTGGCGTCGATCATCACATGGCCGCGGATGCCGTCCTTCTCCGCCAGCTTGCAGGCCGCATCGACAGAGGCCGCGTCATAGTTGGTGCCGCCGCCGCCGCGCAGGATCAGGTGGCCGTCAGGGTTGCCGCTGGTGGCCGCAATCGCCGCGCGGCCCGATTTGGCCAGCGCCATGAAATGATGCGGGTGCGCCGCCGAGCGCACCGCGTCCACTGCGATCTGCACATTGCCGCGGGTGCCGTTCTTAAAGCCCACGGGGCAGCTGAGGCCGGAGGCCATTTCGCGGTGGATCTGGCTTTCGGTGGTGCGGGCGCCGATGGCGGCCCAGGCCACAAGGTCAGAGATGTACTGCGGCACCGCGGTGTCCAGGAATTCGGTGCCGACCGGCAGGCCCAGGGCGTTGATGTCCAGGCACAGGCGGCGCGCCAGCCCCAGCCCTTCGTTGATGCGGAAGGAGCCGTCGAGGCCCGGATCGTTGATCAGCCCTTTCCAGCCGCTGATGGTGCGGGGTTTTTCGAAGTAGACCCGCATCACGATCTCCAGCTCACCGGCGAGCCGTTCGCGCAGCGGCGCCAGGCGGCGGGCATAGTCCATCGCCGCCTTGGGGTCGTGCACCGAACAGGGGCCGACGACCGCAATCACACGGTCGCTGCGGCCGTGCAGCACATCCTGAATGGCGGTGCGGCTGGCCAGCACGGTATCGGTCACTGTTGCCGTTGAAGGCAGCTGCGCGGCGAGATCCTCGGGCGAGATCAGTTCCTGCATACCGGTGATGCGGAGGTTTTCGGTCTGGGGTGTCATGGGTCTGCTTCCTTGGCGGGAGGCCCTGGGCGCTGCGGCGGATACAAAAAAACCGCCTGCGGGCTGCGGGCGGTTGGTGGTATCCTGGTGCGTTCCGATGTCCTAGCTCAGAATGCGCTGACCCCTCCGTCCGCCATGTGGCGCGGATAAAAGAAATACCAGAATGCGGCATAGGTCCGGGTCATGGACCGGACGCTAGCGGAGATTCGCGCCCCTGTCACCCCGGAAAATGGCAGCAGGCCCTCCACACGGAAGGGCCTGCTTTTTGTGCCGGCTCGGGTCAGAAATCCTGCCACAGATCGCGGGCAGCATTGCCCTCTGCCGGGGGCACGGCTGCGGCAGCAGGCGCCGGGCTGGCCTCGATCTCCCAGTCATCGCCGCCGTGGGCAGACGGCGCTGGTGCCGCCGGGGCCGCAGGCGCGGCGGTGCTGCCGTCCACCTGGAAGCGCGCCACCAGTTCGGCAAGCTTCACGGCGTCGGTGTTCAGCAAATGGCCTGCGGCGGTCGCCTCTTCGACCATCGCGGCGTTCTGCTGGGTCACCTGGTCCAGCTGGGTCACTCCGGTGTTGATCTCAAGCAGGCCGGTGGATTGCTCCGCCGCGCCCTCGGCAATCTCCGACACCAGCTGCGAGATGTGGCTCACCCGGCCGACGATGGACTGCAGCGCCTCGCCTGCGCGGCCGACCAGATCGACGCCTTCCGCCACCTGCCGCGAGCTGTCGCCGATCAGCGTCTTGATCTCCATCGCCGCATCCGAGGACCGCTGCGCCAGAGCGCGCACTTCGGAAGCGACCACCGCAAAGCCGCGGCCGGCCTCGCCCGCGCGGGCAGCCTCGACGCCTGCGTTGAGCGCCAAGAGGTTGGTCTGGAAGGCGATGTCGTCGATCACCGAGATGATCTGCGAGATCTTGTTGGAGCTGTCCTCGATGCCGCTCATGGCCGCCACCGCATCCTGCACCACCTCGCCGCTGCTTTCGGCCTCCTGCCGGGCCTCCCGCACCGTGGTTTCCACGTTGCGGGCGCCGTCGGCGGCGGAGCGCACGCTGGCGGTCAGCTCGTCGATGGCGGCAGCGGTCTCCTCCAGCGTCGCGGCCTGGCTTTCGGTGCGGTGCGACAGGTCGTCGGAGGCCTGGCTGATCTCAGCCGCGCCGTTGCGGATGCTGGACGCGGCGCCGATCACCTCCTGCACGGTGGCGGTGAGGTTGTCGATGGAGCCGTTGAAGTCCGCCCGCAGCTGTTCGTATTCCTCCGGGAATTCTTCCGCGATGCGGATGGTGAGGTCGCCGTGCGACAGGCGCGACAAGCGCTCGCTCAGCTCCCGGACCACCCCGGCCAGCTCAGCGTCCTTGCTTTGCGCCTTCTGCTGTTCGGCTTCTTGCATCCGCACCAGCTCATCGCGGAACTTCTCCAGCGCGCGGGCCATGTCGCCGACTTCGTCGCCGCGCTCCTGGCCGTGGATCTCGACTGCATTGTTGCCCTCGGCCAGGCCGCGCATCGACACCACGATGCGGCGGATGCCGGACGCGATTCCGGAGCTGGTGACCAGCGCCATCACCGCGCCGATCAGAATCGCCGCGCCGATCGCGGCTGGGATCATGATCCGGGTCTGTGCTGCGATCTCATCGCTGGCGGCGCGGCGGGCGGCCATGGTCTCAGCGCCGCGGGCCTGCAGCGAGGCCAGGGTTTCGCGGAAGCGGTCGAAGTACGCCTTGCCCTGCCCTTCGGCGACCCGGTCGGCCATGTCGTCCATGGTGGCGGCGCTGCCGATCACCCGGCGCAGCTGCAGCATCGGCACCACCACGTCATTGCGCCAGTTGCCGATGATCTCTGCCACCGTGTTCAGGCGGTTGGTCTGCATCAGCTTGTCGGTGAAAGCCAGGCGCAGGTCTGCGAGGATCTCGTTGAAGCGTTCGTTGCCTTCCATATAGGGGTCCAGAAACGCCCGGTCGCCCGCCAGAAGGAAGCCGCGCACGCCGGTTTCCATGTCGACGGCGGCGGCCAGCAGGTCCTTGGCGGTGCTGATCACCTCATGGGCTTTCTCCACTTCCTCCAGCGAGGCGCTCAGATAGTCCGGATCGGCAATCCCGGCATTGACCAGCGAGGAGAAAATGTTGCGGCGGTTGGCAAGCTCCACCTCCTCGTCCGCGATGATCTTGCCGACCTCGGCGCGGAACTCATCAAACAGGATCCGGCCCTGGGACTTTTTTACCGCGTCCGCCATGTCGTTCATGCTCATGGCGTCGCCGATTTCCCGGCGCAGCTCGATGGCACCGGCGGCCACATTCTCCTGCCAGCCGGTCAGAATCTGCTCCGCCTCCTGCAGGTCCGCCATCATTTGGGGATCATCCGCCGCCAGGGCCTTGAGCGCCGTCAGCGCCTCAGCCAGGTCGGCCTGGCCAGCCTCATAGGGTTCCAGAAACTTCTCCTGCCCCGCCAGCAGGTAGCCGCGCAGCCCGGCTTCCATGTCCAGCGCCGCCACAGCCAGCGATTGCGCCTCGCTGAGGATCCGGCCGGTGTGATCGACCGCCTTGGAGGTCTTCTCCATGCGGCCCAAGTCCACAACAGCCATCACGCCGACGCCAAGCACCAGCAGCAGGGGGAACAGGGCCACCGTAACGATTTTCGTTTTCGTACTGAGGTTTGCCAGTGAGAACCGCCTGGCTGCGGAAGTCTTCTTCTTTTTCATCACGTCCGATCCGGAGCTAAAGGGATGCGGCAGTGAAATCAGAATAAAATTACGAATCTCTTTCGCACAAAAAGTGAATCCTAAACATCCTGCGATTGTCGTCGCGTAACGAAAAACCCCGCTCCAGGCGGAGCGGGGGCCAGACAGTTGAACCCAAGGGTTCAGCGCGTCTTATTCTTCAGCTTCTGCAGCTGCTTCTTCTGCTTCCAGGCGGGCCTTGTCGGCAGCGCCCTTGGCGGAAACGTCGCGGTCGACAAACTCGATGATCGCCATCGGAGCCATGTCGCCATAGCGGAAGCCGGCCTTCAGGACACGGACATAGCCGCCCTGACGGTCCTTGTAGCGCGGGCCCAGAACCTCGAACAGTTTCGCGACGTCCTTGTCCTCTTTCAGCTTGGCTGCGGCCTGACGGCGGGCGTGCAGGTCGCCGCGTTTTGCCAGGGTGATCAGTTTTTCAACGATCGGGCGCAGTTCTTTTGCTTTGGGCAGGGTCGTTTTGATCTGCTCATGCTCAATCAGCGAGCCGGCCATGTTGGAGAACAGGGCCTTGCGGTGCTCATGAGTACGGTTCAGGCGGCGGTAACCACGTGCGTGACGCATTTTTCAGTTCCTTGTCTTGCGTTTTGCTTTGTCAGGCGGCTGATGCGTGTCAGCCGCTCTCCTTGGGGCAGGTGCCCAGATCGTCCCCGGCAGTCCCGGGCATTGAAGAGGAGGGCCGGAGCCCTCCTCTGAAGTCTTAGAAGCTGTCTTCGAACTTCTTGGCCAGATCTTCGATGTTGTCCGGCGGCCAGTCCTCGACGTCCATGCCGAGGTGCAGGCCCATGCCCGACAGAACCTCTTTGATCTCGTTCAGCGACTTGCGGCCGAAGTTCGGGGTGCGCAGCATCTCCGCTTCGGTCTTCTGGATCAGGTCGCCGATATAGACGATGTTGTCGTTCTTCAGGCAGTTTGCCGAACGCACCGACAGTTCCAGCTCGTCCACTTTCTTGAGCAGAAGCGGGTTGAACTCCAGACCATCGTCCTCGTCCTGGCGGCCAGCCGATTCCGGCTCGTCGAAGTTGACGAAGATCGACAGCTGATCCTGCAGGATGCGGGCGGCAAAGGCCACGGCGTCATCGGGAGTGATGGAGCCGTCGGTTTCCACCTTCATGGTCAGCTTGTCATAGTCCAGCACCTGGCCCTCACGGGTGGGCTGAACGTCATAGGAGACCTTCTTGACCGGCGAGTAGATCGCGTCGATCGGGATCAGTCCGATCGGTGCGTCTTCCGGCTTGTTCTTGTCTGCCGAGACATAGCCCTTGCCGGTGTTCACGGTCAGTTCCATGAACAGGTCGGCGCCATCGTCCAGGTGGCAGATCACGTGATCGCGGTTCAGAACCTCGATGCCTGCGGTCTCAGCAATGTCGCCTGCGGTGACGACCGCCGGGCCCTTGGCATTGATCGACAGCCGCTTGGGGCCTTCGACTTCCATGCGCAGGGAGACCTGCTTGAGGTTCAGGATGATGTCGGTGACGTCTTCACGCACACCGGCGACGCTGGAAAACTCGTGCAGCACGTTGTCGATCTGCACGCTGGTGATGGCCGCGCCTTGCAGCGAGCTCATCAGCACGCGGCGCAGCGCGTTGCCCAGGGTCAGGCCGAAACCGCGTTCCAGCGGCTCTGCAACAACGGTTGCCTGGCGTGCAGGATCGTTGCCCGGCTTCACTTCCAGCTGTGCCGGCTTGATCAGCTCTGCCCAGTTCTTGTGGATCATGCGTTCCCTCCATTCCTGTCCCTGCCCCATGTCCGGAAGGCCAAGGACGCCCGAGGTTTAAATGACGCACTGGGGCCCTGCGAATCAAGCGGGGCCCCAGCAAAAAATTCAGATTAGACGCGGCGGCGCTTCGGCGGGCGGCAGCCGTTGTGCGCGATCGGGGTCACATCACGGATCGAGGTGATGTTGAAACCGACAGCGGCCAGTGCGCGCAGCGCCGATTCACGGCCCGAACCGGGGCCCTGAACTTCGACTTCCAGAGTCTTCACACCGTGTTCCTGTGCCTTCTTGCCTGCATCTTCTGCAGCCATCTGAGCGGCATAGGGGGTCGACTTCCGCGAGCCTTTGAAGCCCATGGTGCCGGCCGACGACCAGGAAATCGCGTTGCCCTGCACGTCGGAGATCAGGATCTTGGTGTTATTGAACGAAGAGTTCACGTGAGCAACGCCGGAGGCGATGTTCTTGCGCTCTTTACGCTTAATGCGGGATTTATCGCGTGCCATTGATCAAGCCTCCCTTACTTCTTCTTGCCGGCGATCGGCTTCGCCGGGCCCTTGCGGGTGCGGGCGTTGGTATGGGTACGCTGACCGCGGACCGGCAGGTTGCGGCGGTGGCGCAGGCCACGGTAGCAGCCGAGGTCCATCAGGCGCTTGATGTTCATCTGAACTTCACGGCGCAGGTCGCCTTCGACGGTGTAGTTGGCGTCGATGTGCTCGCGCACGGCCAGAACTTCAGCGTCGGACAGTTCGTTCACACGGCGGGTCGGGTCGATGCCAACGGCGTCGCAGATCGCTTTCGCCGAGGTGTTGCCGATACCGGTGATATAGGTGAGGGCGATGGGAACCCGCTTTGCAGTCGGGATGTTAACGCCGGCAATACGTGCCACGTGTCACTTTCCTTTTCGTTGCGGTTCCGTAGTTCCGGAACCTTTTTTCACAACACTTGACCGTGGCAGTGTGGCCAGAGGGTCCAGCATTTTGAGGTGGTAAGGCAGACAGACGAATCCGCCCGCCGGGAATCATTCCCAGAAGGGATGGGGTTGCCTATGTGGAATTACCGCGGGGGTCAACCCCGTGATCCGCGAAAACGCCGCCAGGGGCGGCGGGCCTGCCCTGTCAGCTGGCGCAGGCATAGAATCGCAGCGGCTCCGCCTCGCCCATCCAGATGGATACAGTGCCGGGCTCCTCCGGGTCCAGAACAACCGTGAACAGCTGCGGGTAATACTGCGGCCCCGGCAGCTCGCAGCGGCCCATGTGGTCGCTCACCCGGTGGCTGCTCCAATCCAGGCGGAGGGCTGGCTGGAAGCTGCAGAAATACTCCAGCGAGCTGAAGCCGGAGCCGTCCAGGATCAGGCCGCCCTCCGCGGCATAGTCCAAAATCCCGTCCTCGCTGATCAGCACCCGGTCGCAAGCGGCGGCATCATCGAGATAGAGCTGCTCCGCGGACAGCGGGCCGGCCAGGGCAACTGCGGCCAGCACGGCGGGAACTTTGGCAAAATGAGCGGTCATGGGAGCCTCTGAAAAGGAAAATGCCCCGCGCTTATGCAGCACGGGGCACTTCGATCCGGTAAACGGGCGGCTTATTCACCCATGATCCAGGCCATGCTCTTGCGCACTTCCTCGATCGAGGCGAGGCCGTCCAGGCGCTGGAGGTTGCCTTTGGCATAATAGTAGCCGATCAGCGGCGAGGTCTTTTTGTAGTATTCCATCAGGCGGGTCTTGAGGCTGTCCTCATTGTCGTCCGCCCGGCGCTTGACCTCGGTGGAGCCGCAATTGGCGCATTTGCCGTCCGCGGGCCAGGGCTTGGTCTGGTCGTGGTAAACCTCGCCGCAGCCGCCGCAGGTGGAGCGGCCGGTGATGCGGGCGACCAGCGCGTCGTCATCGACCTGCATCTCGATCACGGCGTCGAGTTTCAGGTCCATCTCGTCCAGCAGCTTGGCCAGCGCGTCGGCCTGGGCCAGGGTGCGCGGGAAGCCGTCGAAGATAAAACCGCCCTCGGCGCCGCCCTGCAGCTTCTCGCGGATCAGGCCGATCACGATCTGGTCGGTGACCAGCTTGCCCTCGGCCATGATGGCGGCAACCTTCTTGCCCATTTCGGTGCCCGAGGTCTGGGCCTCGCGCAGCATGTCACCGGTGCTGAGCTGCACCATGCCGCGGCTTTCCACAAGGTAGCGCGCCTGCGTACCTTTGCCCGCCCCCGGCGGGCCAAGGAGAATAATGTTGGTCATCGGCGAGAGGGTCCCCGTTTTGTCCGTTTCTTGTTGCGCCCGCGCAGCTGGCTCTTTTCGATAAGGCCCTCATACTGATGCGCGAGGAGGTGGCTTTGCACCTGCTGGATTGTGTCCATGGTGACGGATACCACAATCAGAACGGACGTGCCGCCAAAATATACCGGGATGGCGAATTGGCCGCGGAGGACCTCCGGCAGCAGGCAGACCAGCGCCAGATAAGCCGAACCAAGAACCAGCACGCGGTTGACCACATACTCGATGTATTCCGCGGTTTTCTTGCCCGGGCGGATGCCGGGGACAAAGCCGTTCTGGTTCTTCAGGTTGTTCGCCACGTCATCCGGTTTGAAGGAGACGTTGAAGGTGTAGAAATAGGCAAAGAACACGATCATCGCGACGAAGAACAGCAGGTACAGCGGCTGACCGGGGCCGAAGTTGGCCAAGAGCCAGGACATCACCGGACCGGTTGCCGCGCCCGAGGAGAACGCCGAGATGGTGGTCGGCAGCAACAGCAGCGAGGAGGCGAAGATCGCCGGGATCACGCCCGCCGGGTTCACCTTGACCGGCAGGTGCGACGATCCGCCGTCATAAACCTTCATGCCGACCTGGCGGCGCGGGTACTGGATGTGGATCTTGCGCAGCGCGCGCTCCATGAACACCACGAACATGATCACCGCAACCACCATCAGGATCACGCCGATGATCACCGCGGGGCTGATCGCGCCGGAGCGGCCGGAGGCAAAGAACTGGGCGATGGCTGCCGGAACCTCGGCGATGATGCCGACGAAGATGATCAGCGAGATGCCGTTGCCGATGCCGCGCTGGGTGATCTGCTCGCCCAGCCACATCAGGAACATGGTGCCGCCGACCAGGGTGATCATGCAGGCCATGCGGAAATACATGCCCGGATCGGTCGCCAGGTCGCCCTGCTCCAGCGACACGGCCAGGCCATAGGCCTGCGCGGTCGCCAGCAGCACGGTGCCGTAGCGGGTGTACTGGTTGATCTTCTTGCGGCCCTGCTCGCCCTCTTTCTTGAGCTGCTCAAGCGAGGGCACCATCGAGGTCAGAAGCTGAACGATAATGGAGGCGGAGATATAGGGCATGATGCCGAGGGCAAAGATCCCCATCCGGCCAAGCGCGCCGCCGGTGAACATCGACACCATGCCGCCGATGCCCTGGCCTGCCTGCTCCATGAACTGGCGCAGGGCGGCTGCGTCGATGCCCGGAACCGGAATAAAGGTGCCCAGGCGGTAGACAATCAAAAGGCCGATGGTGAACAGGATGCGGTTGCGCAGATCCGTGGCCTTGCCAAGGGCAGCCCAGCTGGTGTTCGCCGCCATTTGTTCTGCTGCTGATACCATGAAAAGGTCTCTTCTTTAGCGAAACGCCGCCCGGAACCGTTTTCCGGCTCGGGCGGCGTTCTAGGAAAACTCAGGTCTATGTAAGCGGCATTGGCGCCGCTCACAAGCCGTTACTCTGCGGCGGCTGCAGTTGCCACAGTCAGAGCGCCGCCAGCCTTTGCCACAGCGTCAACGGCAGCTGCCGATGCACCGGTGACGGAGATGGTGGCTTTGGAGGTGATTTCGCCTTTGGCCAGGACGCGGACGCCGTCCAGCTTGCGGCGCACCAGGCCGGATGCGACCAGCGAATCCTCGGTGATGTCGGCTGCGTCCAGCTTGCCTGCGTCGATGAACTTCTGGATCAGGCCCAGGTTCACAACGGCGTATGCCTTGCGGTTCGGCTTGTTGAAGCCGCGCTTGGGCAGACGCTGGTACAGCGGCATCTGGCCGCCTTCGTAGCCATTGATCGAGACGCCCGAACGGGATTTCTGGCCTTTGATACCACGGCCGCCCATTTTGCCTTTGCCGGAACCCGGGCCACGGGCCACACGGGTGCGTTTCTTGGCGGCGCCGGGATTGTCGCGAAGTTCGTGAAGTTTCATGTCGCTTCTCCTTGCCGGATGCGGGCCCCGAAGCGTGATGGCCCGACCGCGGCTTTTCTTGATTGGTGATTCCGTGGCGCAGAACGCCACCGGGTGCCTATAGACCTGTTGGGGAGCGGGATCAAGTGTCGGCGTTCACTACTGATCTGAACACAAAGAACTCAAGATGCATTAAACGTTATTTATTTCTTTGCCTTGAGTTCGAAGTTCTTCGATCGCTTGGTTCAACAGAGTGTGAAAGTGTTCCACGATAGACGTCGTCGCAACTAGTTGCTCGTCTACTGCCAGACTTTGCCTGTGTAGCAGTGCAATTACCTCGTCCCATTTTTGAAGGGCCGCGAAGGAAGAACCGGCAGATATAGTCGCGTTGCTGTTTATGACTGTTTGCTTACCAACAACTATGTCTTGCTCCAGTTTGTCAAAGTACTCCTCACAACTGTGCAATGCGTCAACCTCATTAGGCATATAGGTCATGAGAGTATTGACGAGTTTTATACGCTCAAACTTTTGAAAGCTGTCCAATCGAAGAAGCTTTGCTTCAACCTCAGCGTTCAGTCGAAATGCTTCGGAACGGCGGTCACTGACTATCTCTGAACGCCTAGCACCTAGTCCTAAAGCCGTCAGTAAACCTGAAAGAAAGTCCATCGGAATACCAAGATTGCAAACTATCAGGTGAATTATGCCCTTCGAACAAAGGGAACTCTACCGGTTTTGTCCAACGAATCTCACTACCCCGCCAGGACCCCTGCCCTGCCGGTTGCGTGTCGCGTTGCCTGTCTGTGTCCGCTCCGTCAAGGGCCGTCCGTTAAAGGGTGGCGGCGCCGCCGGGGTGGAGATCGGATGGGGATGACCCCATGCGAATACGCGTATCGCGCGCTCCGGGTGCCAAACCGGAGCCCAGTTCCAGGTGCCGGGGGTGTCAGGCCCGGCGGGTGATCATGACCGGGGTTGATCCTGCCAGACCCGGGTTAAAGCCCCGTAGGCGGTGCGTACGGTGGGTGCGCAACGGGCTTGTCAGGGATACATCAATCGATGTCCCCGAACTGTTCACAGAGGGCAGAGCCCGAACCGAGGGTTGGGCGAGGAGCGCCCGCCCCGTGGGGGCGGTTTGGGCGCTGCCCGGCTTGCCGCCGGGCGGTGACATTTTCGAGCTTGCCCGCTGAACAAACAAATACGCCCCCGCCGGGATGGCAGGGGCGCTTTTGGGCCGGGCTTTCGGAGAGGGAGGAGGATCCGTCAGCCGGCCAGGGAGATCACTTGCCGTAGACGTGCTCGCGGGCGGCGCCGGGGATGGCGCAGCGGCTGAGGCCGATGTCGGCCAGATCGCGGCTGGACAGGGCGCGCAGTTCGCGCACGGTGCGCTGGTACTCGCGGCGCAGCTTCCAGTTCTGGATCAGGCCGGCAGCCACGCCGCGCAGGCGGACGGAAAACCCGGTAGAAGCAGGGGCGGAGAGAGTTGAATAAGCCATTGTTCTTGTTCCTTCGCATCGGTTCCGGAACGTGCTTCCGGTGCGGTGCTTGATCTGTTCGTCTGAAGTGATGGGGACATAAGGATGCCCCTGGGCGTGCGCAACGGCTGCTTTGGTCTGGCAGATATGCAGCCGCCGCATAGCACATTCGCGTGAGGGCTCTTGCCCCCCTTGGCAAAAGAAAGCGCTCCCGCCCGACAGGGCAGGAGCGCTTTGGCCCGGGCAAGAAGAGGAGGAGGAGAAGAGCGCCCGGGCGGGAGAGTTACTTGCCGTAAACGTGCTGATGCGCGATGTCGGCGATATCGCTGCGGCGCACGCCGATGTCGGCCAGCTCATGATCGGAGAGCCGGTCCAGTTCGTTGTAGGTGCGCTGGAACTCGCGGTGCAGCGCCCAGGCTTCCAGCACGCCCTCGGCGGTGCGGCGGATACGGGCGGTCAGGCTGAGCGTCGGTGCGGCGGAGATAACATGTGCCATCTTGTAGATCCTTGTCTCTTGGGCCGGGCCTATTCCCGGCGGTCCGTTGTTTGGTCTTTTCTGTGACAGGCCTGAGATAGGAAGAACCGTTGGCGATAACAATTGCCTGATCGGACTGCCCGCTATGCACATGCTGCAAGGGGCTTTGGGGCGGATAACCGCCCTGCCCCGGGCAAACCTGGAAAACGAACGTATGGGGGGCGCCCGGAAAGCGGGCTGGTCCGCCAAGCAAGCCAAGCGCCTCTCAAGGCGAGGGGCACTGGGGGTATTACGCTTCCGCCGCAGGGCGCAAAACGGTCCGGAGCAGCGACAATGCCCCCCAAAGCAGGAAGACCGGCAAGACGAGCATCCGGAGCGTGAAGATGCCGATGATCGTCAGGGAAGAGCGCAGTATCGTGTCGGCTTCCTCCACGAAGACCTGCGCGGCGTCCAGATACCGGCCGCTTTGCTCAAAAACACCGCTCACGCTGTCTCCGGCTTCGCTGATCCGGCTGCTCAGCCAACCCAGCACCCCTGCATCTCCCTCCTCTGCCGGAGACGCCGCCTCTGCCTCAGCCGCCTCTGCGCCGATGAGGAAATTCGCCTCCTGCGCGACGGCATCAAGCTCAGCCATGGCAGCGCTCATCTGCGCCGCAGTGGCCTGCTCTCCGACCCACACAGCCAGCACGAACACCGCGGGGATGGCAAAGCCGACCGCAATGCCCACGGTGATCGCCTTGTTGCAAAGCGGTCTCACTGTCCTGGCAAGCGCGGAACTGCGGCCGAAGGAGAGACGGCCCAGCAGCGCGGCGCCGAGCACCACGAGGCCAACCGACACCACCGGCGCCAGACCCACAGCGGCAAGCGCGGCGCCGGCCGCCACGAGAAACACGGCATCGGCCACGCGCTCCACCGTGTCATCGACGGGTTCCAGCACCTTCAGCGGCTGCAGGCTTGCCTGCCCGACAACCGAGGCGCCCACCTCGATCTCCTGCGCCGTGGACAGCGCGGCGTTGATTGCCCGGAGCGACACATACACCGTCACCGCTGAGGCCGCGATATTCTCCGCTGTCCGCTCCGAGACAGTGGCAAGCGGGTTCCAATCGCTGCGCCCGGACAGGCCAAGGACGCCGGTGAGCAGAAAGAGCAGGCCTGCCATCAGGCCAAAGGCGGTGCGGGCGCGTTTTCTCGGGACATCGCGGGACGGGTCGGTCATTGCTGGTTCGCTGCCTATGCCGGGACGGATCTGCAAACGCATACCATGCAAAGGCCGCGGCACAACACGTCCGCTTCGCCTCTGACCGGACAAACAGGGCGTGCCGCGGCGCCCCGAAACGAAAAACGCCCCCGGTTTCCCGGAGGCGTTTTCCAAAGTCTGATACCGAAAAGGGCTTAGCCGCGCTCTTCGATGATCTGAACCAGGTGCGGGATCGATTCGACCATGCCGCGGACCGAAGGAGTGTCCTCCAGCTCACGGGTCTTGTGCATCTTGTTCAGGCCCAGGCCAACCAGGGTTGCGCGCTGCTTGGCGGGGCGGCGGATCGGCGAGCCGATCTGCTTGACGACGATGGTTTTTGCCATGTCTCTCTACTCCTTACGCTTCAGCTTCGGCAGCTGCCGGTGCGTCGTCCCGCTTGGGCAGGATGTCAGCAACCTTTTTGCCGCGGCGCTGAGCCACCGAGCGCGGGCTCTGCTCTTTCTGCAGGCCGTTCAGGGTGGCGCGGATCATGTTGTAGGGGTTCTGCGAGCCGATCGACTTGGAGACCACGTCCTTGATGCCCAGCATCTCGAACACGGCACGCATCGGACCACCTGCGATGATACCGGTACCTTCCGGTGCGGTGCGCATCACAACTTTGCCTGCGCCGTGACGGCCGGCCATGTCGTGGTGCAGGGTGCGGCCTTCTTTCAGCGGCACACGGATCATCTGGCGCTTGGCCTGCTCGGTTGCCTTACGGATCGCCTCGGGCACTTCTTTCGCCTTGCCCTTGCCAAAGCCCACGCGGCCTTTCTGGTCGCCTACGACAACCAGGGCTGCGAAGCCAAAGCGCTTGCCGCCTTTGACGGTTTTCGACACGCGGTTGATCGCGACCAGACGATCTGCGAATTCCGGTGTTTCTTCACGGTCGCGGCGCGGGCCGCGGCGGTTTTCACGTTCTGCCATCAGGCATTCCTTTCATAGGGCGCTCAGGCGCCTGTTTGTCCGATCCTTGGTGAGGGTCCGGCGTCAGGCCGGCCTCCCGGATCATCGGGGCGGCCCCGAAAGGCCGCCCGCATGGGATTTAGATCTTCAGGCCGCCTTCACGCGCAGCGTCGGCCAGAGCCTTCACTTTGCCGTGGAACAGGAAGCCACCGCGGTCGAAGTAGGCTTCGGTCACGCCGGCCGCTTTTGCGCGCTCGGCGATCGCTGCGCCAACCTTGGCTGCTGCTTCGACGTTGTTCTTGCCGACAACGCCCAGATCTTTTTCCAGGGTCGAAGCGGAGGCCACGGTCACGCCGCGCAGGTCGTCGATCAGCTGAACAGAGATGTTCTTGTTCGAACGGTGCACGGACAGACGCGGACGGCCTGCGTTCACTTTGCGAAGCTTGTTCCGGACGCGCAGCCGGCGCTTCAGAAACAGGGTACGTTTGCTGTTTGCCATTTTGCTGGTCCTTACTTCTTCTTGCCTTCCTTGCGGAAGATGAACTCGCCCTTGTAGCGGATGCCCTTGCCTTTGTACGGCTCGGGACGGCGCCAGTCGCGGATTTTCGCCGCCACTTCGCCCACCTGCTGCTGGTCGATACCTTCCACAACGATTTCGGTCTGCTTCGGCGCGGTAATGGTGATACCTTCCGGAGCAACGAAGTCGACATCGTGGCTGTAGCCCAGGTTCAGCTTCAGGGTGTTACCCTGCATCTGCGCCCGGTAACCCACACCCTGGATCTCAAGCTCTTTCTTGAAGCCCTGGGTCACGCCGGTCACGAGGTTGGCCACCTGAGTGCGGGACATGCCCCACTGCTGACGGGCACGCTTGGACTTGCCGCGCGGCTCGATGGTGACAACGTTGTCGTTCACGGACAGGGTGACGTCGTCGGTTGCGGTAAAGCTGCGGGCGCCTTTCGGGCCTTTCACTTCGATGGTCTGGCCGGACACAGAGGCGGATACGCCGCTGGGCAGTTCGACCGGTTTCTTACCAATACGGGACATTGCGAGGCCTCCTTAGAAGACGGTGCAAAGCACTTCGCCGCCAACGTTGGCTGCGCGTGCGCTTGCGTCCGACATCACACCCTTGGGGGTGGAGACAATCGACACGCCCAGGCCCTGACGGACCGACGGGATGTCATTGACGCCCATGTAAACGCGGCGGCCGGGCTTGGAAACCCGCTTGAGCTCGCGAATGACAGGTTCGCCGTCGAAGTATTTCAGGCTGATTTCGATGGCCGGGTGGCCATTTTCACCAGTGGTCTTCTCATAACCGCGGATGTAGCCCTCGTCCGCCAGCACGTCCAGCACCCATGCCCGCAGCTTGGAAGCCGGGGTCATGACGGTGGATTTGCCGCGCATCTGAGAGTTACGGATACGGGTGAGCATATCGCCGATAGGATCGTTCATACCACTCTCTCCCTTACCAGCTCGATTTCACCAGGCCGGGGATCTGACCAGCAGACCCCAGCTCGCGCAGCGCGATACGGCTGATCTTCAGCTTACGGTAGTAAGCGTGCGGACGGCCGGTCAGCTGGCAGCGGTTGTGCAAACGGCTCGGGGCCGAGTTGCGCGGCAGTTTCGCCAGTTTCAGACGCGCCTTGAAGCGCTCTTCCATCGGGCGGCTTTCGTCATTCGCGATCTCTTTCAGCTCGGCGCGCTTTGCGGCGTATTTTGCCACCAGGCGCTCGCGCTTCTTCTCGCGTTCGATCATGCTTTTCTTAGCCATGGTCTCTTCCTTCCCGCGCTTAGCTGTTGAAGGGCATGTTGAAAGCTTTCAACAGCGCCTTTGCTTCCGCGTCGGTTTTCGCGGTGGTGGCGATCACGATGTCCATGCCCCAGGGCTCATCGATTTTGTCGAAATCGATTTCCGGGAACACGATGTGCTCTTTCAGGCCCATGGCATAGTTGCCGCGGCCGTCAAACGAGGTGCCCGAAACGCCGCGGAAGTCGCGGATACGGGGCATCGCAATGGTGATCAGACGATCCAGGAATTCGTACATCCGGTCGCCGCGCAGGGTCACCTTGGCACCCATCGGCATGCCTTCGCGAACGCGGAAGCCGGCGATGGAGTTCTTTGCCACGGTGGTCAGAGCTTTCTGGCCCGCGATGAGGGTCAGGTCGGCCTGAGCGGATTTGGCTTTCTTGCTGTCTTTGACAGCCGCGCGGCCGCAGCCGATGTTCAGAACGATTTTCTCCAGCTTGGGGAGCATCATGTCGTTCTTGTAGCCGAATTCCTCTTTCAGAGCGCCACGGATGGTCTCTTTGTAGAGGGTCTTCAGGCGCGGGGTGTAGGTTGCAGCGTCAAGCATCAGACAGTCTCCCCGGTGGTCTTGGCGAAGCGCACCTTCTTACCGTCTTCCTCGCGGAAGCCGACACGGGTTGCTTTGCCGTTGCTGTCCAGCAGTGCCAGGTTCGACAGGTCGATCGGCAGTGCCTTGGGCAGACGGCCGCCCTGGCTGTTTTGGGTCTGGCGAGTGTGGCGGATCGCCATGTTCACGCCTTCGACAACGGCTTTGCCGGCCTTCGGGTCAACGGAGGCGATGGTGCCTTCTTTGCCCTTGTCCTTGCCGGCCAGCACGACGACCTTGTCGCCTTTACGGAGTTTAGCAGCCATGATTACAGCACCTCCGGAGCCAGCGAGATGATCTTCATGAAGTTCTTCGCGCGCAGTTCACGAACAACCGGGCCAAAGATACGGGTACCGACCGGCTCGTTGTTGTTGTTCAGGATAACGGCTGCGTTCCGGTCAAAACGGATCGCGGTGCCGTCTTCGCGGCGGACTTCTTTGGCGGTGCGCACGACAACGGCCTTACGGACGTCGCCTTTTTTCACGCGGCCGCGCGGGATGGCTTCCTTGACCGAGACGACGATGATGTCGCCTACGGATGCGTATTTACGCTTGGAGCCACCCAGAACCTTGATGCACTGAACTCGGCGGGCGCCGGAGTTGTCAGCTACATCCAGATTTGTTTGCATCTGGATCATGTGGTTTCTCCCGACCTTTGGGGCAGCGATGCGTGCTGTGATCCCCCAGGGTTTCGACTTTGCTGTTCAGCCCAGTCGCCAGGAGTCTCGGATGAGACTCTTAGGCTTCCAGAACTTCCCAGCGTTTCGTTTTCGATTTCGGCGCGCATTCGATGATGCGTACGGTGTCGCCGACCTTGAAAGCGTTCTTTTCATCGTGAGCCCGGTACTTCTTGGACTTACGGATGGTTTTCTTCAGAACCGGGTGCGTGAAGCGGCGTTCAACCGAGACGGTGACGGTCTGGGCGTTTGCGTCGCTGGTCACAACGCCTTGCAGGATACGTTTGGGCATTGTGTCGCTCCTTATTCGGCTGCTGCTGCAGCTTTTTCGTTCAGGATGGTCTTCACTTTGGCAGCATTGCGGCGGGCCGCTTTGATGCCGGCAGTGTTTTCCAGCTGACCGGTCGCCTGCTGAAAGCGCAGGTTGAAGCTCTCTTTTTTCAGGGATGCGAGCATATCGCGGAGTTCATCCACGGTCTTCTCGCGCAGATCATTGGCGTTCATCGCCTTTGTTCCTTGTCCAAAGCACCAGAAGGCCCCTGACGGGTCACCTTTTTACCTGGTGGGTTATGTCAAACCGCGCCGGAAAGCGCGGAAAAAAGAATCACTTGGCCCGGATCCAACGCGGATTGGGGACAAGCGATGGGTCCCTATAATGGAGACCGGGTGCGGGGGCAAGGGAAAGATTGGCCGCCGCACCAGGGCAGCCGGCGCAGTCCGGCGCCCCTGCCCGGCCAGGCGGGCGCCGCGTGCCGGTTGCAGGCTCAGCCGGCCTCGGCCCTGGCCGGTCAGCCGGCCTTGACCGGGCTGTCCTGAGGCACGAACCAGTCGTCATAGCCGGACGCCCCGGCAGCGACGTTCCTGTAGCCGTTCTGCTCCAGCAGCGCCCTGATCTCCGCCCTCTGCTCGGTGTAATTGTGCTCCACCGTAATGGCATTGAACCGGTATTTGCTGAAATCGAACGCCTTCAGAATATCCAGTTCGCTGCCCTCGGTATCAACCGACAGGAAATCAATCTCCCGCGGGGCGCCGTGCCGGTCGAGCATATCCAGCAGCGAAACGGTTTTGACCGGATAGCTTATCGCCTTGCGCCGGCTTCTTGAGTGCAGGTCCGCTTCGCTGAAATCCGAGATCGTCGACAGCTCCGCCGCGCCGGTCTCCTTGAATTCCAGCTCCGCCCCGGTTTCCTTCCAGACGCAATCGAACTCAACCTCGCAGGAGCGGTTGCGGCGCAGGTCCTCGTGCCAGCACTTTGCGGGCTCGGCCACGATGCCGGTCCAGCCGAACTCCTTTTCCAGCACATAGGTGTTGCTGATGGATTTGCCGTTGGTGGCCCCGAACTCGACGAAATACCCGCCCCGCTTGAAGCCATTGGCGACCAGAGCGAATACGTCCTGGCTTGCCTGGGACTGCCAACCGGCGCTGGCGCCGTTGAGATTGGCGAGCAGGAAATCCCGGAAGGCGTCCCCCTCAGCCGCCTTGCGGCGGCTTTCCTCCAGCTGGTTCTGCAGGGCCTTGTACTTGGACGCACTGCTTACGTGGAGGCCGATTGCATGAAGCGCGCTTCGAATCTTGGGATGCATTAGGGGTTCCAGTCGGTTTGTGTCAGACAAACGCCCTTAGCGGGCGCGGCGCGCGGGCTCACTCCCACTTGTAATTGAAGCTGACCGAGATCCGCTCGTCCTCGGCCATGTTCATAGGCACTTCGTGGCGCAGCCAGCTTTCCCACAGCAGCACATCGCCAACGTCCGGCTTCATGTAGATGAACGGCTGCAGCTCGCGCCGTGCGTCCTTGGTGCGGGTTGGCGCCGCCATCATCCGGGCAGAGCGCGGATCCTCCAGCTTGAGCGCGGAGGCACCGTCCGGCATCGACACATAGGTGGTGCCGGAAATCACCGAATGCGGATGCAGGTGGCTGGAGTGGGTGCCGCCCTCGGGCAGGATGTTGATCCACAGGTCCTCCAGCTTCAGCTCGCGCCCGTCCAGATCAAACTCCAGATCCTTGGCAAAAGCCGCGACATGGCTGTCCAGCGATTTCACCAGATCGGCAAAGATCGGGAACCGCCATGGCAGATCGGTCAGGGAGGCATAGGAGGTATAGCCCGGGTAACCGTTCTCCTCGCACCAATCCTGCCCGGCATCATCATCGCCGGCGATGACAAGGCAGGAGTTTTCCAGTTCCTGCGCATCAACCTTGGGTCCGAATTCGGACAGCTGCGCGCGGTAGAGGCGGGTCACAAAGAGCGATTCAATCTGGGCCATGGCTGCGTCTTACCGCAGTCCGCAGCCAAGCGCGAGAGCCTGCGGCGGGGCGGCAACCGGTTTCGCCCCTGGCGTGCAGCGCCGCCAGCATGTTGGAATAGTTCAATTTACCCTCGGTAAGCTCACGCTGATTTAACGAATGCTGTCCATTTTGGACCAAAACAACACCAACTAGATGTCTCAGTGAAATGGTCCAGGTCACATGAAAGCAAAACTCACCGTCAGCACGGCAATTCTTTCCATCATTGTTCTGGCCGGGGGTCTGATGGCCGCCCTGATCAGCCTTCTTCTGTATTCGCACGGCGTGCGCGACGACATGCAGCGGCGCGTTGCCGAAATCGAGGAGATCTACCTTGGCCTCGATAAAATCGAGCTTGAGTTCCTGATGGCCCGGCGCGCCGAAAAGGATTTCCTGCTGCGCCGCGATGACAAATACCTGTCCCGCCACGCCGCAACCATGACCCGGATACAGGCGACCTACGGCTCTCTCGTCCGCCGGATGCCGGAGGTGGCGGAACTGTCCGGCACAGGCCCGCAGCTCAAGGAAATCGGCGCCGCGATTGACGCCTATGAGGCAAGCTTTGCCGCCCTTGCCAGCAGCAACAAGCGGCTGGGCCTGGATGAAAACAGCGGCCTGGAGGGGCAGTTGCGCACGGCGGTCAAGAATGCCGAAGCCACCCTGAAATCCCTGGATCAGCCGGTCATGCAAGTGAAAATGCTGATGATGCGGCGGCATGAGAAGGACTTTATCATGCGTAAGGCGCCGAAATACCTGGACCGGCTGAACGCACGGGTGGAGGAGTTCCGCGCTTTCCCGGACAGCTTTTACGGCAGCACCGCCCGGCAGAAGGAGATCCTGGGACTGATGGAGGCCTACCAGAAGTCCTTTGCCGCCTATGTGGAAGAGTCGCTGAAGGAACAGCAGCTACGCAAGCAGGTGTCCGGCCATTATGCCGGCGCCGAGCCGCTGCTGGCCGCGGTCCATGACGAGGTGCGCGCCCTGCTTGCGCAGGTCTGGGCCCAAGGCGAGGCAGTCAGCGCCGGGGCTCAGACCAACGCGCTTCGGGCGGGCATCGGCGGCTCTATCCTGTTCGTGGCGGTGGCCCTGCTTCTGGCCCGCAGCATTGCCCGGCCGCTTAAGCAGACCGACACCGTGCTGAAAAAGATGATGCAGAACGACTTCAGCCCGGCCATCCCGAAAACCGGAATCCGCGAGACTGCCGCAATTGCCAGTGCGGTCGGCGCGTTCCGCGAGGCGGAGGCCGCCAAGCAGCAGCTGACCAGGGAAGTCACCGAAGTCATCGCGGCCTGCGGAGAGGGCGATTTCTCGCGCCGCATCGCAACCGGCGGCGATGACAGCCGGGACAGCGGCCTGGGCCAGGGCGTGAACACAATCGGCGAAGTGGCCGAGAAGGGCCTGGGCGATGTGCTGAAGGTGCTGGACGCAATCGCCGAGGGCGATCTGACACAGCGGATGCCCGCAGGGCAAAAGGGCGTATTCAAGGATATCGCCGGGGCCATCGACAACCTGGCCGGCAGTCTTGAAACAGTGGTCCAGCAACTGGCAGGCAGCGGAAAAATGCTGAACGACACCTCGCAGGAGATCGCCGCGGCGGTCGCCGATGCCTCGCAGCGCGGCGAATCCTCCGCCGCGGCGCTGGAGCAAACCGCAGCGGCGCTGCAAACGGTCCGCGACACGGTCCACGACACCGCCGCCAGCGCCCAGGACGCCCGGCAGTTCGTCAACGACGCCCAGACCAAGGCGGAAGCCACCCGCGAGGTCGCGGAAAAAACCGTCTCTGCCATGCAGCGGATCAAGGACTCCTCGGACGCGATCTCCAAAATCACCGGCCTGATCGACGATGTGGCATTCCAGACCAACCTGCTGGCGCTGAACGCCGGGGTGGAGGCCGCGCGCGCGGGCGAAGCCGGGCGCGGATTTGCGGTTGTCGCCTCAGAAGTGCGGGCGCTGGCGCAGCGCTCTTCCGAGGCGGCCAATGAGATCAGCACGCTGATCAACAGCAGCCAGAGCGAAGTCACTGGCGGCGTGGAGCTGGTCGATGAGGCCGGCGAGGCGCTGGCCGCAATCCATCAGACGGTCACCCAGGCCGCGGAAAAGGTGAACGAAATCGCCGAAAACGCAACCGAACAGGCGAACGGCATTTCCGAGGTGAATGTGGCGATTGAGGCGCTGGACAAGGATTCCCAGCGCAGCGCCGCCATGCTGGAGGAAACCGCAGCAGCCGGCCAGATGCTGCGCGACGAGGCGGGCAACCTGACCAGGGCGATCTCCGGCTTCCGGCTGGAGCCCGCGGCGGCTGCGCCTGCGGCCCCGGTGCAGGCTACCGTCGCGCAAGCGGCATAGGGGCCCGCGCAAGGGGCTGGCAGGCAATCCCGGGGCGGAGCTGACCACGGCCTCGGCCGCAGTCCGCAAACAGACCGGGTTGCCTCCCCGTCCGGCCCCATAACGGCTCGCCCCGTGCCGCCGGTGATTTCGTTGCCGCCATTGCTCAATCCGCTACGCCCGCGGGCTTGCCCCGCAACCGCCTGAGGATTGCGCGTCGCTTCCCTGCGGACGAAGAACGCACGCAGGTGTCAAGGTGATGGCTGGACAGATCCCCCCTGCACCGGCGGCACGGCCCGCTGATAAAGATGCCATGTGGTGTGGCCAAGGACCGGCAAGGTGAAGATCAGGCCCAGAAACGCCGGAACCAGCGACACCAGCATAGCCGCCGAGATGATCGCCGCCCAGGCGAGCATGACCACCGGGCTTTCCGAGACAACGCGAAGGGACGTCAGCATCGCGGACACGAAATTGGTTTCCCGGTCCATCAGCATCGGCATGGCGATGACGGTCAACGAGAACAGAACAACCGACAAAAAGGCGCCTACACAGGTGCCAATTGCAAGGAAGGTCCAGCCCTGCGGCGTGAAGAATACGGTGCTCAGAAAACCGTCAAAATCCGAGAAGGACGCATCCTTGAGGATGATCGCCAGCCAAAGCCGGATCTGGTAAATCCACACCCAGAAAATGAACAGGGTGACAAAAGCCATCCAGCCCAGTTCGCGCTTACGCTGATCGGCCACCACGGTGAGGATATCGGACCAGCCGAAGCGCTCTCCCTTTTGCAGCCGGCGGGACATTTCATACAGCCCGGCGGCGGCGAATGGCGCGACCAGCGGAAAGCCCACAGCGGCGGGAATGATCATCCAGATCGCGCCGAGCCAGACCAGGCACCAGACAAACAGGATCCCGAAAACCGCATAGAACAGGCCGAAGAATCCGCTCATGAAAGGGTGCGCGCGGAAGTCGGACACCCCGGCCTTCAGCGACGCGGCGATATCGCCCGCGGTCACCTTATTGACCTCAGGCACAAACTGCGGCGGCGGTTTCAGTTTGTCCGGCGGTGTGGACCCTGCGGTCTTGGATGTCATGACACACTCCTCCCAAAGCATGGCACCGCGCTGGCCCGCTTGCCAATCGGCCCGCGGTGAAACAGACATCCCTCCCCGCCAGCAAGTGTGCATCAGGCGAGGCTCAACGGCAAGTGGGGAGTGGAGCAGCCAAACCCGCGCGGCAGGCTTGGCCGCCCCTTGGCTGATACAGCTGACTCAACAGAAAAACCCCCGCCGGTCTCCCGGCGGGGGCTTTCATTTCATGGCAGTCGTGAAACTTACCAGTCTTCGCGGACCACGACGCGGGTCTTGACCGGCAGCTTCATCGCCGCCAGGCGCAGGGCCTCGCGGGCGACTTCATCGCTGACGCCGTCGATCTCAAACATCACGCGGCCAGGCTTAACCTTGGCTGCCCAGTAGTCCACGGAACCTTTACCTTTACCCATACGGACTTCGGTCGGCTTCGAGGTCACCGGAGTGTCCGGGAAGATACGGATCCAAACACGGCCCTGACGCTTCATGTGGCGGGTCATGGCACGGCGGGCAGCCTCGATCTGGCGTGCAGTCACACGCTCAGGGGTGGTTGCCTTCAGGCCATAGGTGCCGAAGTTCAGGTCGGAGCCGCCTTTTGCCAGGCCGTGGATCCGGCCCTTATGCATCTTGCGGAATTTAGTGCGCTTTGGCTGAAGCATCTCAAATCCTCCTTAGCGACGGCCGCCACCGGCACCACGGGGTGCAGGGCCGTCCTGGATTTCTTGTGCTTTACGGTCACGCGCCGAAGGATCGTGCTCCATGATCTCGCCTTTGAAGATCCAGACCTTGATCCCGATGATCCCGTAGGGGGTCATCGCTTCGGAGTGTGCGTAATCGATGTCGGCACGCAGGGTGTGCAGCGGCACGCGGCCTTCACGGTACCATTCGGTACGCGCGATTTCCGCACCGCCCAGACGGCCAGCGACGTTCACCCGGATACCCAGGGCGCCCATGCGCATGGCGTTCTGCACGGCCCGTTTCATGGCACGGCGGAAGGACACACGGCGCTCCAGCTGCTGGGCGATGGACTCGCCAACCAGCTGAGCATCCAGTTCCGGCTTGCGCACTTCAACGATGTTGAGGTGCAGCTCGGAGTCGGTCATCTTGGCAATTTTCTTGCGCAGGACTTCGATGTCCGCGCCTTTCTTGCCGATGATGACGCCCGGACGGGCGGTGTGAATGGTCACGCGGCATTTCTTGTGCGGGCGTTCGATGATCACGCGCGCAATGCCAGCCTGCTTGCACTCTTCCTTGATGAACTCGCGGATTTTGATGTCCTCGAGCAGCAGATCACCATAGTCTTTGGTGTCGGCGTACCAGCGGCTGTCCCAGGTGCGGTTCACCTGCAGGCGCATGCCGATCGGATTGACTTTCTGACCCATTAGGCTTGCTCCTCAACTTGACGCACCTTGATGGTGATCTCCGCGAACGGCTTCAGGATTTTGCCGAACCGGCCACGAGCCCGCGGACGGCCGCGCTTCATGGTCAGGTTCTTGCCAACCCATGCCTCGGCGACGATCAGTTCATCGACGTCCAGGTTGTGGTTGTTCTCAGCGTTCGCAATCGCGGACTGAAGGCATTTCTTCACGTCCTGCGCAATCCGCTTGTTGGAGAAAGTCAGGTCGGTCAGCGCCTTCTCGACTTTCTTGCCGCGGATCATCTGAGCCACCAGGTTCAGTTTCTGCGGGGAGGTACGGAGCATGCGCAGTTTTGCCATTGCTTCGTTGTCTGCCACGCGGCGGGGGTTCTTTTCCTTGCCCATGACTTACTTCCGCTTCGCTTTTTTGTCTGCGGCATGGCCATAATAGGTGCGGGTCGGCGAGTACTCACCGAACTTCTGACCGATCATGTCTTCCGAGACGTTGACTGGGATGTGCTTTTTGCCGTTGTAGACACCAAAGGTCAGGCCGACGAACTGCGGCAAGATGGTGGAACGGCGCGACCAGATCTTGATCACTTCATTGCGGCCCGATTCACGCGCTGCTTCGGCCTTTTTCAGGACGTAAGCATCAACGAAGGGGCCTTTCCATACGGAACGTGCCATGGATTAGCGGCCTTTCTTCTTGGCGTGGCGCGAGCGGACGATGAGCTTCTGCGACGCCTTGTTTTTGTTGCGGGTCCGTTTGCCCTTGGTCGGTTTGCCCCAGGGGGTCACCGGGTGGCGGCCACCGGAGGTCCGGCCTTCACCACCGCCGTGGGGGTGGTCGATCGGGTTCATGACGACACCACGCACGGAGGGACGCTTGCCCTTGTGGCGCATACGGCCGGCTTTACCGAAGTTCTGGTTCGAGTTGTCCGGGTTCGACACGGCACCGACGGTGGCCATGCATTCCTGACGCACCAGGCGCAGTTCGCCCGAGGACAGGCGGATCTGAGCGTAACCGCCGTCACGGCCAACGAACTGAGCGTAAGTACCGGCTGCACGGGCGATCTGGCCGCCTTTGCCGGGCTTCATTTCGATGTTGTGAACGATGGTACCGATCGGCATGCCCGAGAACGGCATTGCGTTGCCCGGCTTGATGTCGGCTTTTGCAGACGCCACGACCTTGTCGCCGACAGCCAGACGCTGCGGCGCCAGGATGTAGGCTTGCTCGCCGTCTTCGTATTTGATCAGCGCGATGAATGCGGTCCGGTTCGGGTCGTATTCGATCCGCTCAACGGTGGCCGCAACATCAAATTTGTTCCGTTTGAAGTCAACGATCCGGTAGAGGCGCTTTGCGCCGCCGCCACGGCGGCGTGCAGTGATCCGTCCGGTGTTGTTCCGGCCGCCCGATTTGGTCAGACCCTCAGTGAGGGATTTGACCGGACGCCCTTTCCAAAGCTCCGAACGGTCGATCAGAACCAGCCCACGCTGGCCCGGCGTCGTCGGCTTATACGACTTGAGTGCCATGCTTTCTGTCTTCCGTTTAGCGTGCAGGCCCTTAGGTTCTTGTCTTTGGACCCGCTATGTTTAAGGCCCCCGTAGGTGCCTGAGTTATAGGGCCCCGAAGGTCCCCAGGTTCGAACATCCTGACAAACGTAACGACCCCGGAACGAATCCGGGGTCTGCAGGATGGATGGCGTTTAGCAGAGTCGGGGGGGGGTGGCAATGGCCCAGCGGCAGGTATGAAACTTTTTCCGGATTGCGGCTCTTAGCTCGAGCGATTTAGGGAAATTAAGAAATACACGACGTATCCTACCGCTGCAAAAGCGGACATTGCAAAAAGACTGACTACCATGGGGTTTTCGAAGAGATACGTTTCCATGTCACCTTCCAACTGCGAAGCCCTTCGCTGAGACGCATACATTATTAGCGACTACATATGAACATCCACTTAATCCGCCACGCGCTCTCTTCCAGCCTACAGTCAAAATAATGGAGTAAACTTACCGTGTGCCCTCGCGAGGTTTCCCGAACACCGCCTCGGACATGATAGTGAAAACCCCGCCGAAGACAGCCTCCGCTGCAACTACATACCTCTTGAAGTCATCGACGCTTTGATCGCCATCCAACTTCCAAAGCCCATCAACCAAGATGTAGAAGAACATCAGAGGCACCACTATCGCAAAGACCGCAAAGAAAACGTTCGCCCTAGCGGTTTCTGAGAGTTTTATGTCTGCATGCTTCACTGCGTACAGAGCCGCGCTTGTCAAGGCGGCAACAGTCAAGGGAATGAAAATTGCAACAACATCACTTTTAGAAGAAGGGCTGACGGAGTCATTAGACGTAATAACAAAATAACAAATTGCATGCCCGCCCAAAAGTATAAACCCAAAAGTCATTGCAATTAGTCCACGGGGAAACATAGTCACCTCCTCACCATCGCCTTGAATCCAAAATGCTCTTCTAAAGTTTGCGCCACATACTCAGTTGCCCTTACCGCGAGCTCTCGCTCTGTTCCATCACCGTGTTTAATCGGCGAAAACTTCTCATACGCCGGGCCAGAGGATTTACGATCAAACTTTCTTGTGAACGAGAATGTCAGATCTGCAATCAAGCGCCCACCTCTATCGGATATGCTAATAAAGCAAAAAACCCTCAGCCAAACTGGATAACGGCCAAACTTCATATCATCACTATGAAGAAAACAATCCCACGTAGGTCTACCGCCATAATAACTGTACTTACAAAGCTCGTCAGGACCTGCAAGCACCCCAAAGAAAGTTTTCATCCTCGAGTTTATGTTCTTTACGTCTTCAGGATTTTTTAAGATTTCTCCGAAAAAATTGTCTTGCTCATTCATTTCCAGTTGAAGATTGTGGAAGTTGATAGGGCGATAAGCAGGTGATCTGCTGACGACCTTCCAGGAAGAGAAATCTAAGGTCCCATCCCGCAGAGAAGGCCCAACAGCTTCCGCGACAGCTTTCAGGACCGACGGAGAAGTAACAAGCATCGCGCCATCAAATTGACTAGTGGAAAAGGTTGCAACAGAAGTCTCCGCGTTCTGAGAACGAGCTACCAGCTTTGCGGCTGGTACAAGCGACTGCTCCATAACGATACCAACCTCAGAACTCTCTTGGCACAATTCCAAAAATCCGATTCTGCAAAGATGACTGTTGATCTCCATAGCGCCAACATAGTCCTGAAACCGCATTCCACGCTCGTCCCTATTTCTCCCGTAATAGTTCAACAGCTCTACTGCGTCCTGATCTGCCTTTAGCGTGGTCCCAATCAAGCTATCATAGCAATTTTGGCAAAAGTCAGCTTTCTGCCAAGCGCTATTACTGTCAAGCTTGCGCAAATTGTATGCAGACGAAAAATCCTTAGGCAGATCGTGATCCTCAGTAACTACACTCAACGTTCGATTACTTCGGTCGATTTTTCCATTAACCGGAAAATGAAAAAAACCCTTCTGGGGATCATAAGTCGTAACATGCCCAACATACTCCGAAAAACCTGGCGCATTGGTTTCAACTCTTGTGAGAGATAAATAGCCATCGTTCTGGACTGACAGACCTATGTCTTGGGCCGCGGCGGTCGAGACGCAAAGAAAGCTCAACATAAAAAGTGACGTGCAAGAGACGCTAACCATAACACTTAGCCACATTCATCCAAGACGAGAACTCAACTTAAACTATGTGACCCTATGAGGTTCAATGCAAGGGACAAGTGGAAGTGCGGGACGGCGCTGGCGTAGCGGCCCGCGGGATTGATACCGCGCCAGGGTTAGACTCCCCCCCAAAAAAACGAAAAAGGCCCCCGCTTCCGCGAGGGCCTCTCAATCTTCTCAAAGACACGGGATCTCAGAGTCCGGTGGACACGTCGATGGTGTTGCCTTCTTCCAGGGTCACATAGGCTTTTTTCACGTCCTTGCGGCGGCCGATCTGGCCGCGGAAACGCTTCACCTTACCCTTGGTGACTGTGGTGTTGACCGCTTTCACCTTCACACCAAAGAGCGCCTCGACAGCTTCCTTGATCTGCGGCTTGTTGGAGTCGATTGCCACTTCGAACACCACCGCGCCGTTTTCGGACGCCATGGTGGATTTCTCGGTGATGATCGGCTTGCGGATCACGTCGTAGTGTTCTGCCTTCACGCTCATTTCAGACGAGCCTCCAGTGCTTCGACACCCGCCTTGGTGATCACCAGGGTGTCACGCTTCAGGATGTCATAGACGTTGGCACCGATGGTCGGCAGGATGTCCAGACCTTCGATGTTGCGCGACGCTTGCAGGAAGCCTTCGTTGACCGATGCGCCGTCGATGATCAGCGCGCGCTTCCAGCCCAGGTTTTTCACCTGCTTGGCCAGAGCTGCGGTCTTGCCTTCGGCAGCAGCGTCCTCGATGATGACCAGCTCGCCCGCTTTGGCTTTGGCGGACAGCGCGTGGCGCAGGCCCAGCTTGCGGAACTTCTTGGTCAGCTCGTGGCCGTGCGACCGGACAACGGGGCCCTTGTAGATGCCGCCCTTGCGGAAGATCGGCGCGTTGCGGTCACCGTGGCGTGCGCCGCCGGTGCCCTTCTGGCGGTAGATCTTCTTGGTCGAGTAGGAGGTCTCGGAGCGGGTCTTCACCTTGTGGGTGCCCTGCTGCGCATTGTTGCGCTGCCAGCGGACCACACGGTGCAGGATGTCCGCACGCGGCTCCAGGCCGAACAGGTCTTCGGACAGCTCGATGTCGCCAGCCTTGCCGCCGTCGAGTTTGATCACGTCAAGTTTCATGCTTCACCACCTTCCGCGGAAGCTTCCGCAGTTTTCAGAGCGGCCGGGAAAGGCAGACCCTCGGGGGCTTTCTTCTTCACGGCATCCTTGACGGTAACCCAGCCGGATTTCGGGCCCGGAACGGCGCCCTTGATGAAGACCAGGCCGCGCTCGGCGTCGGTTTTCACCACTTCCAGGTTCTGGGTGGTCACGCGGGCTGCGCCCATGTGGCCGGCCATCTTCTTGCCTTTGAAGACCTTGCCCGGGTCCTGACACTGACCGGTCGAACCGTGCGAACGGTGCGAGATCGACACACCGTGCGAGGCGCGCAGGCCGCCGAAGTTGTGCCGCTTCATGGCACCGGCGAAACCTTTACCGATCGAGGTGCCGGTCACGTCCACTTTCTGGCCAGCCAGGAAGTGTTCGGCCGAGATTTCGGCACCGACTTCGATCAGGCCGTCCGCGGGCACGCGGAATTCGACCAGCTTGCGCTTGGGTTCAACCTTGGCAGCTGCGAAGACACCGCGCATGGCTTGCGAAGTACGCTTTGCCTTGGCGGAGCCAGCACCCAGCTGAACGGCGGTGTAGCCGTCTTTTTCCTCGGTGCGCTGTGCAACAACCTGCAGGCCGTCCAGCGACAGAACGGTCACAGGAATCTGCTTGCCGTCTTCCATGAACAGCCGGGTCATGCCGACTTTCTTTGCGATAATACCGGAACGCATATCTAATACCCTCCGATCTTACGACTGCAGCTTGATTTCGACGTCAACGCCGGCGGCCAGGTCGAGCTTCATCAGCGCGTCCACGGTCTGCGGAGTCGGGTCGACGATGTCGAGAAGACGCTTGTGAGTGCGGATCTCGAACTGGTCGCGGGATTTCTTGTCGATGTGAGGGCCACGCAGAACGGTGAACTTCTCAATCTTGTTCGGCAGCGGGATCGGGCCGCGCACTTGGGCGCCGGTCCGCTTGGCAGTGTTGACGATTTCCTGGGTGCTGGAATCCAGCACGCGGTAGTCAAATGCCTTCAGCCGGATACGGATGTTTTGGCTTTGCATCGTATAGCCTTATTCTAGGCGTTGAGGTTGAGAGGAGGGCCTGCGCTCACCGCAATCCCTCATCGAACCCAAAAGGCGGGAATCATCCCGCCCCAATTCGCATCAGCGAACTTGCGCCCTATACGCCCTGCGGCCCCATGTGGCAAGGGGTTTCGCCGCGAAACGGTTGCGTTTGGGGAGAGCGGTGCGTTTGGGGTTTGTTTGGGAAGGTTGAGGGGAAGTTAACGCGGGTAGACTGTTACTCGGCGAAGCTCGGCTTACTACATAGAACAGGCGACTTCTCCTTAACCTTCATTAAGGAACTCGAGGCCACGAACTAGCGCATTGAGGTCGAACTTTTTCAATTCTTTTTTGGCTATGTACTTAAGCCCGCTGTCTGCCAACTCGCGCCTTCCCAACAAGAACCCGCCCCTCTGTAACAACCCAAGTCTGTCAAGGTGCAGTCTTAAGTTACTGTGTTGCGCTTGAACCCTAGCAGTTCTTGTCAATGAAGGGTCGCCGATTAGGTCTCCGGGGAACTCAAGCCAAGCATGGCCGTCCCATTCAATCGGACCCGAAGGTCTACGTGGAAATGAACGCGTGTACTTAAACGTCTTTACGCCCAAGCAATTTAAAGAACCTAGTACAATGGAATGAGGGACATTTCGTTCTGACAATTGCGTCGACAGATATGCGCACAGTGAAATGCATTGCCCAACAGTGTTAGGAAACCTCTGCAAAGCCTCCGAAGCAACTTCCAAGAATACTGGTCCAACTTCGACACTTTCTCTCGACATCTCCAAGAAACCCTCCCTCACGCAAATTGCCTTTGACAAGAAAAAGGGCCTCCCGAAGGAGGCCCTCTATTAGATCAGAACCGAGTGGGCTTCCGGCAAATTTCTAGCGAAAAAACCGCCAGCCGCCCACTGGTCCAAAATCACTCGATGATCTTCGACACGACGCCGGCGCCGACGGTGCGGCCGCCTTCGCGGATGGCGAAGCGCAGGCCGTCTTCCATCGCGATCGGCGCGATCAGCTCAACCGCGAACTTCAGGTTGTCGCCCGGCATCACCATCTCGGTGCCTTCCGGCAGGGTCACGGTGCCGGTCACGTCGGTGGTGCGGAAGTAGAACTGCGGACGGTAGTTCGCGAAGAACGGGGTGTGGCGGCCGCCTTCTTCCTTGGTCAGGATGTAGGCTTCGGCTTCGAACTTGGTGTGCGGGGTCACGGAACCCGGCTTGCACAGCACCTGGCCGCGCTCAACACCGTCACGGTCCACACCGCGCAGCAGGGCGCCGATGTTGTCGCCTGCTTCACCGCGGTCCAGCAGCTTGCGGAACATTTCCACGCCGGTGCAGGTGGTCTTCTTGGTGTCGTTGATGCCGACGATTTCGATTTCGTCGCCAACGTTGATCACACCGCGCTCCACACGGCCGGTCACAACGGTGCCGCGGCCGGAGATCGAGAACACGTCTTCGATCGGCATCAGGAACGGCTGGTCAACCGCGCGCTCCGGGGTCGGGATGTATTCGTCCACGGCCGCCATCAGCTCTTTGATCTTCTCTTCGCCGATTTCCGGATCACGGCCTTCCATCGCCGCCAGCGCGGAGCCTGCGATGATCGGAATATCGTCGCCCGGGAACTCGTAGGAGGACAGCAGCTCGCGGATTTCCATTTCCACCAGCTCCAGCAGCTCTTCGTCGTCGACCTGGTCAACTTTGTTCATGAAGACAACCAGGGCCGGAACGCCGACCTGGCGCGCCAGCAGGATGTGCTCGCGGGTCTGCGGCATCGGGCCGTCAGCAGCGTTCACAACCAGGATCGCGCCGTCCATCTGCGCCGCGCCGGTGATCATGTTCTTGACGTAGTCGGCGTGGCCGGGGCAGTCGACGTGCGCGTAGTGGCGCGCGTCAGTTTCATATTCCACGTGCGCGGTGGAGATGGTGATGCCGCGGGCTTTTTCTTCCGGCGCGCCGTCGATCTGGTCGTAGGCTTTGAAGTCGCCGAAGTACTTGGTGATCGCTGCGGTCAGCGTGGTTTTGCCGTGGTCAACGTGGCCGACGGTGCCGATGTTGACGTGCGGTTTATTACGTTCAAACTTTTCCTTAGCCATGCCTTGGGCGCCTTTTGAAATGAGGGGTCAGCGTTGACCCGGTTTCCTCTGCGCGGGCGGGTTATTTGGTTTGCGCGGAAAAATCAACCCGTTCCTGCTTGACAGAAGCGGAAATCGCCGGGCTCAGCCGGCCGGTGCCGGCTCCGCCGCATCCGGTGCTGCCGCGCCTGCGGATCCCGCTGCAGGGCGCGGTGCGAACCAGTCCTGCTCCTTGTGGTTTTCGGCCATCCATTCTTCGACCTTGTCGGCGATATTGACCGCCAGCCCCTGGATCTGCTGCTGCTTGGTGCGGGCGTGGCCCGACCCAAGCAGCGCGCTTTCGCCGGTGGTGCTTTCGAAGATTTCCATCTGGTGCTTCTTGGCGAGGAATTTCTTGTTTGCCACGTCATAGACAAACACATTCACCACTACCGCGCTTTTGGGCGAGAACAGCACCGGCACGCCGGGCGGGGCCAGCATGAACCCTTCGAGCGTCACCGCCACATCGTATTCCTGCCCGCCGCTGTAGCGGCGCAGCCGGGTGTTCAGCGCATTCTCGATCGGGGCGGTCCATTCGCTGTGCTCCGCGTCGCGCGACAGCGGCCATTGCAGCGCCTTTTCGGTGTAGACATGGGTCACCCGGGCCTGGAACGCCCCCAGATCCTCGGGTGCTTCGTCCAGGCGGGTTTCACCGCAGGCGGTTAGCAGCGCCAGGGCGGCACACAGGGCAGAAATGCGGATCATGAGGGGTCCTCTGCAGGTATTTGGCCCTGTCCTGATAGCCTTGCGCGGCGCAGCGGGTAAAGAGCCGGAAACAGGAACCCCCCGCGCGGGTGGCGCGGGGGGCACAGGGCTGGGGAAAATCAGCCGCCTATTTGAACTTGTAGCTCCGCGGGAAGCCGTGCGGCGGGCGTTTGCCGACGCTGGCGCGCTTGCCCAGCCATTCGCTGAGGTCGGCCGCGTGGCGGGTCTTGCCGCCGCCCATCTCCCATTTGAGCCCGTCGTCCCAGTTGAAGGTGGTGATGTCGGAAAGGCCGCCGTCCAGTTCCAGCGAGCCCTGCTTGCCGCGGGCCATGTTGTATTTCTGCAGGCGCACGCCCTTGCCGCGGGTCAGCTCGGGCATCTCCTCGACCGAGAAGACAAGGAATTTGCCGTTTTCGGAAACCACGGCAACGTGATCGCCTTCGACCGGGATACAGATCTTGGCGCGTTCGTCGTCCTTGACGTTCAGCACCTGCTTGCCGCTGCGGGTCTGGGCGACGATGTCCTTTTCGGAGCAGATAAAGCCGTTGCCCGCATCGGAGGCGACCAGCAGCCTGCCCTCCGGGTTGTGGATCAGCAGGTCGACGATCTCCACCTCGTTGGGCAGGTCGACCATCAGCCGCACCGGTTCGCCCATGCCGCGGCCGCCGGGCAGATTTGCCGCCGACAGCGTGTAGAAACGGCCGTTGGAGCCGAACACCAGCAGCCGGTCGGTGGTTTCCGCATGGAAGACGAAGCGCGGGCCGTCGCCGTCCTTGAACTTCAGCTCGCGGTTCAGGTCGATGTGGCCGGTCATGGCGCGGATCCAGCCCATCTGGGAGCAAACCACGGTGATCGGCTCGCGGTCGATCATCGCCTCCAGCGGCACCTCCTCGACCTCGCCGGCCTCGGCAAAGCGGGTGCGGCGGGCGCCGCCTGCATATTCCTTGCCGAACTGCTTCTTCGTCTCTTTCAGCTGTTCGGAAATGCGGGACCACTGGAGGTCCTCGGAGGCCAGCAGTTCTACCAGCCCGGCGCGCTCCTCGCGCAGGGCGTCGCGCTCGCGGGTCAGTTCGATCTCTTCCAGCTTGCGCAAGGACCGCAGGCGCATGTTGAGGATCGCCTCGGCCTGCACCTCTGTCAGCTCGCCAACGCCTTGCGCCGGGGTGATGTACTCCGCCTCGGTGAAGGCGCGCGGGTGGTCCTTGCTCCAGTCCTCGCGGATCAGAGCGGCCTTGGGGTCCTCGTCATAGCGGATGATGTCGATCACCCGGTCGAGGTTCAGGAAAGCGATGATGAAGCCTTCGAGCACCTCCAGCCGGTGGTCGATCTTTTCCATCCGGTGGCGCGAGCGGCGCTGCAGCACGTCGCGGCGGTGGTCGAGGAAGGCGCGCAGCACCTCCTTCATCGAGCAGACCTTGGGGGTCACACCGTCGATCAGCACGTTCATGTTGAGGCTGAAGCGGATTTCCAGGTCCGAGTTGCGGAACATCATGTTCATCAGAACCTCGGGGTCCACGTTCTTGGACTTGGGTTCCAGGATGATGCGGATGTCGTCCGCCGATTCGTCACGCACGTCGGCGAGGATCGGCACCTTCTTGGTCTGGATCAGCTCGGCGATCTTCTCGATCAGCTTGGACTTCTGGACCTGATAGGGGATCTCGGTGACGACGATCTGCCACTGGCCGCGGCCCAGATCCTCGACCTCATGCTTGCAGCGCAGGCGGAAGGAGCCTCGGCCGGTGCTGTAGGCCTTGGCGATGTTTTCCTTGGGTTCGACGATGATGCCGCCGGTCGGGAAATCGGGACCCGGCACATAGTTCAGCAGGGTGTCGTCGCGGGCATCCGGGGTCTTGATCAGGTGGATACAGGCGTCGATCAGCTCGGCAATGTTGTGCGGCGGGATATTGGTGGCCATACCCACCGCAATGCCGGCCGCACCGTTTGCCAGAATATTCGGGAAGGTCGCAGGCAGCACCGCCGGTTCCGTCAGGCGCCCGTCGTAGTTATCGCGGAAATCGACCGCGTTTTCATTCAGGCCGTCCAGCATCGCCTCGGCCACGAAGGTCATCCGCGCCTCGGTGTAGCGCGACGCCGCCGGGTTGTCGCCGTCGATGTTGCCGAAGTTGCCCTGGCCATCGACCAGCGGGTAACGGACGTTGAAGTCCTGTGCCAGGCGCGCCATCGCGTCATAGATCGCGGCGTCGCCGTGGGGGTGGAAGTCGCCCATGGTGTCGCCGGAAATCTTGGCCGACTTCAGGAAGCCGCCGGTCGAACTGAGCCGCAGGCGGTTCATCGCGTAAAGGATTCGCCTGTGCACCGGTTTCAGGCCATCGCGGGCATCGGGCAGCGCCCGGTGCATGATGGTGCTGAGCGCATAGGTCAGATAACGCTCGCCAATGGCGCGGCGCAGCGGCTCCAGGATTTCGCCGTGTTCGGGGGCGGAGGGCATGTCGGGGTCTTCTACCAGGTCGGTCATGGAATCGTGATACTTGGGCTGCCGGAATTGGTAAAGCGGGCGCGCGCGAAATTCGCACAGCTTCGCCGGCCGGTTGCAGGGCGCCGGGGAGAAGACCGCAGTATCTCCCCTGTTTCCTCGCCGGTAACTTGCTCTAGATAAATTGGAACCAGGCAGCCGCGCCGCGCGTTACTTTCCCAACTCTTGCAATCAGGGCAGCGGCCTTTTGCGGGTCATTGGATTTGCCTGTTTATTTATGGTCTGGGGGGACCGGGTTATGTCGCGATTTGTTATGTTGTCCTTCGCCTTTCTTGGATGGGGATTTTATGAGCTGAGCGGCGGGTCGGATTTTGAACCGCCTCAGCGGCCCGAACCGGTCGCGGCTGCCAAAACCGGCACCAGCGCGCCGGAACCTGTTAGAATCACTGCCGCCTCGCTGACGGCCCAGCCTGTTCTGACGCGGCGGTCGCAGGCGGCAACGCCCCGGCGGCCCAAAGCTGATCCGGCGCTGCGGCAGCGCGTGGCAGCCGCGCAGCTGGCCAGTGCCTCAGGCGTTCTGGCGTCGACCCAAGCCGCGTTCTCCGCCGGATCCGGCGGCGGCACGCTGCAGCTGGCGTCCCTGGATGGCGGCCTGGCCGCAATCACGGCCACGCCTGCCGCACAAACTGCTGTGGTTTCTGCCGCGGCGGCAGAGCCTGCACCGGAACCGGTCATCGACCGCCGCAGAATCCGCGCGTCGCGGGTGAATATGCGGCAGGGGCCCGGCACCAGCTATCCGGTGCTGACCCGGCTCTTGGCTGGCGACGAGGTCATCGTGATCGAGGACAGCGGCACCGGCTGGCTGCATTTGCGCGCGCCGAAGAAGGGCATTGTCGGCTGGATTGCCGCTTCCCTGGTGAGCAAGAAACGCCCATAAGTGCACCGGAGGACTCCGGGCAAAGGGCGCTTTGATGAAGAAAACCATCCTGATCACGGGCTGCTCCTCGGGGATTGGCCTGGATGCAGCGCGCGGAATGCGGGAACGCGGCTGGCGGGTGTTTGCCTCCTGCCGGCAGCAGCGCGATTGCGACAGGATGCGGGCCGAAGGATTTGAAAGCCCGCGCATTGACTACACCGACCCGGCCAGCATCGACTCCGGCCTGGCAGAGGTGCTGGCGGCCACCGGCGGAACCCTGGATGCGCTGTTCAACAATGGCGCCCACGGATTGCCCGGCGCGGTGGAGGATCTGCCCACCGATGCGCTGCGCACGATTTTCGAGGCCAACTTCTTTGGCTGGCATGAGCTGACCCGGCAGGTGATTCCGGTGATGCGGAAACAGGGGCACGGGCGGATCGTGCAGAATTCCTCGATCCTGGGTTTTGTCTCCTTTCCCTGGCGCGGCGCCTACGTGGCAACGAAATATGCGCTGGAGGGGCTGACCGATACACTGCGGGTCGAGCTGCAGGGCTCCGGCATCCACATGGTGCTGATAGAGCCGGGACCGGTGACGTCGAAGATCCGGGAAAAGTCGATCCCGTATTTCGAGCGGTTCATCGACTGGAAATCCTCGCCGCTGCGCGAGCTTTACGAAACGCGGCTGCTGAAGCGGCTGTATGAGAGCAGCGGCCCGGACCGGTTTGAGCTGCCGGCCTCTGCCGTGACCGCCAAGCTGGCGCATGCCTGCGAAGCCCGCCGCCCGCGGCCGCGCTACTATGTCACCACGCCGACACATATTGCCGGGGTCCTGCGCCGAATCCTCAGCACAAGGGCAATTGACCGCATCCTGGTGCGGCTCGGATAGCGGATTCGCGGTCGCCTTCGGCCTTTGCGCGGGGTAGATGGGGCCAACAGAATTGATACGCTTTGGGGGACAGAATGAGCGATCCGCTGTATTATCTGGCACTGGCAGCCGTGGCGGCTGTGGTTGTGGCGCTGGTCATCGGCATTGGCGGCTTTGGCAAGGGCGGCGCGTTCAACCGCCGCAATGCGAACAAGATGATGCGTTTGCGCATCCTGTTTCAATTCATTGCAGTGGTGCTCTTGCTGTCCTACGTCTACCTGCGCAGCCAGGGAGGATAATTGGCAATGGTCGTTCTGAACAAAATCTACACCCGCACCGGCGACAAGGGCGAAACCGCCCTGGGCAACGGCGAACGCGTGGCCAAGCATTCGGCCCGCGTCAACGCCTATGGCACCTCGGATGAGCTGAACTCCTTTGTCGGGGTGGCCCGGCTGGAGGCGGACGGCGAGATGGACGCGGCGCTGGCGCGCATTCAGAACGATCTGTTCGACCTGGGCGCCGATCTGTGCCGCCCGGAGATGGAAAAGGACGCGGATGCCGAATACCCGCCGCTGCGGGTTGCGGTGGCGCAGGTCGAGCGGCTGGAGGCCGAGATCGACGTGATGAACAAGGATCTGGAGGCGCTGCGCAGCTTTATCCTGCCGGGCGGGTCCAAACTGGCGGCGCATCTGCATGTCTGCCGCACCGTGGCGCGCCGGGCCGAACGGCTGGCCACCGACCTGAGCACCGCAGAGGACGTGAACCCGGCTGCGGTGAAATACCTGAACCGTCTCAGCGACTGGTTCTTTGTCGCGGCCCGCGTGGCCAACAACGGCGGCAAGGACGACGTTCTGTGGGTTCCCGGCGCCAACCGCTGAGGGCCCCTGCCCCGGCCGGATCCCTCCCTGATTCGCCCTTTGGCGCCGGATTCTGGCGAATCCGGTGCCAAACGCGTCATGCGCTACCGCGGTGCCTTGCCGTTGCGGCAGGCGGATTTCCTAGCGGAAACATTCTTGCAAAAATGATGTTCCAAATGAGCATACGCGACGTCGGCGTGCGCTAACGTGACGATTTTGCCCTGTTGCAGGCGCACACCAGCCGGTATCAACGCTGCGAGAGCATAGAGGGGGAGTCGCCCTGGGGCGGCTTGCCGTTTGTTAAGGAGAGAACGCAAAATGAAGGTACTTGTGCCTGTCAAACGCGTGATTGACTACAACGTGAAAGTCCGCGTCAAAGCGGACGGCAGCGGTGTCGATCTCGCCAACGTCAAAATGTCGATGAACCCCTTCGACGAAATCGCCGTTGAAGAAGCCATCCGCCTGAAGGAAGCCGGCAAGGCTGACGAGGTTGTTGCGGTTTCGATCGGCGTGAAGCAGGCCCAGGAAACCCTGCGCACCGCGCTGGCGATGGGTGCGGACCGCGCCATCCTGGTGGTTGCTGCCGACGACGTGCACACCGACATTGAGCCGCTGGCGGTTGCCAAGATCCTGGCCAAAGTGGTCGAGGAAGAGCAGCCCGGCATCGTGCTCTGCGGCAAGCAGGCGATCGACAACGACATGAACGCCACCGGCCAGATGCTGTCGGCGCTGTTGGGCTGGTCCCAGGGCACCTTTGCCTCTGAGCTGGACATCGAGGGCGAGACCGCCAAGGTCACCCGCGAGGTCGACGGCGGCCTGCAGACCATTTCCGTGAAGATGCCCGCCATCATCACCGTGGACCTGCGCCTGAACGAGCCGCGCTATGCGTCGCTGCCGAACATCATGAAGGCGAAGAAAAAGCCGCTGGACGAGAAAACCGCCGCCGACTACGGCGTCGACGTCACGCCGCGCCTGGAAATCGTCGAAACCAAAGAGCCGCCGGCACGCGCCGCAGGCATCGTGGTTGGTTCCGTCGACGAACTGGTTGAGAAACTCAAAGAAGCGGGGGCTGTGTAATGGCTGTTCTTCTCCTTGCTGAAGTGACCGACGGCGCGCTGGCGCTGGACGCAACCGCCAAAGCCGTTGCCGCAGCCTCCAAACTGGGCGACGTGACCGTTCTGGCCGCTGGCGCCTCTGCTGCTGCGGCTGGCGAAGAAGCCGCCAAGATCGCAGGCGTTGCCAAGGTCCTGGTTGCCGAAGATGCGTCGCTGGGCCACCGCCTGGCGGAGCCGACCGCGGCCCTGATCGCCGGCCTGGCCTCCGACTATGAGCACATCGTTGCGCCGGCCACCACCGACGCCAAGAACGTGCTGCCGCGCGTCGCGGCCCTGCTGGACGTGATGGTGATCTCGGATGTGTCCGGCGTTGTCGACGGCAACACCTTCGAGCGCCCGATCTACGCCGGCAACGCGATCCAGACCGTGAAGTCGAACGACGCCAAGAAAGTCGTCTCCTTCCGCACCGCGTCCTTCGACGCGGCCGGCGAAGGCGGTTCCGCATCCGTGGAAACCATCTCTGCCGCTGAAAACCCGGGCCTGTCCGAGTGGGTCGAAGACAAGGTTGCCGAAAGCGACCGTCCCGAGCTGACCTCGGCCGGGATCGTTGTCTCCGGCGGCCGTGGCGTTGGCTCCGAGGAAGACTTCAAACTGATCGAAAACCTGGCCGACAAGCTGGGCGCGGCAGTGGGCGCATCCCGCGCCGCGGTCGACTCGGGCTATGCCCCGAACGACTGGCAGGTTGGCCAGACCGGCAAGGTTGTTGCCCCGGACCTGTATATCGCTGTCGGCATCTCCGGCGCCATTCAGCACCTGGCCGGCATGAAAGACTCCAAGGTCATCGTGGCGATCAACAAGGACGAAGAAGCACCGATCTTCCAGGTTGCGGACTTCGGCCTGGTTGCCGACCTGTTCGAAGCCGTCCCGGCGCTGACCGAAAAGCTGGGCTAAGCCCTGCTGGACCGCTGAAAAACACAAAGGCCCGCCATTTGGCGGGCCTTTTCAGTTCCCAGAGCTGGCGCTATTTCTCCGGGAGCAACGGCTCCAGGCGGGCCGACAGGGCCTCGGCGATTCGCAGATGCTCCTTGGGGCCGATCATGTGACGCGCTGCCGGCAGCTCCATCTGGCCGAAGACCATGCCGGCGATGTCATGCGCCGCCGCAGCGGATTCGGCCCGGAACTCCAGGATCCCCTGCACCTTTGGACGCAGCGCATCCGCCATTGAACGGTCCACCAGTACCGGCTCTTCCGGGAATCCGGTGTCGGCATCTAACTGGTAGCGCAGCCACAGCAGCAGCACACGGCCGTCCAGCGCTTCGATCAGGGTGCTCATCCTTTCTACCCAGCTGCGCTGCAGCTGTTCGCGCACCTGTTCGAACCGCTGGCCGGAGATGTCCCGGAGGGTGCAGAGCAAGTGCTTGTTGAAGTGGAATTCGGTAAAGTCCACCTCCGGATACAGCGTCTTGAGCGCGGGCTTTGCCTGCAGGAAGCGGTCATTGCGGCGCGGATGCACCCGGTAATACGGGTTTGAGATGTTCTGCGCGCCCAGCATCTGCATCACCGAGACCTGCGCATCCCTGGCGATGCCGATCAAGGATTCGTCCTGCGCGAAACTGTCCAGCCCGGCGTTCACACTGCCCAGGTTGATGCAATCCACGCCAAGCCGGCTTTGCAGGGAGTCGACAAAGGGAAATTCAACGAATCGCCCGTACACTTCGGTTCCACCAAGAAAGGCAACATAAGGCGCATCCAACGACCGTTGCGGCCCCCGCACCAGCAGCCTGGATTGCCCATATCTGCATGGTTCCCCCGAAAGCGCCCCCGCGCTTTTGAGTTCATAGCTCATTTCACCACCAATTTTTCACCCGAGACTCACTCTGGAGGCGAAGCATTGCAATTTCCCTAAAGTGAGAATTTGCCTCAAATCCGACCAAGCTGCTCTTGTGCCCGCCCTTCCCCGGCCAGTAAGGTTGCGGCAGATATTTCAGGAGCCTGAGGCATGGAAATTCAGAAGGTTGGTGTGATCGGCGCCGGGCAGATGGGCAATGGTATTGCCCATGTCATGGCGCTTGCCGGGTATGATGTCGTGCTGAATGACGTCAGCCAGCAGGCGCTGGATGCCGCGCTGAGCCTCATTCACAAAAACATGGCCCGCCAGGCCAGCAAGGGAAAGATCTCCGAGGACGACGTGCAGGCAGCATTGGCACGGATCGTGCCGTCGCTGACGCTGGCCGATATTGGCGCGACCGATCTGGTGATTGAGGCCGCCACCGAACGGGAAACCGTCAAGCAGGCTATTTTCGAGGATCTGCAGCCGCATCTGAAACCGCACACGATCCTGACGTCTAACACGTCGTCGATCTCGATCACCCGTCTGGCCAGCCGGACCGACCGGCCGGAGCGCTTTATGGGGTTCCACTTCATGAACCCGGTGCCGGTGATGCAGCTGGTGGAGCTGATCCGCGGCATCGCCACCGATGAGCCGACGTTCAAGGCGTGCCAGGATGTGGTGGCGCGGCTGGGTAAGACTTCTGCCAGCGCAGAAGACTTCCCGGCGTTCATCGTCAACCGCATCCTGATGCCGATGATCAACGAGGCGGTCTATACGCTGTACGAGGGCGTGGGGTCGGTGAAGTCGATCGACGAATCGATGAAGCTGGGCGCCAACCACCCGATGGGGCCGCTGGAGCTGGCGGATTTCATCGGGCTGGACACCTGCCTGGCCATCATGAACGTGCTGCACGATGGGCTGGCGGACACCAAATACCGCCCCTGCCCGCTGCTGACCAAATATGTCGAGGCCGGATGGCTGGGCCGCAAGACCCAGCGCGGATTCTACGACTACCGTGGTGAAACCCCGGTGCCGACACGCTGATCCTGAGCGGCGGAAGGGGGGCGCTGCCCCCTCTTGGCCTCGCGGCCAATTCACCCCCGGGATGTTTTCAGCCAGATGAAGAGGCGGACCTGCGTCGCGCCTGTTTTTCAGCCCTGCTTGCCGAGGCTGAGCGTATGCTCGCGCAGCCAGGCCATGAAGCCGCGCGGGTCGCTGTGCAGCTTTTCCATCTGCGCGTCGGTCAGCGGTTTGCCGACCACCGGCGCCTGCGGCTTGTTGCAGGAGCGCACGATTTCATGCAGCAGGAGGCCCTGGCGCAGGATCGGAGAGATCTGGCAGGCGATCTGGTACCAGCGCGAGTTTGAGCCCGGGAAGTAAATCGGCACCACCCGGGCGCCGGAGCGGCGGATCAGCTGGGCGGTGAAGACATTCCATTCACGTTCGATGGCCGGCCCGAACCAGCTGTCGGACGACATCACCACCCCCGAGGGGAACAGTGCCACGGCGCCGCCGTCCTTGAGAAACGCCATGGTCTTGGCGCGCATGTCGACCATCTTGCGCTGCGCGTCGGGGTCATGCGGGAAGGGTACCGGGATCATGAAAGAGGTCGCGGCCTCATCCAGCCCGGTCAGCACCGAGCGGGTCAGAATGCGGTAATCCAGGCGGCGGCGGCCGATGAGGTCGGCGAAGATCATGCCGTCGACCATCCCGTGCGGGTGGTTGGCGACGATCACCACCGGACCGTCGGCGGGGATATTTTCGATCTGCTCCTGCGGCGTCTGCAGTTCGATGCCCATGGTGTTGAGGGCCCCGCGCCAGAACTTCTGGCCGCGGTATTCGGCGTTCTGCTTTTCGAATTTGCTGACCATGCGCAAAATCGTCAGCTTGCCGGTCAGCCATTCGATGGTCTTTATCGCCAAGGAGGTCCAGCGGTCATCGAAGGAGTTGGCATAGGTCAGCGTGCGGCGGTCATAGACCTCGCCCGTCTGCTCAGCGGTATCAGATGCGATGCCGGTGTTCCTGTCGTGTGCGGTATCCGCCAATGTGCTCTTCCCGTTCCGCTGCCGGCGCGGGCCTAGTAGCCCTCGCCGAACTTGTCGGCCACCAGGGCCTCCAGCGCATGCGCCAGCGCATCAGCATCGGGCCCCGAAGTCTCGACGTCAATAGTCGTTCCTTTCGAGGCTGCCAACATCAAAAGGCCCATAATGCTGTCACCGGAGGCGGACAGCCCGTCCTTTATCACTTCAGCCGAGGCGTCAAACCCTTCCACCACCTCCACCAGCTTGGCCGAGGCCCGGGCGTGCAGCCCTTTTTCGTTGATGATTTTCAGCGTCTTCAGAGCCATTTAGTGTGCCTGCTCCCCGTCAGGGTTTACGTTTTGCGCGTTGATATACTTGCGCCCGGCCTCCATGGCCTGCCGGACCGCGTCGGCCACCGGCAAGTGGCGGGATTTTGCCAGTTTGATCAGCATCGGCAGGTTGGCTCCATAGAGAATGCGGCGGTCAGGCGGTGCGCAGGCCTTGAGGCTGAGGTTGGAGGGCGATCCGCCGAACAGGTCTGTCACAACCACAACGCCGCCGCCGGTGTCGACTTCATTGGCCGCCACGCAAATCTCGTCCTGCTTGCCCTCCCGGTCGTCATCGGGACCGATGGCGATGGCCACCAGGCTGGGCTGCGGACCCACAACGTGTTCCACCGCGGCGAGGTACTCCTTCGCCAGCCCGCCATGCGCTACGATCACAATCCCGATCAACCCGGCCTCTCACTTTTTCGCTGGCCTTGCAGCTCGCGGTGTCTAATTGACACTTGCTGGCCGTCTTCTGCAAGGGCCTTGGCCAGGGATTCCGCCATCGTCACCGATCTGTGCTGGCCGCCGGTGCAGCCGAAGGCGATGGAGAGATGCGACTTCCCCTCGTCCCGGTAGGCGGGCAGCAGCAACCGGGTCATATCCAGCACCCGGGAGAAGAACGGCTCATAAAGAGGGTCTGCCTTGACGTAGTCCTGAACCGCCTGGTCCTCGCCGCTCAGATGCCGCAGCGCCGGCTCCCAATAGGGGTTTGCCAGGAACCGGCAATCGAACACCATGTCGATCCCATGCGGCATCCCGCGTTTGTAGGAGAAGCTTTGCACCGACAGCGCCAGCGCCCTGCCCTCCGGCGCGAACCAGCGTTCGATCTCGGCCTTCAGCTGGTGGACGTTCATCTCCGATGTGTCCAGCAGGATATCGGCGCGGTCGCGGATCGGCGCCATCAGGTCAAGTTCGCGGCGCACGCCCTCGCCCGGAGATTCGGCGGGCGCCAGCGGGTGGCGGCGGCGGGTTTCCGAATAGCGGCGCAAGAGCACGTCAGGCTGCGAATCGAGATAGAGAACAGTCAGTTCCGCCTCACGGCGGCCGGCCAGCATGTCGATCACATCCAGCAGCGCCCGCGGCGAGAAATCCCGGTTGCGGCTGTCAAGCCCCAGCGCCATCGGCCGCGGCTCGGCGGCAGCATCAATCAAGCCGGGCAGCAGCCGCAGCGGCAGGTTGTCGATGGCCTCGAAACCGAGATCCTCCAGCACGTTGATGGCTGTGGTCCGCCCGGCGCCCGATGGGCCGGTCACCAGAACCACAGGCACCGCCTTCTTGCCGGGATCAGGCATCGGGGTCCAAGGCTCCGCATCTGAGGAATTGCATCAGCGCCGGGGCGAAATGGGCGCCGTCCACACGTTTCAGGCGGATCACCTCCTGCTCCAGCAGCCGGGCGGTCTGGCGCACCGGCAGCCGGTCGGTCTCCGTTTCGTCCAAGTCCACCAGCGCCACCACAGGAACAGGGCTGCGGATCTGGGCGTGAAGAAGCCCCATGCAGCGGGCCTCAACCAGGCCGCGGATCGGCTCCGGCGCGCTGGCAACGACCTGCGCGTGCAGGAGCTGCAGCAGCACCCGGTCATCGGCGACCAGCTGGGCGCCATAGGCCATCAGCTGCAGCGCCAGCGCCGACTTCCCCTGCCCGGAGGTACCGGTGATCAAAAGCCCCCGCCCCTCCAGTGCGACGCAGGAGGCATGCAGGATGAGGCTTTCCGTATCAGGCATGATTTACACCGGCAGGCCGACCACAAAGCGCGCGCCCAGAGGTTCAGAAGTCACATCAGCCTCGGTCGGGCGGATATTCTCGGCCCAGATGACACCGCCATGCGCCTCGACGATCTGCTTGGAGATCGCCAGGCCCAGGCCGGAGTTATTACCGAAATGCTCCACCGGGCGCTGCGAGTAGAAGCGTTTGAAAATCTTGGACAGCGCCTGGTCCGGGATGCCAGGGCCGGTGTCCTCGACCACCACCAGCACCCGGTTGGCGCGGCGGCGCGCCCAGACGCGGATTGCGTCGCCCTCCTCGCAGAAGGAGATGGCGTTGGTGATCAGGTTGACGAAGACCTGCGCCAGCCGGGCTTCCAGCCCCTGCAAGCGGATGGGCTGGGCCGGCAGATCGGTGATATAGTCGATCCCCTTGGCGCGGGCGTCTTCGCCCAGGTACTGGTTCAGATTGCCCAGCATGGCCAGCAGGTCGAAATCCTCTTCCTCCTCCTTGACCAGCTCGGCGTCGAGCCGCGAGGCGTTGGAAATATCGCTCACCAGACGGTCCAGGCGGCGCACGTCGTGTTCGATCACATCCATCAGCTTCTCGCGCTGATCGTCGCGCTTGACCATGCGCAGGGTGCCGACGGCGGACTGCAGGCTGGCCAGGGGGTTCTTGATTTCATGCGCCACATCGGCAGCGAACTGTTCGTTGCTGTCGATGCGGGAATAAAGCGCCTTGACCATGCCGCGCAAGGCGCGGCTGAGGCGGCCGATCTCATCCGGGCGGGCGGAGAGGTCGGGAATGCGGATGCGGCCCGGGCTGGACCTGCGGCTGCCGCGGTCGCGGCCCAGTTCAGCGGCCTCGGCCAGATCGGCCAGCGGATTGGCGATTGTGGAGGCCAGCACCAGGCTGAGGCCGACCGAGACCAGCAGGGCAACGACGAACATCTGCAGCACCCGCTCCTGCTCGCCGCGCACCAGGGCGTCCACTTCGCCGGTGGGCGATGTCAGTGCAATCACACCGACAGCCTGCCCGTTGTGGAGGATCGGGGTTGCCGCCGAAATCACCCGGCTGCCGCTGGTGTCGACCACGGTTTCAACCCCGGTGCCGCCATTCATTGCCCTGTCGACCAGCCCGCCCAGCCGCTCTTCCAGCGCCGGGCCGGAGCTGCCTGTGCTGCCGGCAGGCGCAGTGCTGCCGCCGGCAATACCCCACAGGGCGGACAGCGCATCGCTGATCAGGGTCCGGCTCCTGCCGCTGTCATTCAGCACATTCAGGGCATCGCTGCGGTCGATTCCCTTGATGCTGGAAATCAGATTGCCTGTGGTGTCGAAGACAAAAGCCTCGACGCCGCCGCGCAGGCTGAGCCGGGCCAGCGTGTCCTCGGCCCGAATGCCATCACCGGCGGCAAAGCTGACCGCGCCTGCGGCAGGCATTTCCGCCTCGAACACATCTGCAGCCAGCATCGCCTCAGAGACCAGCGCACCCGCGCGCTGCTGCACCAGGCTTTGGCGCGAGGAATTCAGATACAGAATGCCGGTGACCAGAATGATCAGCGCGATCAGGTTGAAGGTAATGATCTTGCGGGTCAGCGGCGAGCCTTTGAGCGACAGCAGACCGCGGCGCGCGCGTTTGACCTGCATCTCGCGCGTCACGGATTGCTCGGGGGTGACCCAATCCTCCCCCAAGACAACATCGCCGTCCTGCTGGCGTTGCACTATGCTGGTATCGCGCATGCGCGCCCACTCCTCCGGCCGGGGGCTTTTGCCCCGCTCAAACGTGCCGCCTATTCTTCATTATAACGGTAACCGATTCCATAAAGAGTTTCGATTGCCGCAAATTCCGCATCTGCGCTGCGCATTTTCTTCCGCAGACGCTTGATATGGCTGTCGATGGTGCGGTCGTCCACATAAACCTGGTCATCATAGGCCACATCCATCAGCTGGTCGCGGCTTTTGACAAAACCCGGCCGCTGGGCCAGCGCCTGCAGCAGCAGGAATTCGGTCACGGTCAGCGACACATCCTTGCCCTTCCAGCTGACCGCGTGGCGCAGCGGGTCCATCCGCAGATTGCCCCGTTCCATCACCTTGGTCTCCGGGCTGCTGGTGCCGGCGGCATCGCTGCTGATCGCCTCCTGGCGGCGCAGTAAGGCCCGGATCCGTTCCACCAGAAGCCGCTGCGAGAAGGGTTTCTTGACATAATCGTCAGCGCCCATGCGCAAACCCAGCACCTCGTCGATCTCGTCGTCCTTGGAGGTGAGGAAGATCACCGGCATCTGGGTTTTCTGGCGCAGCCGCTGCAGCAGGTCCATGCCATCCATCCGCGGCATCTTGATGTCCAGCACCGCCATGTCCGGCAGCTTCTTGTTGAACGCATCCAGCGCCGCCTGGCCGTCGTTATAGGTTTCGACCTCAAAGCCCTCGGCCTCAAGCGTCATGGAAACCGATGTCAGGATGTTCCTGTCATCGTCAACCAAAGCAATCTTTGACATTGGAATTGCCCCTAATCTGCTCTGTTCTCTGTTTTGTTTTAGCCACTTTCATCGCCGTTCTGATGCGCCGAATCAATCCCATTTGGGGAATCGCCGCGATCTTTGGGCTCCATTGGGGCAAAAATACCTTAGCGTCTGCTGAACAAGCGGGCGCTTTTCCCCATTGCAAATAATGGTTGCGCTAAACATCGCCTTGGTGGCGCTAACTAGGGGAGGCCGGCCTGTTCACCGCCCAAAACGCCATGCTAAGACCCCGCCACCGGCAGCGATGCCGTTTTCTATTGCCCCAATGGCGCAGCCGCGCAGCCTGCGTGCCGCCCGCGCCGCCACAGGAGAAAAAACGCATGACATCTGGACGGGTTAACCCGCAATTCCGCCTCGAAGATCAGGGCATCGAGGGTCTGGGAAATGTCTATTACAACTTCATGGAGCCGGCGCTGATCGAAGCCGCGCTGAAGCGCGGCGAAGGCACGCTGGGCAATGGCGGCGCCTTCCTCGTGACCACCGGCAAATTCACCGGCCGCTCGCCCAAGGACAAACATGTCGTGAAAACCGACAGCGTCCGCGACACCATCTGGTGGGATAACAATGCCGCGATGAGCCCCGAGGGCTTTGACGCACTGTACGCCGACATGCTGGAGCACATGAAGGGCAAGGACTACTATGTCCAGGACCTGGTGGGCGGTGCCGACCCGGCGCATGCGATCAACGTCCGCATGGTGACCGAACTGGCCTGGCACAACCTGTTTATCCGCACCATGCTGCGCCGCCCGGACCGCGAAGACTTGGATGATTTCATCGCCGACTTCACCGTTATCAACTGCCCGAGCTTCCAGGCTGATCCCAAGCGGCACGACTGCCGTTCTGAGACCATCATCGCGATGAACTTCGACCGCAAAATGATCCTGATCGGCGGCACCGAGTACGCGGGTGAGAACAAGAAATCGGTGTTCACCCTGCTGAACTACCTGCTGCCGGAAAAAGGCATCATGCCGATGCACTGCTCCGCCAACCACGCCAAGGGCAATCCGGTCGACACTGCCGTGTTCTTCGGCCTCTCCGGGACCGGCAAGACCACCCTGTCCGCCGACCCCGACCGCGTGCTGATCGGCGATGACGAGCATGGCTGGGCCGACAACGGCACCTTCAACTTTGAAGGCGGCTGCTATGCCAAGACCATCAACCTGAACCCCGAGGCAGAGCCGGAAATCTATGCGACCACCTCCAAATTCGGCACCGTGATCGAAAACATGGTGTTTGACGAGGAAACCAAGGAGCTGGATTTCAACGACGACAGCCTGACCGCCAACATGCGCTGCGCCTACCCGCTGCATTACATCTCCAATGCATCGGAAAGCGCCCGCGGCGGCCACCCGAAGAACATCATCATGCTGACCTGTGATGCGTTCGGCGTGCTGCCTCCGATCTCGCGGCTGACACCGGCGCAGGCGATGTATCACTTCCTGTCGGGCTTCACCTCCAAGGTGGCCGGAACCGAGCGCGGCGTGACCGAGCCGGAGCCGACCTTCTCCACCTGCTTTGGCGCGCCCTTCATGCCGCGCCGCCCCGAGGTCTACGGCAACCTGCTGCGCGAAAAGATCGCCCAGCACGGCGCGACCTGCTGGCTGGTGAACACCGGCTGGACCGGCGGCGCCTACGGCGTTGGCAGCCGGATGCCGATCAAGGCCACCCGCGCGCTGCTGACCGCTGCGCTGGACGGCTCGCTGGCTGAAGCCGAGTTCCGCAAAGACGGCAACTTCGGCTTTGACGTGCCGGTCACCGTGCCGGGCGTGCCGGAAGTGCTGCTGGACCCGCGCCGCACCTGGGATGATCAGGAGGCCTATGACCGTCAGGCGGCCAAGCTGGTGCAGATGTTCTCTGACAACTTCGAGCAGTATCTGCCGTTCATCGACGAGGACGTGAAGGCCGCAGCCATCGGCTGATGCCTTCGAATTCCTCTGAGGAAAGAAAACCCCGGCCTCTGTGCTGGGGTTTTTCACTTCAGGAAACTTATTTTCCAGTAAACACTTCCTTAACCCTTCCGGCGCAAACCTTCCGCAAGCGCAGATTTGCGGCTGTTTTACAGATTTTCGCGCCGCAGCCAGGGAGGGCAGAATGGATAAAGAGGCTTTGACCGTTTTCAACAGCATCTTCAGCACCGGCAGCGCATTTGTGTACCGTTGTGCAAATGACGAGAACTTCACCATGAAATTCATGGCGGGACAGGTTGAAAAACTCTGCGGCTGCCCGAAATCGGATATTCTTGGGAACGCGAAGGTGTCCTACGCCGGCCTGACCCATGCAGATGACATCGACCGCGTCTTTGCCGATGTGGACGCAGCCATTGAAGCGAAAGCGAACTGGGATGTCGCCTACCGGCTCAGCCAGCCCGACGGCTCCGAAGCCTGGGTGCGCGAGCGCGGTAATGCGGTTTATGACGACAACGGCGAAATGGTCTACCTGGAGGGGCTGGTGGTGGATGCTTCGGCCGAGGTCAATCTGCGCAAGGAACTGCAAGAGACCTTGAACCGCACCGAAGAGGCCAATGCCGAGATCATTGATCTGGCGGAAAACATCCTGCGGTCTGTGCAGAAACTGTCCATCCTGGCAATCAACGCCGGGATCGAGGCCGCGCGGGCGGGAAAGGCGGGCCTGGGCTTTGCCTATCTTGCCCGGGAGATCAAGGCGCTAGCGGATGAGAACAACCGCTGGGCCAGCCGCATCACGGATACGATGGCACAGCGCAAGCGCGATGAGGCCCGGGAGGCAGCCGGCCAGGCAAAGGCCGGTTAGCGGGCCACCGATCCAGTGACCATATCCCGCACCTTGAGCGCATAGCGGTCAGTCATTCCGGAGACGAAATCGGCCAGCGAATGCATCGCGGAGTATGCGTCCTCAACTCCGCGCAGGTCCAGATCCACGGCACGGATCAGCTTGGCCCAATAGCCATGCCGCGCCTTCAGTTCGTCAGCGTCCCAGCCGCACGCGCCCAGATCGTCGTAAAGGCCGTGGAAATGGTCCAGCACCGAATGGAGGACCTGGCGCCCGGTGATCTCCAGCTCGGTCTTGCGGCGGGCGACAAAGATCCGCTGCTCTGACAGCTCTTTCAGGCGGGCAAAGGCCTGCGCCTTGGAGGAGACTTCCATCAGCCCGTCGTTAAACTCGCCCATCATGATGGCGTCGTAGTTCTCCACAAACGCCGTCACGGCGGCGTCGATCGACTGGCCGATGGCAAAGGCGCGCAGAAGCCCGATACGGTCGCGCATCGGCAGGCCGCGGTCCTCGTTCGGCTTCCCGACGATCCCTTCCAGCGCCTCGGCCACCTCGGCACGGTAAAGGTCGCCCATACTGGCCGCATCCTCGATATCCAGGATGCGGTAGCAGATGTCATCCGCTGCCTCGACCAGAAAGGCCAGCGGGTGCCGCCGCCGCCAGCCGCCCGGCTCGGCCGGCAGGCCCAGGGCATCGGCGGTCTCCTCAAACAGCTCCGCGTCCGACTGGAAAACGCCGAACTTCTTCAGGCCGACATAGGGCGCCTTGCCGGCGCCCGCCGCCTCATCCCGCACCAGGCGGGTGCAGGGATACTTCATGAACGCGCCCAGCGTCGCATAGCTGAGCCGCAGCCCGCCCTGCTGCTGGGCGTATTCCAAGCGCCCGACGATGCGGAAGCCCTGCGCGTTGCCCTCGAAATGCTCGAACTCGGCGCGCAGGTGCTGCGGCACTTGCGCCGCGATGCCGCGGCCGGACCGGAACTTCGCTGCGAACCAGCCGCCGATGCTGTCTTCGCCGGAGTGGCCAAACGGCGGGTTGCCGATGTCATGCACCAGGCAGGCGGCCTCTGCATGGCCTGCCAGCCGTGCCACCTGATCCGCCTGCAGGCTGCCGCGCTCCACCAGGGCAGCCCCTACGCCCGCGCCCAGCGAGCGGCCCACGCTGGCGGTTTCCATACTGTGGATCATCCGGTGGTGCACGTGGTCATGGTCATGCAGCGGATGCACCTGCGTCTTCTGTGCCAAACGCCGGAACGGCTCCGAAAACAGAATCCGGTCGTAATCCTGCAGGTAGGCCGGGCGTCCCGGTTTCTCGCCATACTCCGGCCGGCACAGCCGCCCGGGGTTCAGCAGCCTGTTCCACTCCATCGCCATGTGCCTGCTCCTTTGCCTGTTTGAGGGCGGTTAAAAGGGAGACAGCTAGGAAATGCAAACGCTTCAGCGCGGCGCGATCCCGGCGGGCTCCAGCTTGTGTTCGGGCTCCACGTGAATCACCGGCTGCACGTCAGGAATGGCGGCGCGCAGGGCGGCCTCGACCCGGTCGCAGATGTCATGGGCAGCGCGCACCGTCATGGCGCCGTCGACCACCATGTGGAACTCGACAAACAACGCACGTCCGGCGCGGCGGGTTTTGAGGCCGTGCACCTGCATCGCGCCATTTGCCGAGGCATGCAGTATCTCCTCGATCCGGGCGCGTTCCTCCGCCGGGGCGGCGGTGTCCATCAGGCCGCCGACGGAAGCGGCAATCACCAGCCAGCCCTCGCGCAGGATGTTGACGCCGACCAGCAGCGCCAGAAGCGGGTCGAGCACGGTCCAGCCTGTTGCCAGGGCCAGCCCCAGGCCGGCCAGAACCCCGGCGGAGGTCCAGACGTCGCTCATCAAGTGGCGGCCGCCTGCGGACAGCGCCGGGGATTTCAGGCGTGCGCCCGCCAGCAGCAGCATCCGCGCCCAAGCAAGATTCACCAGCATCGCCAGCGCGTTCACCACCATGCCGGCAGCACCCCAGTCGGCGGCGGCCGGGCGGGCCAGTGCGCTGATCGCCTCATGCAGGATCACCAGGGCGGCAATCACGATCAGGATGCCCTCGATCACCGCCGAGAAGTATTCGGCCTTGTGGTGGCCATAGGGATGGTCCGCGTCCGGGGGCCGCTGGGCATAGCGCACTGCAACCCAGGCCATCACCGCGCCGCCGATGTTGACCAGCGATTCCAGCGCGTCAGACAAGAGCGCCACGGAGCCGGTCATCATCCAGGCGGCGACCTTCAGCGCCATCACGGCCAGCGCGATCAGGATGGAGCCGGTTGCCAGCTGTTCTGCGCTGAGCCGTTGATGCATGGCGCCCCTGCCCCTCCCCGCTATATCAGCACGCCGCGGCGCAGCAGGTTCAGCCCAGCAATAAGCAGAACCACCAGCGTGGCGCGGCGGAACAGCACCTGGTCGATCCGGTCATGCAGAAGCCCGCCGATCCACATGCCCGCCACCGCCGGCAGGATCAGCAACAGCGAGAACGGCGCGGTTTCAGTCCGGATCACGCCAGAGCCGACATGCGCCACCAGCAGCGCCACAGCGCCAAGGCCGTAGATCACCCCCTGCACCCGGATCTGCTCTGTCTTTTCAGTGTTCAAGGCAGTCAGGTAGGCCACGGTCGGCGGGCCCCAGACACCGGACACGCCGCCGATCAGGCCCGCAATGCCGCCCACCATCGCCTCGCTGCGGCGGGTCGGATTGGTGATTGAGAACGTCTTTCCCATCAGCTGGATGCAGGCAAAGACCGTGACCGGCAGACCGATCACCAGCAGCAGCGCCTGCTGCGGCAGCAGCCGCACGGACTGGGCGCTGAGCAGCAGGCAGACCAGGCCGATCAGCAGAAACACCCGGAACTTGCGGATCGAGGCGAAGGCCGCCGCAGGCCCCTGGCGCAGCGCCTGCATGCCGTTGGTGACCAGGGTCGGCAGAATCAAACCAGCCAGCGCCAGGTCCGGCGCCAGAAACATGCTGAGGCCGGAGATGAAGATCATCGGCATGGCAAAGCCCACCAGGCCCTTGACCGTGCCGGCCAGCAGCGCGATGCCAAAAGCCGCTGTCAGCTCTGCCGGGGAGAGAAACGAAAACAGTGCCGTCATACCTCCGCTCTACCACATCCGCAGCGTGCTGCACGGGCAAAATCAACACGCAATATTTGATCCAAACGACGCACCCGTGAGTATTTTTGTTGCGCTGCACCTGCAAAATGATTTACCACCGGGCGACCGAAGAAGGATCTGATTCATGGCCCACGACGGACAGGACTTGCATATGAAACCGACACTCATTCCCGACCTGCTGGCGCTGACCGGCGCCGCGCTGGAACCGCTGGACCAGCTGCTTGAGGCCGCGCGCGCCTCCGTCAAGGACATGGTGAGCAGCGACGGCCGTGTGTCCGGCAAGCTGATCGAGGAAAATCAGGTGGCGGCGCACGGGCTGTCCTGGCTTGCCACCTATGTCTACTCGCTGCGGCAGATGCAGAAATGGGCCGAGAAGCTGCAGGGCGAGGGCAAGTTCGGCGAGATGGAGCAGCTGCTCCACCAGATCGGTTTTGGCGAATACCTGTGGCAGGTATATGGCGGCATCCAGATGAACCAGGGCGAGATCATCCGCCTGCAGGACCTGGGCCTGAACCAGGATGCCCAGCGTGCGCTGATGGTGCCTGCAGTGATGACGCTGTGCGAGCAGGGCAACAGCCAGGCCGCGCGCACCCGGCTGGTGCAGCTGATGGAGGAGCAGGCCGGCTCCACCATGTTCGGCGCCTCCGGCCTGGAGGAAGAGCTGGAAATGATCCGCGACCAGTTCCGCCGCTATGCGGTGGAAAAGGTCGAGCCGCACGCCCACGAGTGGCACCTGAAGGATGAGCTGATCCCGATGGAAGTGATCGAAGAGCTGGCGGAGATGGGTGTCTTCGGGCTGACCATCCCGGAGGAATACGGCGGCTTCGGCCTGTCCAAGGCATCAATGGTGGTGGTTTCCGAGGAGCTGTCGCGCGGCTATATCGGTGTTGGCTCGCTGGGCACCCGCTCTGAAATCGCGGCGGAGCTGATCCTGTGCGGCGGCACCGAGGAGCAGAAAGCCAACTGGCTGCCGAAGCTGTCCAGCGCTGAAATCCTGCCCACTGCCGTTTTCACCGAGCCGAACACCGGCTCCGACCTTGGCAGCCTGCGCACCCGCGCAGTCAAGGATGAGAACGGCGATTACAAGATCACTGGCAACAAGACCTGGATCACCCACGCCGCCCGCACCCATGTGATGACCCTGCTGGCGCGCACCGACCCGGACACCACTGATCACCGCGGCTTGTCGATGTTCCTGGCAGAGAAAACGCCGGGCACAGACGAGCACCCCTTCCCGACCGAAGGCATGACCGGCGGCGAGATCGAGGTGCTGGGCTACCGCGGCATGAAGGAATACGAGCTGGGCTTCGACAATTTCCATGTGAAGCAGGAAAACCTGCTGGGCGGCGAGGAGAACAAGGGCTTCAAACAGCTGATGGAGACCTTTGAATCGGCCCGCATCCAGACTGCGGCCCGCGCCATCGGTGTGGCGCAGTCGGCGCTGGATATCGCCATGCAATACGCGCAGGAGCGCAAGCAGTTCGGCAAGTCGCTGATCAATTTCCCGCGGGTGTCGGGCAAGCTGGCAATGATGGCGGTGGAGATCATGATCGCCCGCCAGCTCACCTATTTCTCCGCCTGGGAAAAGGACCACGGCCACCGCTGCGATCTGGAGGCCGGCATGGCCAAGCTGCTGGGCGCGCGGGTGGCCTGGGCTGCGGCCGACAACGGGCTGCAGATCCACGGCGGCAACGGCTTTGCGATGGAATACAAGATCTCCCGCGTGCTGTGCGATGCGCGTATCCTCAACATCTTTGAAGGCGCAGCCGAGATCCAGGCGCAAGTGATCGCCCGCCGCCTGCTGGGCTGACCGCCACTTGTTACTACCGCAGGGGAGCAATCCCCTCCTTGCCCGGCGTTCGCGCCGGGCTTTTTCTGTCAAGCTAAGTGCCGCGCCCCGAACGCTCAGCCTGCAAACGCAGCGCAAAATGAACCTGTTTCCGATTCTGGTCATTCGCTCCTGAGCGAAAGCCGTCTAACAAGGGGGCATGTCACTCCTGCGCTGCCTCCTTCTGTCCTGTCTGCTCCTGTTGACCGCCTGCGGCGATACAGTGCCGGCGGGCCAGTCCCCGCGCATTCTGGCCATGGGGGATTCCCTGCTGGCCTGGCACAGGCTGGCGGGAAAATCCATTCCGGACATGGTGGCGCGGGAATTGCAGGAGCCTGTGGTGGACCGCTCTGTCTCTGCCGCGCGGATCATTTACAAGCTGCCCGTTTCCGGCGCCGCCGGGATGAACATCCGCAAGCAGTACACGTCCGGGGAATGGGACTGGGTGATCGTGAACGGCGGCGGCAACGACCTGTGGTTCGGCTGCGGCTGCTTTGCCTGCGACCGGAAGATGGACAAGCTGATCTCGTCTGACGGGCGCAGCGGGGCCATCCCGGCCATGCTGTCAGACCTGCGCGCGACAGGTGCCAGGATCATTTACGTCGGCTATCTGCGAAGCCCCGGTGCTGGCTCGCTGATTGAGCACTGCCGGGATGAGGGGGACGAACTGGAAACCCGCATCACCCGGCTGGCAGAGCTGGACGCGGGCATCTTCTTTTTGTCGAACAGGGACTTGGTGCCCCATGGCGACCGCTCCTACCACGCGCCGGACATGATCCACCCGTCAGTCAAGGCCAGCGGCGAGATCGGCCGCAAGGTCGCCGAGATTATCCGCGCAAACTAAAGGGGCAGTGCTCCCGCCCACTTGGCGGCGCATTCCATCGAATGCGCCCAAGGCGTTAGGCCGGGCGCCGTGCTGCGCACGGCGCGGCAGCGCTGCGGCGCAAGGGTGCGGCAGGCGCCGCGCCCCGCGCGGCGCCGGGCCCAACGGGCGCAAGGCATTTTCAATGCCGCGGCGGCGGGCGGGAGCGCTTGTTGCCGGCTGGCCTTGCCCTGCCTGCCGCGGCATTCCAATGTGCTTTGAAACATCCCTCAGGAGGTCTTGATGCTGCGTTCTGCCCTGATCGGTTCCCTGCTGCTGGCCAGCGCCTGCACCGGGGATGAGAGCCTGTCGGCCTATGGTGCCGCAGGCAAGGTGTGGCGCCTGCAGAGCGTCGATGGCGCGGCCTTTCCAGCCTCCGCCAGCCTCAGGTTTCCGGAACCGGGCAAGATCGCCGGAAGGGGGCCTTGCAACAGCTTTAGCGGCATCCAGACTGCCCCCTACCCCTGGTTTGAAACCGGGCCGCTGGCGGTGACGCGCATGGCCTGCCCGGGATTGGCGGCGGAGGACGCGTTTCTGCAGGCACTGCAGGAGATGACACTGGCGGAAGTGTCGGGTGACGTGCTGATCCTCAGCAATGAGGCAGGCCGCGAGATGCTGTTCACAGGCGGCGGCTGAGCAGGTCCATGAGCCGGCCGCGCGCCTCTGGCAGCGGATGGTTGCCCAGCGAGGGCGCCAGATGCGCCTCCAGAAAATGGCCCGTTGTGCGCAGGGCCTGGACGATTTCGGCGTCTCCGGCATCACCGTGGCCCAGCATCACCGGCGGCAAGGGCAGCAGCCGGTCCGCCCACTCCCCCGCGCCTTCACGTGAAACAGCCCGGCCCGTTTTCGGCGACACAAAGGCAAGCCCGAAACGGCTGCCGGTCACGGCGCAGGCCGACAGGTCGAGGCCAAAGCCCATTTCCTCCAAGAGCGCCAGTTCCCAGCGCAGATAGGCGAGCGGCCAGAGGTCTTCATTCGCCAGAAGGTCCAGCAGCTGTTCGCTGCGGGTAAAGAGGTCCGGATGCGGCTCCCGTTCGGGCAGGCAAAAGGACAGCAGCGCGGTAACCGTGTTGAGCCCGGCGAGTGCCAGCCGCCCCGAAAGCGCCGCAGCGGCCCGGCTGCGCAGGGGTTCTGCGTGGTAGCTGCCGAGGTGATCCTCCAGCCGCGCCCGCCAGGTCACGTCCAGCTGAGCGCCGGGTTGCAGGATCGGGGCCATTCTGCGGCCGGCGCCGCCGCGGACTACACCGGCATGGCGGCCGTGTTCTTCGGTAAAGACGTCGATGATGGCCGAGCTTTCGCCGTGGCGGCGCACCGAAAGCAATATGCCGTGATCACGCCACTCCAACACCGGGCCTCCCTGTCCTGCGGTCCGCCCTACCAGACCGCATTGCCGGAGGGGCTGCAAGCGGCGGGGTCATTCCAGGCCGGGTTCGTCCAGCAGGTGGCGGCCCTGCCGGTCCTCGACCTCGATCACCCAGAGGTCCGGGTCAAAGCTGCGCTGGCGGCTGATCGAGGCATCGACGTCAGTCTCTGCCCCGGTGGCCAGCTCATCCCATTTGCGGTCGCCGCTCATCAGGTCATAGGTGCGGTGAAAGGCACGGGCCTGGCCGTCCAGGGTGTTGAGCTTGACCAGAACCGCGCCCGCGGTGTCGTCGCCGTGGGAAGTGATGAAGGCCGGGATATCCTGAAACCGCAGGCGGGTCAGATATGCGTCGACCCAGAAGCGGGCGGTGAGGCGGGTCATGCCGCGCACCTGCCAGCTTCGGCGCCCATGGGGAGTGCGGGAGCCTCCGGCGGGAGTATTTCCACAAAGGTGAAAAGCATGGGGGGCTTCAGTTGCCGTCTTTGAAGTCGAGGCCCATTTCCGAGTAGCGCTCTGCCTCTTCCAGCCAGTTCGGGCGCACCTTCACCTGCAGGAACAGGTGCACCTTGCGGCCCAGGAACTCCTCCAGCTCGGCGCGGGCGGCTTGGGAAACGGATTTAATGGTCTCGCCGCGCTTGCCCAGAACAATGCCCTTGTGGCCGTCGCGGACCACATAGATGATCTGATCGACGCGGGCAGAGCCGTCCTTGCGCTCTTCCCATTTCTCGGTTTCGACGGTGAGCTGGTAGGGCAGTTCCTGATGCAGGCGCAGGGTCAGCTTTTCGCGGGTCATCTCCGCCGCGATCATCCGCATCGGCAGATCGGCGATCTGGTCTTCGGGGTAGAGCCAGGGGCTTTCCGGCAGCTTGCCTGCCAGCCACTGGCGCAGGTCGTCAACACCATGGCCGCGCTCTGCCGAGATCATGAAGGTTTCGGCAAAGCCGTAGCGGCTGTTCAGCTCCTGGGTAAGGCCCAGCAGTTTTTCAGCGGGCACCTTGTCGATCTTGTTGATCGCCAGCGCCACGGTGCGGCCCTTGCCGATTTCCTCAAGACCTTCCAGGATGGTTTCGACGCCTTCGGTGATGCCGCGGTGGGCCTCCACCATCAGCACAACGACGTCGGCGTCTGCAGCGCCGCCCCAGGCGGCGGCGACCATCGCGCGGTCCAGGCGGCGGCGGGGCTTGAACAGGCCCGGCGTGTCGACAAATACCAGCTGCGCGTCGCCCTCCATCGCCACGCCGCGGATGCGGGCGCGGGTAGTCTGCACCTTATGGGTCACGATCGAGACCTTGGCCCCGACCATGCGGTTCAGAAGGGTGGATTTGCCCGCATTGGGCTCTCCGATCAGGGCAACGAATCCGGCGCGTGTGGTCATCAGTACTGGTCCTGTTTGCAGAGCCGATCCCCTACAGGATTTTACCCACAGGGGCCAGAGGTGTTTTCTTGGGCGCTTGGGGCAGCGTTGCACAGCCTTGCCCTATGTCAAAGACCTGTGGCAGATCCCGTGTGAGAACCGCAGCGCCAAGCCAGTCCCGCAGCCAGGCCTTTCTTTGATTGCATGACAGGAGGCCTGCCTGATGAACCGACGTGATTTTCTGCTTGGGAGCGCTGCTACCGCCGGGGTGCTTGGCGGAGGCGGATGGAGCTTGGCCGGTGCCGCAGCGGCGCAGCAGCTGACAATTCAAACCGCAAGCTTCAGGTTCCGGGACCAGCCGACGAAGGGCATGGTGAGCCTGTCGCCGGATGCGCCGCCGCCGGTTCTGTACGGCACCCAGGGCAAACCCATGCAACTGCAGGTCGTCAATGGCACCGAAGATTACACCGCAATGCACTGGCACGGGCTGCGGATCGGCAACGCAATGGACGGGGTGCCTTACCTGACCCAGATGCCAATCGCGGGCGGCGAGGCGTTTGAGTATGAATTCACCCCGCCGGATGCGGGCACCTATTGGTATCACCCGCACTGCATGACCATGGCGCAGATGGCGCATGGGCTGACCGGGGTGATGGTGATCAAAGAGGCGGAAGATCCCGGTTTTGACGCCGATCAGGCGGTCAACCTGCGGGATTTCCGGCTGTATGAGGATGGCGCCTTCCTGCCCTATTACACCGCGCGCGGGGCGGCCCGCGCCGGGACCCGCGGCAATGTGCTGACCGCGAACTGGCTGCAGGCGCCGGTGTACGATCACCCGGCAGGCGGGCTGGTGCGGCTCAGGGTGGTGAACACGGACACCACGCGGATCTACAAGCTGCATCTAAGCACAGATCAGGCGCGGATCATTGCCCGGGACGGGCATCCGGTGGAGTTTGAGCTGCCCCTGCCCTCTGCCGGTGAACCGCTGCTGGTCGGCCCTGGCCAGCGGGTGGATTTCGCGGTGCGGATGCCCGCGGAGGAAGGGCAGACGGCGGGTCTGCTGGCGGAGCTGCCGGGGCAGCCCACGCGCACGATGGCAACACTACGCTCGGTTGGTGCGGACCTGGCGCGGGAATTGCGGGAGCTGAAGCCGCTGCCTGCCAATCCGGTTGCCCGGCCGGACCTATCAAAGGCAGAGGTGCATGATTTCGTGTTTGGCTGGGCGCCGGAGGGCGGGCCGCCGAATGACGGCTATTGCGGCTCTATGGGGTACAGTTTCTGGTCGATCAACCGCACGCCTTGGGCTGGAGACGCGGCCAAAGGGACCGGGCCGCTGGCCGTGTTGAAACAAGGCAGGAGCTACGTGCTGCGGCTGAGGAATGAATCGCCGAACCTGCACCCGATCCACCTGCACGGGCTGGCATTTGTGCCGATAAGCTCAAACCTTCGGAAATTGCCGCCGCTGGTGACGGACACCATGCTGCTGATGAAGGACGAGGTGGCCGAGATTGCGCTGGTGGCCGACAACCCCGGCGACTGGGCGTTCCACTGCCATGTGATCGAGCATCAGAAAACCGGGCTCGCGGGTTACATCCGGGTGGTTTGAAACCTCAGCCGATCTGTTCCAGCAGCGCCCTCGCCGCCGCTTGTTCCGCTTGCCGTTTGGAACCCGCCGTGGCCTGAGCTTCAGTGCCGTCCTGAAGCCTTGCCGCAATGGTGAAGACCGGCGCGTGGTCGGGGCCGCTGCGGGACACCTCGACATAGGTGGGCACCTTCTGCCCGCGGGCCTGCGCCCACTCCTGCAGCGATGTCTTGGCGTCGCGCGCGTCGCTTTCGACCTTGTGGATGCGGCTGCCCCACAGGCGCAGGATCATCTCGGCAGCGGCGTCAAAGCCTGCGTCCTTATAGACCGCGGCAATCACCGCCTCCATCGCGTCGCCCAGGAGTGCCTGTTTGCGGCGGCCGCCGGACATCATCTCTGAGCGGCCCAGCTTCAGCACAGCGCCAAGGTCGATCTCCTTGGCGACATCGGCGCAGGCTTCCTTGCGCACCAGCGCGTTGAAACGCGGCGCCAGCTGGCCCTCGGTGGCGGTTTTGTCATGCTCCAATAGGGCGGTGGCCATCACCAGCCCCAGTACCCGGTCGCCCAGAAACTCCAGCCGCTGGTTGTCCTGGCGGGTAGCGGAAGAGACGGAGGCATGGGTCACGGCGCGCTGCAGCAGGTCGGGGCGGGCAAACTTATGCCCGATCCGATCCTCGAACGCGCGCAATTCCTTGGACAGTTTCACTCGATCCCCTTGAAGAAACGGTCGCCGCGCCAGGTCCAGAAGTAGAGCATGGACCGCCCGGCGGAGGAGAACATAATCCGGTCGGCCCGGCCGATCAGGTTTTCGTAAGGCACAAAGCCAACCCCGCCGGCAGACTGCGGCAAGCGGCTGTCGGAGGAGTTGTCCCGGTTGTCGCCCATGAAGAAATAGTGCCCTTCCGGAACCTGGTAGACGCCGGTGTGGTCCATGCCCTGGTTGGTGATGTTAAGCACGATATGCTCATTGCCGCCCGGCAGGGTCTCCAGCTTGCGCGACTTCTTGCAGACGGCGCCCTGGCCGACAGGCGCATTTTCACAGCGCGGGAAGGAGCCCTGCGGCCCCTGGCGTTCCATCACTTCCTCGAACTGGCCCGCATCCTGCAGCTTGACCGGCGCGCCGTTGATGAACAGCACGCCGTTCTTCATCTGAATCTTGTCGCCCGGCAGGCCGACCAGCCGCTTGATGAAGTCATTGCCGTTGACCGGGTGGCGGAACACCACCACGTCGCCGCGTTCCGGCTGTCCGCCCATCAGGCGGGTGTTGTCACCGTCCAGAAAACCGCAGATGTCCTTGGCGTCGATGTTCAGCCCGACCGCCCCGATACGCACGCTGGGGCAAGAGGCATAGGAATAGCCATAGGCCATCTTGTTGACGAACAGGAAATCCCCGATCAGCAGGGTTTCCTTCATCGATCCGGAGGGTATCCAGAAGGGCTGAAAAAACAGGGTGCGGAAGACACCGGCGATCAGCAGCGCGTAGACGATCGTTTTGATCGTCTCAAGGATCGAACTGCCGGTCTTTGCTTTGGCCGTCATCAGGCTCTCCGGTTTGGAAACAAGGTCCGGGGCTACATGCGGGCCTGAGGGGGCCAAGTCAAGTTCCCGAAGCCGATTCCGCCGGGTCGCTGGCGATCGGACGCGCTTCGATCACCACAAAGGCCTGCGCCCAGGGGTGGTCGTCGGTCAGTGTCACGTGGATCACCGCCTCATGGTCGGGCGGGGTCATCTCGCGCAGCCGGTCGGCGGCCCAGCCGGTCACATGCATCACCGGCTGGCCGGTGCGCAGGTTGGAGACCGCCATGTCCTTCCAGGCGATCCCCATGCGCAAGCCGGTGCCCAGCGCCTTGGAGCAGGCTTCCTTGGCGGCCCAGCGCTTGGCGTAGGTGCCCGCCACATCGCGGCGGCGCTCAGCCTTGCGCTGCTCTATTTCGGTAAAAACCCGGTTGCGGAACCGGTCCCCGAACCGGTCCAGGGTGCGCTGGATCCGCTCGATATTGGCAAGATCGGTTCCGACGCCCAGGATCATTCTTGCAGCCGTTTCAAACCCAGCTTGATGCCATGGCCCAGAAACAGCCGGTTGACCATCAGGATGACCGCCAGCAGCAGCACACAGACACCCGCCAGGAACAGGACCGGAACCGTCTGCCGCGCCTCCACCACCACCGGATTGTCCCAGTAAAGCGGCAGCTGCACAACCGTCAGCACTGCCACAACCCCGGTCATCGCTGCCGCGTTGACCCAAGCTGCCTTGCCTGACAGCGGCGCCCGGGTGGCTTGCGCAATGCGCATCCCCTCCAGCACCGAGGCAAACATCGGCGGCAGCACGGTCGCGAGCCCGGTCGGCAATTCAACACCGAATTGCGCCAGCAGCAGTCCCAGCAGCAGCATCGCGACAGAGGCCGCCATCCACAAGAGCCCGTAGCGGATCAGATTGACGTGCATGGCTCCGTCACCCCCGCGCTTCATCCATCAGGCGGCGCATCTCCTGCACTGCCGGGGGCAGGCCGCGAAAGATTGCCTCGCCGATCAGGAAGTGGCCGATGTTGAGCTCCTTCACCTCCGGAAAGGCCGCAACCGGCTTCACCGTGTCATAGGTGAGGCCATGGCCTGCATGCACCTCCAGCCCCAGCGAATGGGCATAGGCAGACATGTCCCGCAGCGCCTCCAGCTCGCGGTCGCGGTCCTCGAACCGGCCTTCGGCGTGGAAGTCGCAATAGGCGCCGGTGTGCAGCTCGATCACCTCGGCACCGATCCGGTGCGCGGCCTCGATCTGCTTCTTGTCGGCGGCAATGAAGATCGACACCCGGCATCCCGCATCCCGCAGGGGGGCAATGTAATGCGCCAGGCGATTTTCCTCGCGGGCCACTTCCAGCCCGCCTTCGGTGGTGCGCTCCTCGCGCTTTTCCGGCACGATGCAGACCGCATGCGGCTTGTGGCGCAAAGCAATCCTCTGCATCTCCTCGGTTGCTGCCATCTCGAAGTTCAGCGGCACCGTCAGCGCCTCCATCAGCGCGTCGATATCGGCGTCGGTGATGTGGCGGCGGTCTTCGCGCAGGTGCGCCGTGATGCCGTCGGCGCCCGCCTCCTCCGCCAGCTTCGCGGCGCGGACCGGGTCCGGATAGGCGCCCCCGCGGGCGTTGCGCACCGTGGCAACATGGTCGATGTTCACGCCCAGGCGCAGTTGGTTCTGTGTCATGACAGCTGTCTCATCCGTCTGAAGTCAAAGCCTTAACCCAAAGACTAGACAGACAGCGGGCAAGAGCAAGCCTGCAGGCGATAATGGTACAATCCGGCAGCCCCGCTCAGGAGCCGGTGCTGACCTCGGCGCGCTGCTTGATCGCCTCGAACTTGGCCTTGATCTTGGCCCGGCGGCGCTGCTGGTAGACCCGGATCACCGGCAGGCTGAGCATGTAGCAGACCGTGGCGCAAATGATGCCCGGGATGATGCCGCCGATCATGTAAGGATAAAACACCTCGTTATAAAACAGATGCAGCCCCTGCCAGTCGGCGGGCTTGTCCATGAAGAGCGCAAACAGGTTGTCCTTCAGGTCGCCGCCAGCGGCAAGGAACTTGCCCACCAGGGATTTGTCGACCTCCTCGTCAAACTCGGTGCCCAGCAGCCAATGGCCGGTCTGCAGGCTGGCCACCCCGATCGGCACATAGGTCAGCGGGTTGCCAAAGAAGGTGGCGCTGAGCGAGGCCAGGATATTGCCGTTCATCATCCGGGCGATGATTGCCGCCACCAGGAAGTGCAGCCCGTAGAACGGCGTGAAGGTGGTGAACACCCCGGCCCAGATGCCGCGGGCGATGCGTTCGGGCGAATCGGGCAGCCGCCGCACCCGGTGTTTCACGTACAGGAAGGCCCGGCCCCAGCCGCCGCGCGGCCAGACAAAATCCGCCAGCGCCCGGAGGGGCGAACGTCTGTCCCGGCGCCTGAATACCAAAGCTGTCCGTCCTTCCCAGTTCCGGCTCAGAGTTTCAGCGGCTTACCCCGGAAAATGGCGCTCTTCCGGCTTATTCCGGAACCGCGCCACCGCGGCAACATCGCTTTCCGCCTCAAGCGTCAGCATCAGCGAGTGCAGCTGCTCCACATCCCGCAGCTCCACATTGATCATAAGCCGGTAAAAGTCTGGTTTCCTGTCAACAAATTCAAGGTCCGAGATATTGGCCTTTTTCTCGCCGATCAATGTGCAAATGCGCCCCAGCACCCCGGCATCGTTGCCGATGGTCAGCTCCAGCGTGGTGCCGTAGACAGCCGGGTGGGTGCCGCTGTGCCACTGCACGTCCATCCAGCGCTCCGGCTGCTCCTCGAATTCGCCGAGCTTGTCGCAATCGGCGGCATGCACCACCACGCCGCGGCCGCGGTAGGTGATGCCGATGATGCGCTCGCCCGGCAGCGGTTGGCAGCAGGGCGCGCGCTCGAAGCTCTGCCCCGGCTCCAGGCCGATCACCGCCCGGCGCGGCGAGATTTCGTCGCCATCGCCAGAGGTGGTCAGTTCAGGATAGACAGACTGCACCACGTCATGCGCGGTGATCTCGGCCGCGCCCAGCCTTGCAAGCAGCTCATTCACGCCGCTGGCGCGCAGCGCGCGGGCTGCGGTTTCCAGCGCCTTGTCAGTCGCCTTCTTGCCGACGTGCTCAAACGCCGAACGCGCAAGCTCATGACCCAGTTTCACAAACCGCGCCCGGTCCGCCTCGCGCAGGGCGCGGCGGATGGCGGTGCGGGCCTTGCCGGTGGTGGCGATCTCCAGCCAGCTGACCTGCGGGGTCTGGCCCTCGGCAGTGATCACATCCACCGACTGGCCGTTGCGCAGCCGGGTCCACAGCGGCACCCGGATACCATCGACCTTGGCCCCTACACAGGCATGGCCGATGCGGGTGTGGATGGCATAGGCAAAGTCGATCGGCGTGGCGCCTTTGGGCAGCTTGATCACATCGCCTTTGGGAGTGAAGCAGAACACCTGGTCCGAATACATCTCAAGCTTCACGGCTTCGAGAAATTCGTCGTGATCATCCTCGGCATCGAACTGTTCGGTCAGCGAGGCGATCCACTTGGCCGGGTCGACGGCAAAGGGGTTTTCCGACCGCACACCATCGCGGTAGGACCAATGCGCCGCCACGCCGGTTTCGGCCACGTCATGCATCTGGCGGGTGCGGATCTGCACCTCCACCCGCTTGCCGTCTCGGCCCGACACCGTGGTGTGGATCGACCGGTAACCGTTGGATTTCGGCTGGCTGATGTAGTCCTTGAACCGGCCCGGCACCGCCCGCCAGCGCTGGTGGATAGCGCCCAGCGCGCGATAGGCGTCTTCTTCGGACCCGGTAATCACCCGGAAGCCATAAATGTCCGACAGCCGTGAAAAGCCCTGGTCTTTGGCCTGCATCTTGCGCCAGATCGAATAGGGCTTCTTGGCGCGGCCAAAGACCTCTGCCTCGATCCCGGCTTTTTCCAGCTCCAGCCGCATGTCGCCGGTGATCCGGTGGATCACGTCGCCGGTTTCGCGCTGCAGGGTCACAAAGCGGCGGATGATCGACTGGCGCCCCTCCGGGTTCAGCACGCGGAAGGCCAGATCCTCCAGCTCCTCGCGCATCCACTGCATGCCCATGCGGCCTGCCAGCGGCGCATAAATATCCATTGTCTCGCGGGCCTTCTGGGCCTGCTTCTCGGGGCGCATCGCCTTGATGGTGCGCATGTTGTGCAGACGGTCGGCAAGCTTGACCAGGATCACCCGCAAATCCTTGGACATCGCCATGAACAGCTTGCGGAAGTTTTCTGCCTGCTTGGTCTCGCGGCTGGACAGCTGCAGGTTGGTCAGCTTGGTGACGCCATCGACCAGCATCGCCACCTCACCGCCAAAGCGGCGGGCAACCTCCTCGTAAGAGGCCTTGGTGTCTTCGATGGTGTCGTGAAGCAGCGCGGTGATGATCGTCGCATCATCCAGCCGCTGTTCGGTAAGGATCGCGGCGACGGCAACAGGATGCGTGAAATAGGGCTCGCCCGAGTGGCGGAACTGGCCATCGTGCATCTGCTCGCCAAAGGCGTAGGCCTCGGCAATCCGTTCTGCATTGGTCTTGGGATTGTAGTTGCGGACCAGAGCAATCAGGTCGTCAGGGGAAATCATGTCCGGTCCGCAGCCTCAAAATTCTCGTAACGCGCGCCTCAGCCCTGGCCCTGGGCCTCCATCAGCGCGCGCAGCAGTTTCTCTTCCGACATGTCGTCTTCGGCAGGTTTGTCGCCATCCGCGCCCATCAGCAGAGCCATGGAATCCTCTTCCGGCTCATCAACCTCGATCTGAGTCTGGTTGCTCTCGATCAGGCGCTCGCGCAGCTCGTCGGCGCTCTGGGTCTCTTCAGCAATCTCGCGCAGGGACACAACCGGGTTCTTGTCGTTGTCGCGCTCGACGGTGATCGGAGCACCCGCCGAGATTTCGCGGGCACGATGCGCAGCCAGCATCACCAGCTCAAAGCGGTTAGGCACCTTATCTACGCAATCTTCAACCGTCACGCGGGCCATCAGCGACTCTCCAATTCATTCCTGGTCCAGAAGGCAGACATTTACGCCCAAATCTTTCTCTTGACAAGGGCGGAAAACACCGCATCGCGCGGGTTACAGAGGGACAACCTCCGCCACCTCTTCCGGCGGCAGGTCTGCCAGCATCTGCGTCACGGTTTTCTGCAGCACCGGATGCCGCCAGCGCGGTGCGATATCCTTGAGCGGCACCAGCACAAAGGCCCGGTCCTGGATGCGCGGATGCGGCAGGATCAGCTGCCCCGGCGCCTCCTGCATCTGTCGCTCCAGCGGCAGCCCCTGCCAGCGGGCATACCCCGCGGCGTCCGGCAGAACCGCGCCGCCGTGATCCAGCAGATCCAGATCCAGCGTGCGCATGCCCCAGCGCTGCTCCCGCACCCGGGCAAACTGCGCTTCAACTTCATGCAGCCGCGCCAGCAGATCGCCCGCGGACAGGGCTGTTTCGACCGCCACCGCGGCGTTCACATAATCAGGACCTGCACCGGCCGGAAAGCAGGGCGTGCGGAAGAACCGCGAGACGCTGCGCAGCCTCACATCCTGCGCCTGCAGCGCGGCGATCGCCTTTGACAAGGTTGCTTGCGGCGCATCGGCGTCAACTGGCAGGTTGCCGCCAAGCGCGATCAACGACAGTTTCCGGTTTCCGGCCATTTTTGACCCTATTTCAGAATGGCAGTATACTTGCGGCAGATGACAAATAACTTACATTAAGTCCACCCGTTTCGCCGTTTTCAAGCTCACACTCACGGAACTCCCGGCCGAGGCGGATATACCGGAAGGAACATTTGATGTTTTACAAAGACGAACGGCTTGCGCTGTTCATAGACGGGTCGAACCTGTACGCCGCGGCTAAGGCGCTTGGGTTTGACATCGACTACAAGCTTCTGCGGCAGGAATTCATGCGCCGCGGCAAGCTGCTGCGCGCCTTTTATTACACTGCTCTGCTGGAGAATGACGAGTATTCGCCGATCAGGCCGCTGGTGGACTGGCTGCATTACAACGGCTTCACCATGGTCACCAAGCCTGCCAAGGAATACACCGACAGCCTGGGCCGCCGCAAAGTCAAAGGCAACATGGATATCGAGCTGACCGTCGATGCCATGGAACTGGCGCCGCGGGTGGACCATATCGTGCTGTTCTCGGGCGATGGGGATTTCCGCCCGCTGATTGCCAGCCTGCAACGCCAGGGCGTGCGTGTTTCGGTGGTTTCGACCATCCGCAGCCAGCCGCCGATGATCTCTGACGACCTGCGCCGCCAGGCCGACAATTTCATTGAGCTGGAGGAGCTGCGCGACGTGATCGGCCGCCCGCCGCGCGAGCAGAGCGATCAGCGCTCGGCAACGGTCGCGCACGGGTGAACACCTGCCCCGGAGCGAGGCGCCGGATGGGGCGGCGCCTGCTCCGGACTTGATCAATCGCCAGCCTGACTGTTTATCTGGTTGTGGCGGGCGATGACTTCTGCTGGCCAGCGGCTCTTGATGTAGGCCAGCACTGCCAGCATCTCCTCCTCCGTCAGCACACCGGCAAAGCCGCCCATACGGCTGCGATAGCCGTCGCCGACCACCTCCGCGACGCCGCGCCGTGTGATGTCCAGCAGCTGCGCGTCCGGGTGATGCCAGGTGTGGCCGCTTTCGTCCTGCGGCGGCGCCGGCAGGTAGCCATCGCTGTCCCGGTCCTGCCAATTGGGCTCGCCTTGCAAGTCCGCTCCGTGGCAGCTGGCACAGTTGTCCAGATACACCGCCTCGCCCAAGGCCACCGCCTGCGGGTCCCGGTACGGCAGGATCCCGGCGTCCTGCGGATCGCTCCTTGCCAGCCAGTAATACGCAGCCGCCGCCACCCCGGCCGCAGCGGTCACGGCAACCACCTGCTTCATGCTGCCCTCATTCCAGTTGCTGTCCAAGGCGGGCTTTTGCCGCCTTCCCCCGCGGGAAGCTCCAATCACAAACCTGTGATGCCGCCCGGGCACTGGACCTTGCCGCCTGAACCGCTTACCTCTGGCGCGCAAGGAGACGCCTATGACCAAGCCAGCCCTGACCCTCTACCTCGCCGCGCCGCGCGGCTTTTGCGCCGGTGTGGACCGCGCCATCAAGATTGTCGAAATGGCGATCGGCAAATGGGGTGCGCCGGTCTATGTGCGCCACGAGATCGTGCACAATAAATACGTGGTCGACAGCTTGCGGGAAAAAGGCGCGGTGTTTGTCGAGGAGCTGGACGAATGCCCGGACGACCGGCCGGTGATTTTTTCCGCGCACGGGGTGCCGAAATCGGTGCCTGCCGCGGCTGAGGCGCGCGAGATGATCTATGTCGATGCCACCTGCCCGCTGGTCTCCAAGGTGCATATCGAGGCCCAGCGCCACGCGGAAAACGGCCTGCAGATGATCATGATCGGCCACAAGGGCCACCCGGAAACCATCGGCACAATGGGCCAGCTGCCGGAGGGCGAGGTACTGCTGGTGGAGACCGTCGCGGACGTGGCCACGGTGGAGGTGCGCGACCCGGACAGTTTGGCTTATGTGACTCAGACCACCCTGTCGGTCGATGACACCAAGGGCATCGTCGCGGCGCTGGAGGAGCGTTTCCCAAACATCATCGGCCCGCACAAGGAAGACATCTGTTATGCCACCACCAACCGCCAGGAGGCGGTGAAGTCGGTAGCCCCCAAAGCAGACGCCCTGCTGGTGGTCGGCGCGCCGAACTCCTCCAACTCGCGCCGCCTGGTTGAGGTCGGCGCCAAGAACGGCTGTGATTATGCCCAGTTGGTGCAGCGCGCCGAAAACATTGACTGGCGCGCCCTGGAGGGCATCCGCTCCGTCGCCATCACCGCCGGCGCCTCCGCCCCCGAACTGCTGGTCAATGAAGTGATCGACGCCTTCCGGGCACGGTACGACGTGACCGTGGAAATCGTGGAGACCGCGGTGGAAACGGTGGAATTCAAGGTGCCGCGCGTCTTACGGCAGCCTGCGTAAACGCACGCACCCTGAAAGCGACCCAGGTTACAGAAAACACTCCCGCCGCGGGCTAATCGTGTTACGCATTAGTCCCGGGGCATTTTCTGGAGCCGCATACATGGTCACTCTGCACTTTCTGATTACCGCCTTTGTCGTCGTCCTAGCGCCCGGCACGGGTGTCATCTACACGCTGGCGCTGGGACTTGGCCAAGGCTGGCGGGCCTCCATCTGGGCCGCCGCCGGCTGCACATTCGGCATCGTCCCGCACTTGGCCGCTGCCACGCTGGGGCTGGCGGCGGTGCTGCACAGCTCTGCGCTGCTGTTCCAGATCGTCAAGGCCGCAGGCGTTGCCTATCTGCTGTACCTTGCCTGGCAGGCCTTGCGCAGCGGCGGTGTGCTGGCGGTGGATTCGAAACGCACCAGCCAGCCGGGCTGGAAAATCGCCTGGCGCGGCGCGCTGATCAACATCCTGAATCCCAAGCTGTCGGTGTTCTTTCTGGCGCTGCTGCCGCCGTTCCTGAGCGGCAACCCAGCCAGCGCCACGCTGGAAATGTCCGTCCTGGGGCTGGTGTTCATGGCGATGACCTATGCCATCTTTGTGCTCTATGGGCTGTTTGCATCCCAGGCCCGCACGTACTTCCTGAGCAGCGAACGGGCGCTGAAGTGGATGAGCCGCGGCTTTGCCGCCGTGTTTGCGGGCCTTGCCGTCCGGCTTGCGGCAGAACGCGCCTGACAGCTAAACGCGGAGATGGCAGATGAGCGACCGGCAAACACTGGAGGTCTATGCCCAGGCAGCGCAGGCATACGCGGATGGTTTCGCGCGGTCCGATGACAGGTTCCACGATCCGGATTTTGAAGCCTTCACTTCCCTATTGCCGGCCGCCGCCCGTGTCCTGGATCTGGGCTGCGGTCCGGGCCATTGGGCGGCACGCTTCAAGGCGCAGGGCTTTGAGGTTTCGGCCATGGATGCCTCCGCTGAAATGGCCGAACTGGCAAAATCGGATTTCGGGATTGAGGTGGAAGTTGCCGAATTCGAAGCGCTGGAGAGCAAAAGCGGCTTTGATGGCATCTGGGCCAACTTCAGCCTGCTGCATGCGCCGCGGGCCGATCTCCCCGGTCATCTGACCCGCATCCATCGTGCCTTGAACCCCGGTGGCATCTTCCATATTGGCATGAAGCTCGGAGACAGCGAGGGGCGTGACAAACTGGGACGTTTCTACGCCTATTACAACGAGGACGAATTGAAAAATCTGCTTCAAAACGCGGGCTTCACCGTGACCCGGTCCCGCCGCGGCAATGGCCAGGGCCTGGCCGGCGGAATGGAAACCTACGTGATCCTGACCGCCCATGGCTGAGCTGTTTGCCTATACTGACGGCGCCTGTTCCGGAAATCCCGGCCCCGGCGGATGGGGTGCACTGCTGCGTGCGATGGATGGCGGCACCGTCGTCAAAGAGAAAGAGATGAAGGGCGGCGAGGCCGAGACCACCAACAACCGGATGGAACTCTTGGCGGCGATCAACGCGCTGGAGAGCCTCGCGCGGCCTTCCACGATCACCGTGGTTACCGACTCTGCCTACGTGAAGAACGGCGTCACCGGCTGGATCCACGGCTGGAAGAAGAACGGCTGGAAGACGTCCAGCAAGAAACCCGTAAAAAACGTCGAGCTGTGGAAGCGCTTGGATGAGGCCCAGCGCCGCCACAAGGTGACATGGGAATGGGTCAAGGGCCACGCAGGACACCCTGAAAACGAGCGCGCCGATGAACTGGCCCGCGCCGGCATGGCCCCCTTCAAGAGGAAAAGCGCCTGATGCGCGGGGCTGCCGCATGAGCTTTCTGACCCTGCTCGATTACGCCTCGGTGCTGGTCTTTGCCCTGACCGGAGCGCTGGTCGCCAGCCGGGCGCAGCTCGACATCGTGGGCTTTGCCTTCGTCGCCTGCCTGACGGCGGTCGGCGGCGGCACGGTGCGCGATCTCCTCTTGAACCGGGATCCGGTGTTTTGGGTCGGTGACCCCAATCACATCCTGCTCGCAGCCAGTGCCGCAGTGGCGGTGTTCTTCACCGCGCATCTGGTGGAAAGCCGGATGCGCTGGGTGATCTGGCTGGACAGTTTCGCCTTGGCGATTGCGGTGTCGGCAGGCACTGGCGCAGCGATTGCGCTGGGTAAGGAGCCGGTGATCGTGGTGCTGATGGGCATGGCCACTGGCTCGCTGGGCGGGCTGATGCGCGATGTGGTCTGCAATGAGGTGCCGCTGGTCCTGAAACAGGGCGAGCTGTACATCACCTGCGCAATGGCAGGCGCCATCACCGCCGTGCTGGCAATTTCAGCGGGGCTTGAGCTGCGGTTTGCCCTGCTTGCCTGCGCCGGTGTCTGCTGGACCCTGCGTGCGGGCTCCATCCTGTTCGGCTGGCACCTGCCGGTTTACAAAAGCCGCCCGCCGCGCAGCTAAGCTGGTTCAGGCGTCTTTACGGCTGTCCTCCATGGCTTTCAGAAACGCCTGCCCTTCTTCGCTGATCCGGGCCTTGCGGCCGCGGCGGCGGTGCCAGACCAGCGCCGATTCATGATACTCGCGCAAGCTGGCGTCGCGCAGCAGGTCTTCCTTGATCTCCAGCGCGGCAGAGAAATTGTCAGCCAGCCGCCGGTCCTCTTCCTCGTTCCGGTCAAACTTGTGCCAGTAGCCCGGTTCGATAGAGGCTGTGAAATGGTTGGCCCGGCCGCGGGCTTTCTTGTTCAGGAACCCATCGCGCGAGCGCAGCGCATAATGGTTGAGCTGAGCTGCCGAATATCCATAGCTGCCGCGCACATACAGCGCGCCTTCCAGCTCATTCTGCGGCAGACGAGTGCCATCGGCCAGCTGCCAGTTCACTTCCTCCGGCGGAACGGCCAGAAAGGGGCGGTGAACGCCCATCCGCTCAAACTTCCCGTTGTTGCGGAAAGCCGTTTTAAAGAACCGGTGCTCATCCGACTGGCCTGCCTCCGGCTCAGCCCGAACAAAAGCCTGCGGCACGGCAGGGTGGTCCGCAGTCCCGACGCCCGCGTTGCCGAATATCCGCCAGACAAAGGAGACAGCGTCCGCGTCCTCCCGCACCGCCAGCAGCCCTGGCAGCGTGCCGTCAGCGGCGTTGATCTGCAGAAATTCGTCGACATCCGCCACCAGCACCCAGTCGGCCCCGGCCACCTTGGGCTCGTACTCTGCCCACATCAGCGCGCTTTTGTGCGGCCCGCGCCGCATCACCCGGTTAAAGCGGTGCTCAACCACCCCCATCCGGTGCAAGCAGCGCAGGATGTGGTCGGTCGGATCAGAGCAATCATTGGTGAAAACCACAAAGTCACTGACACCGATGGACTTGTAGTGGCTGATCCAGTCGAGAATATAGGCGCCTTCGTCCTTCATGGTGGTCACAATCACCACATTCGGCGTGCCGCTCCGGCCGGTGTCCTGTGTCATTCTCTGATGCTCTCTGCCTCGGGTCCCGCCGCATTTTGCTGCGATTGCGCTATCTTATCGAACAAGCTTCGCTGCGCAGCATGAATTGCGCTTTCCCGCTCCGGCTGTGTCCCGCGCGCCTCAGCCCCGGTTATCTGCTTACGTAGCGCTGCCAGAGCCAGATCAGCACCAGCGCCCCCAGCACCGCGCCGACGAACCCCGCCATGAACCCCATCACTGCAAGCAGCCCGCGCAGCACAAGCCCGCCGACCAGCGCGCCGGCCATGCCGATACAGACCGTGGTGATGATATCGGTTTCCAGCCGCATCAGCCGCGTGGCCAGGAAGCCTGCCGCGGCACCGATGATGATCAGGGCAATTATGGGCATGCCGGCCTCCGGTTACAGGCGGCTGCCCTTCGGAACAGGGAAGCCGCGCAGGAATACATCCGGATCCTGCGCGCTTTTGCCTGCCCGTTGCAAGCGCAACAGCTGCACCGCACCGGTCCCGCAAGCAATGGTCAGCGCGTCATCCAGCACCTCGCCGGGCGCGCCCTGGCCTTCCGCCAGGCGCGACGCCAGCAGCTTGACACGCTGGCCTTCGATCTCGCACCAAGCGCCGGGGAAAGGCGACAGACCGCGGATCTTGCGGTCCACGTCCGAGGCCGGGCGGGACCAATCGATCTGCGCCTCGCCCTTGTCGATCTTGCCGGCGTAGGTGACGCCCTCTTCGAGCTGCACCTGTGGCGTCAGCTCCGGCAGGCGCCGCAGCGCCTCGACGATCAGCCCTGCGCCCATGTCCGAGAGCCGGTCATGCAACTGGGCAGTTGTTTCCTCAGCCCCGATTTCCGTCGCCTCGCGCAGCAATACCGGGCCGGTATCCAGCCCCGCCTCCATCTGCATGATGCAGATGCCGGTTTCGGCGTCGCCCGCCATGATCGCCCGGTGGATCGGCGCCGCACCGCGCCAGCGCGGCAACAGGCTGGCGTGGATGTTCAGGCAGCCGTGCTTTGGCGCATCCAGAATGGCCTGCGGCAGGATCAGGCCGTAGGCGACAACCACAGCGATATCAGCGTTCAGCGCCGCAAAAGCCGCCTGTTCCTCCGCGCCTTTCAGCGAGACCGGGTGGCGCACCTCGAGCCCCAAGGCCGCGGCGCGGGCGTGGACAGGGGTTGGACGGTCCTTCTTGCCGCGGCCCGCAGGCCGGGGGGGCTGACAGTAGACGGCGGCAATCTCGTGCCCGGCCCCCACCAGCGCGTCCAGCACCGGCACCGAGAAATCAGGGGTTCCCATGAAGATAATGCGCATATCGTGCTCCTGCTCCCATCAAGGTCCCGCTATTGAGCACAAAGGGCTGCGCAGGCCTGCGGGGTGGCGCAATCGTGCTGCCCCAAGGGGCGGGTCATGCCGGAGGCATGCTTCCAGCATGACGCGGCCCGGCCTGCGGCCGGGCGGTGTTGTCTATCAGCCGGTCAGCTTCTTCGCCTTGCGGATCAGCATGTCGCGCTTCACCTTGCTCAGGCGGTCAAAATACATCCTGCCGTTCAGATGCTCGATCTGGTGCTGCACCGAGGTCGCCTCGATCCCGACAAAATCGCGCCGGTCAATCATGCCCTGCTCGTTCAGGTAGCGGACGGTGACAGCCCGCGGCCGTTTGATCCTGGCGGACACACCCGGCAGGTTGGGGCTTGCCTCGTCATGCTCGCGCAGCTCAATCGAGGCGTGCAGAATCTCCGGGTTGGCAAGCTTCACCGCCTTGCCGCGCTCCGTGGAGCCATCGACAACGGCCAGCCGCAGCATCACGCCGATCTGATTGGCAGCCAGCCCCACGCCCGGCATCGCGTCCATGGTATCGACCATGTCATTCCAGATTTCGCGGATTTCATCGGTGATCTCTGTCACCTCTTCAGCCTTTGTGCGCAGGCGCTTGTCAGGCCAGGGCAGGCAGGTGCGGACGGTCATGTCTGTAGGTTTCCTCAGGCGCGGGCGCGTTCGCGTTTCAGCTTCTGCATCTTGCGGGTGATCATCTGGCGCTTCAGCGGCTTCAGGTAATCAATGAACAGCTTACCGTTCAGATGGTCGATCTCATGCTGCACGCAAGTCGCCCACAGCCCGTCAAAGGTCTCGCGCCGCGCATTGCCGTCGCGGTCCATCCATTCGACGTCCACCACCTTGGGGCGGGTCACCTCGGCATACTGGTCCGGGATCGACAGGCAGCCTTCCTCATAGACATTTGTTTCATCCGAGGAGGAGATGATTTCCGGGTTGAACATCACCAGCGGGCGCGGGTCGCCGTCCTCTTCCTTGACGCAATCCAGCACGATCAGCCGTTGCATAATACCGATCTGCGGCGCCGCCAGGCCGATGCCGGGGGCTGCATACATGGTTTCCAGCATGTCATCCGCCAGCACGCGCAACTCGTCGCTGAGGTCCGGCACAGCCGCACAGACCTTTTTCAGGCGGGGATCGGGATGGATCAGGATCTGTCGTTTCATGAGGTTCATGTATGCGATCAGCCGCCCCATCGCAACGCCCCCCTTGCGCATGCCGCTGCAGCGATTAGCTTCGCTGCCAACCACAGGGGAGTTCACCATATGGATTTTGACACGATCATCGACCGCCGCGGCACCCACAGCTCGAAATGGGACAAGATGGAAGCGCTGTTCGGCGTCTCCCCGCAGGACGGCCTGGCGATGTGGACTGCGGACTCCGATTATCAGACCGCGCCTTGTGTGATCGAGGCCGTCAAAAAGGCCGCTGAGCATGGCGTCTTCGGCTACTCCTGGCAGCATCCGGAGTATCTGCAAGCGGTGCAGTGGTGGATGAAAAACCGGCACAGCTGGGAGATTGAGACCGATTGGGTGCTGACCACCCAGGGTTTGGGCAACGCCATCGCCCTGAGCCTGGATGTCTGGAGCCAGCCCGGCGACGGCGTGGTGATCTTCTCGCCCGTCTACCATGAGTTTGCCCACAAGGTGAACAAGGCCGGGCGCAAGGTTACCGAGTGCCCGCTGGCGCGGGACGGCGACACCTACAACCTGGATCTTGACGATGCACAGTCGCGCCTGAACGGGAGTGAAAAACTGCTGCTGTGGTGCTCGCCGCAAAACCCCTCGGGCCGGGTCTGGACCCCGGAGGAGCTGCGTGCGGTGGCCGCGTTTGCCAAGCGCAACGATCTGATCCTGGTTTCTGACGAAATCCACCACGATCTGGTCTATCCCGGCAGCACCTTCGTGCCGATGGATGTGGCGGCGCCCGAGGCGCGCGCCTGGACCGTTACCCTGACGGCGCCCTCCAAGAGCTTCAACATAGCGGGCCAGCGCACCGGCAACATGATCATACCCGACCCGGACCTGAGGTCCGCGATGCGCCATCGCCAGGCGACACTGGACTATGACCCCAGTGCCCTTGGCGTGGCGATGATCACCGCCGCCTATTCTCCCGAAGGCGCCGAGTGGGTCGACGCCCAGATCGCCCATCTGCAGGGTAACCGCAAACTGTTCGACGAGGCGGTCAACGCCCTGCCCGGTCTGAAATCCCTGCCGCTGCAGTCGACCTATCTGGCCTGGGTCGATTTCTCCGGCACCGGCATGAGCCGCGCGGAATTCATCAAGCGCCTGCGCGAGGACGCAAAAATCGCCACCTCGCCCGGCGACGGCTTCGGCACCGGCGGCGAGTTCATGGAACGCTTCAACCTGGCCACCCAGCGCGCCCGGGTCGAAGAAGCCTGCCGCCGCCTGACCGCAGCCTTCTCGGACCTGCAGTAACAATGAAACGCCTGCTGCGCCTGCTGGCGCTGGTTTTTCTGACCGGCGCCGCCTGGGCCGCCTGGCAGGCCTTTGCCCCGCGCCCCGTACCGCCGCAGGCCACGGCGGTGGACCGGATCGACCGCATCCTGATCGAGAAATCCGCCCGCCGCCTGACCGCCAGCCGCGGCGGCGAAACGGTGCTGGAATTTCCCATTGCTCTTGGGTTCGAGCCTAATGGTGATAAGGAACAGGAAGGCGACGGCAAAACCCCTGAGGGCACTTTTCAGATCGACCGGCGCAACCCCAACAGCGCCTATCACCTGTCATTGGGGATCAACTATCCCCAGCCCGAAGACCGGGCCCGCGCACAGGCCGCTGGGGTCAGCCCCGGCGGCGATATCTTCATTCACGGACAGCCGAACGCGGCGGGCAATCTGAGCACCCTGCCCGGCGACTGGACCGCCGGCTGCATTGCTGTCAGCAATCAGCAGATGGAAACGCTCTGGCGTCTGACGCAGGTCGGAACTGAGGTGGAAATCCGTCCCTGACCTGCCGCCTCAGATCTTGCCCTGCGACTGGTCGAAGGGGATCAGCCCGGCAGGCGCGTCCGGCGACTTATAGAAATCCAGCGGCGCTTTGTCGGAGGCAAGCGTCGAGCGCTTGAACTCATACCGCATCTCGCCGCCATCTTCCTCACTGGCGACAATCAGACATTGCGACAGATGGCGTGCGCCTTCGTAGATATCGACCAGCCCGCGCAGCATCGGTGCGGTTTCCGCCTCGACAGAGAACCCAGTCTTCCAGATCCGCAACACCGGATACAGCTCATTATCCGCCATCACCCGCAGCCGGCTCTTCTTTCGCATCCCCCGCAGGCGGGCTGTATCGAGCGCTTCCTGCACGGCTTTGGGAACGTAGGTATTCATAGCGGCAGCCTTCCAAATGCTTGGGTTTCCACGGATCTATTTATTCAACGGTGCGTCACAAAAAGATAAAATCAAGTGAACTTTTTCGGAAATTTCACGGCAGCGCAATTTTGTTGCGCCTGTGCAGTGGCGCAGAGGCCTTGCGCGCTGCGCTGCATAGGCGCAAGGCCCCGCCGGGCCTATGTTTGAACCGCACAGCAGCAGGAGCAGATACGATGGGCCTTTTGATCGACGGAAAGTGGCGCGACCAGTGGTATGACACCGATTCCACCGGCGGCGCCTTCAAGCGCAGCGAATCGCAGTTCCGCAGCTGGATTACCGCCGATGGCAGTGCCGGCCCCTCGGGCGAGGGCGGCTTTGCGGCGGAAAGCGGGCGCTACCACCTGTACGTGTCGCTCGCCTGCCCCTGGGCCCACCGCACCCTGATCTTCCGCAAGCTGAAGGAACTGGAAGACCATATCTCCGTTTCTGTTGTGCATCCCGACATGCTGGGCGAAGGCTGGACCTTTGAGACCGACAGCCACGGCGCCACGGGCGATACCCTGTTCGGCAGCTCGCATCTGCACCAAGTCTACACCCGGGCCGACTCCGTCTACACCGGCCGGGTGACTGTGCCTGTGCTGTGGGACAAGTTGCAAAACACCATCGTCTCCAACGAAAGCTCCGAGATTATCCGGATGTTCAATTCAGCCTTCGACGGGATCACCGGCAACACGGATGACTACTGGCCGGAAGAACTGCGCGAGCCAATCGAGGCGGTGAACGCCCGCGTCTACAGCACCATCAACAACGGCGTCTACAAATGCGGCTTTGCCACCTCGCAAGAGGCCTATGACGAAGCCGTTGTGCCCCTGTTCGAAAGCCTGGACTGGCTGGAGGACCTGCTGTCGCAGCACCGTTACCTGCTGGGCGGCCGCATCACCGAAGCCGATTGGCGCCTGTTCACCACCCTGCTGCGCTTCGACCCGGTCTACCACGTGCATTTCAAATGCAACCGCAAGCGGCTGGTGGATTACCCGAACCTTTGGGCCTACACCCGCGAGCTGTACCAATGGCCCGGCGTGGCGGAAACCGTCGGGATGGACCACATCGTGCGCCACTATTATTACAGCCACGACACCATCAACCCGCACCGTATCATTCCGGTCAATCCCGCGATCGACTGGATGGAACCGCACCGCCGCGGCTGACGCCTGCGACGTGACGCCGCCTGGCGTCAGATCCGCCTCTCCTGCATCAAATAGGGAGTTCACGCACTGAACCGGTTGCGTTAAGAAACGGGGAATCTCATATGGCATTCAACCAGCCTGGAGAGAAATATCCACCGGTGACAACCGCGATGCCTGAACGCCCGCTTGATAACGCATCACCGCCCCGCGACCACGGCGGCAACCTCAGCGCAGCGATGGCCGAATTCGGCGGGACACGCAGCGGCTGGATGGACCTGTCCACAGGCATCAACCCGCATCCCTACCCGCTGCCGGAGTTTGCCGCAGGCGATTGGCGCGCACTGCCTGACGCCGATGCCCTGGCGGACCTCGAACAGGCGGCCCGAGCGTTCTGGAACATCCCCGGCGAGGCGGCGGTCCTCGCCGCGCCGGGCGCTTCTGCGCTGATCGCAGCCCTGCCCGCCCTGGCCGCGCCGCGCTGGGTTCAGATCACCAAACCCACGTACAACGAACACGCCGCCGCCTTCGAAGCCCGCGGCTGGAAAATTCGCGTCGACGGACCGGCCGAGGCCCGTGTCGTGGTCCACCCGAACAATCCGGACGGCCGCCTGTGGAGCGAAGAACATCTTTCCTCTCCGCTCACCATCGTCGACGAAAGCTTCTGCGACGTCTGCCCCGGCCAGAGCCTGATCCGCGCGGCTGAACGCCCGGGTGTCATCGTGCTGAAAAGCTTCGGGAAATTCTGGGGTCTTGCCGGCATGCGGCTGGGGTTTGCCATCGGTGACCCCAAGCTGATTGCCAATCTTGCCACCTGGCAGGGCCCCTGGGCCGTATCCGGCCCTGCTTTGCGCACCGGGGCGCTGGCCCTGCAGGACCGCCCCTGGGCCGAAGCCACCCGCACCCGCCTGAAACAGGATGCCGCCCGGCTGGATGAGCTGGTTCTGGCCAAGGGCGCCAGCCTGGCCGGCGGCACCGACCTGTTCCGGCTCTACACCGTGGAGGATGCTGCCGCCTGGCAGCGCCGGCTGGCCCGTGCCCATATCTGGAGCCGCATCTTCCCCTATTCCCGAACCTATCTGCGCCTGGGCCTGCCGCCTTCGGACGGCTGGGACCGGCTGGAGGCGGCGCTATGAGCACGGCCGCTATGCTGTCCCTGGCCCTGCTGCTGGATGCCGTCTTCGGCGAGCCGGAATGGCTCTGGTCCCGCCTCACCCACCCCGCGGTGCTGATGGGCAAGGCGGTCGGGTACCTGGACCGCAAGCTCAACACTGGCGGCAACCGCCGCGGCAAGGGCGTGCTGGCAGCTCTGGCGCTGGTTCTATGCGGCTATTTCGCGGGCAAGCTGCTGGCGCTGCCGGGGGCGCTGGTGGAAATACTGGTGGCTGCCGTCCTGATCGCCCAGCGATCGCTGACCGAACATGTCGCCGCGGTCGCCAAGGGGCTGCGCAGCAGCCTGGCGGAAGGCCGCGAGGCGGTGGCGATGATCGTCAGCCGCGACACCGCTGCGATGTCCGCACCGCAAGTTGCCCGCTCCGCCATCGAAAGCGGGTCGGAGAACCTGTCCGACGGCGTCATCGCGCCTGCCTTCTGGTTCCTGATCGCCGGGCTGCCGGGGCTGATCATCTACAAGATGGTCAACACCGCCGACAGCATGATCGGCTACCGCAATGACTGGTACAAGGACTTTGGCTGGGCCGCCGCCCGGCTGGACGACCTGCTGAACCTGATCCCGGCGCGGCTGACCGGCCTGCTGATTGCGCTGCCCGGCGGCCAGCTGCGCCACTGGAACGCCATCGCGGCAGATGCCCGCAAACACCGCTCCCCTAACGCCGGCTGGCCCGAGGCCGCCATGGCGCGGGCGTTGAACACCGCTTTGGCCGGCCCGCGCTCCTATGACGGACAACTGAGGGACTTCCCCTGGGTTCATGCCGACGGAGCCAAAAGCGCCAGCGCCGAAACCATCAGCCGCGCCGTCACCCTGCTTTGGCAGACCTGGGCAATTGCCCTGGCACTGACCATTGCCATCGCCGTGTTTTTCTAGCACATAAGACCCTGTGGGAGCGGAATGACAAGGAGCGCCAGAGTTATGCGCCTATTGCCCTTTGCCCTCGCGGTGAGCCTGCTGCCAGCAGCGGCGGCGGCCCAATGCGGCGGCGGCTTTCAGAATTTCGTCAACCTCTTGAAAGACGAGGCGGTGCAGGCCGGCTATGGCGTCACGACGGTCAATGCCTTCTTTGACGGCACCCGCCAGGACCGCCGCGTGCTCAAGGCCGACCGCGCCCAAGGTGTTTTTCAGAAACCCTTCGTCGACTTTTCCCGCCGCCTGATCTCGCAGAGCCGCCTGCAGCGCGGCTTGCAGATGTCGCAGAAGCACGACAGCACGTTCCAGCGGATCGAGAGCACATATGGCATCAACCGCGGCGTTCTGCTGGCCTTCTGGGCATTCGAGACCGACTACGGCGGCTATCAGGGCGATTTCAACACCCGCGACGCGCTGGTGACGCTGGCCCACGACTGCCGCCGCCCTGAGTTGTTCCGGCCGCAGGTCTTTTCTGCGCTGGAGATGTACCGGCAGGGCAATTTCGACCCCAAGCGCACCACAGGCGCCTGGGCGGGGGAAATCGGCATGGTGCAGATGCTGCCCAGCGACATTCTGGAACACGGCGTGGATGCCGATGGCGACGGCAAGGTCAGCCTGAAAACCTCTGCCGCCGATGCGCTGATGTCCGGTGCGCGGATGCTGTCGCACCTGGGCTGGCAGCCCGGGCAGCCCTGGCTGCAGGAAGTCACCATCCCTGAAGGCTTGGACCTGACGCTGTCCGGCACCGCCCGCAAAAAAACCGTGGCCCAATGGCGCGCGCTCGGCGTTTCAGCGCGTGACGGCAGCCTGCCCGACCCCTCCATGCGTGCCTCCCTTCTGCTGCCGCAAGGGCATAAGGGGCCGGCCTTCCTCGCTTACCCCAACTTCGATGTCTATTTCGAGTGGAACCAGAGCTTTACCTACGTGCTGACTGCCGCCTATTTCGCCAACCGGCTGGAAGGCGCGGACGTCTATAAGGCCGGCCAGCCCGACAGCGGACTGACCGGCACTCAGATGAAGCAGCTGCAACAGAAACTGCAGGCACGCGGCCACAATGTCGGCGATATCGACGGTATCCTCGGCGCCCGCACACGGCTTGCCGTGCAGAAAGAGCAGCAACGCCTCGGCCTGCCTGCCGACGCATGGCCCACTCCAGCGCTGCTGAAGAAGCTCTAACGCACCGGGAACCGCTCGCCCTTCTGGGTGATCAGGATTACCCGGCTTCCGTTGCGGACATACAGATCGCAGCGGCCAAACCCGTTTGGGAAATCCACGCAGATACTGCCGTCCCCGGCAATCCGGTACGTGCCCCAGGCGGTGCCGCCGCCATTTTCCCGCGAGTAGGTGTAGGAATAGGCGCCGTCACGGCCATAGAGCGACTCGCCGCCGTCATAAAAGCGGAAGGACTGCCCCGGCAGCGCCTCCAGCTCGGAGAGCGCAAATGGGGCGTCGCCCGGGCGCAGTTCCCAGTCCGCGGCTTGGGCTGTGCCCGCTGCCAGGCTTAGAAAAAGGGGCATGATCCATTTCATGCCCCTACTCTAGCGTCTGTATTTTGAACCTGCCGTCACGATGCGGTGACAGCGCCACTTACCAATCGATGAAAGTCTCGAAATCCTGCATCGCCCGGGTCCACAGGCTGACAGCCTGGGCAAAGTCATCCGGGCTCATGCCGTCATCGCCAAGGAACAAATCCATTTCGATCCGCGCCGAGCCTTCCTCGGAGATATAGCCGCGGGCAAAGCGGTTTTCATTGTTCCACTCGTTGATCTTGGCCAGGCGCACGCTGCCATCTGTCTGATATCCCGAGAAAAACTGGATCGCGTTGCAGTTGGTGTTGTTGTCGCAGCCGTAGTAGTAGACCGAGAAGTCATTGCCGTAATACTCGACCTTGACGTTCGGATCGCCGACGCTGTCAGTGGTCAATTCCACCGTCGCGCCCTCATCCTTAAAGAAATCAGCCACGCTGTCGCCGGTCGTGGCCACAACATTCTGGGCCGCAGCCGCCCCCGGCAGCATCAGCGCCGCGCAGGCGGCAATTGCCTTGATAATATTCATTCGTGTCTCCACCAATAGTTTCGCGCGCCCCTGCACCGATCCCCCCGGCGCAGAAACTCAGGCCACCATCGCCTCTGCTTTCTTCAGGTCAACTGAAACCAGCTGGCTGACTCCCTTTTCCTGCATGGTGACTCCGAAAAGCCGGTCCATCCGCGCCATCGTCACCGCGTGGTGGGTGATGATCAAAAAGCGGGTTTCGGTCTGGCGGCACATCTCGTCCAAGAGGTCGCAAAAGCGGGTGACGTTTGCGTCGTCCAGCGGCGCGTCGACCTCGTCCAGCACGCAGATCGGGGCCGGGTTCGACAGGAACACCGCAAAGATCAGCGCCATCGCGGTCAGCGTCTGCTCGCCGCCCGACAATAGCGACAGGGTCGACAGCTTCTTGCCCGGCGGCTGGCACATGATCTCCAGGCCTGCATCCAGCGGGTCGTCGCTTTCGACCATCACCAGGTTGGCCTCGCCGCCGCCGAACAGATGGGTGAACAGCATGGCAAAGCTGTTGTTCACCTGTTCGAACGCCGTCAGCAGCCGCTCGCGCCCCTCGCGGTTGAGGCTGGCGATACCGTCGCGCAAGGTCTTCACCGCGCCTTCCAGATCCAGCTTTTCGGCGACCAGCGTGTCGTGCTCCTCCTGCACGCTGCGGGCGTCTTCCTCCGCCCGCAGGTTCACAGCACCCAAAGCATCGCGCTGGCGCTTGTAGCGGTCGACATCCGCCTCCAGGCTTTCCGAGGCCGGCATTTCGTCCGGCGACACGCCCAGCTTCTCCAGAAGGGCCTGCGGGGTGATCTGCTGCGCCTCAATGATCCGGCCCGCGGCCTGGGTCACCGCCTCCTTGGCTGCATCGCTGCGCGCCTCGGAGCGCGCCCGTGCTTCGCGGGCCTCGGAGGCCAGACGCTCGCATTCCCGCTCTTTGTGCACCGCCTCGCGCAGTTCGGCTTCCGCGGCGATCAGGGCTTCTGTGGCCGCAGACTTGCGTGCCTCGGCCTCGGAAATCGCCTCGTTCAGCTCTTCCCGCTTCTCCGCAATCTCCGCCGGGACCGCATTGGCCTCTTCCAGCTCCTCCTGCGAGGCCTCGCGGCGCTCCGCCAGCTCCTCGATCCGCTGCTTGGCGCTTTCCAGCCGGTGGCGCCAGCCCGACAGCTCCTTGGTCACCTCCTGCGCGCGCTTGGTGCGCGCCTCGCCCTCACGGCGCAGCTCGTCATGGCTGGAGCGGTGGGTCAGCATGGTAATCCGCGCGGCTTCGACCGACTGCTTGATCTCCTCGACGGCCCCGCGCGCCTGATCCAGGTCGCCCAGCTCGCCCAAGGCCTTCTGCGCCTCTTTCAGCTGCAGGCGGGCATTCAGCGCATCTTCCTCATGGCGGGAGACCGCAATGCCGAGTGTCTCCAGTTTGGCCTCCGCGAGGTTGCGGTCCGCCTCGGCCCGGCTCAGCGCGCGGGCCGCATCGGCCACCCGCTGATCCGCCACCCGTCGCGCCTGGCGGGCGTTCTGGTCGGCCAGCGTCACCTCGTCCAGCTTGCGCAGCAGCATTTCATGCGCGTCGCGGGCACCATCGGCCTTGGCGCTGACGCGCTCCATGTCCTGCTTCAGCGCTTCCAGCTTGTTGAGCTGCTCCAGCCGCAGTGCAGCGGCACTCGGCGCATCCTCGGCCCAGGCGCGGTAGCCGTCCCAGCGCCACAGGTCGCCCTCGACTGTCACCAGCCGCTGCCCCGGCTTGAGCTGCGCCTGCAGCCCGGCGGCAGCATCGCCATCCACCAGCCCGATCTGCGCCACCCGGCGTGACAGCGCCTCCGGCCCGGAGACAAACAACGCCAACGGCTGCACGCCGTCCGGCAGCGCCGCATCGTGGTCATAACCCGGCAGCAAGACCCAGCCAGTCGGCCCGTCCGCCTCTGCCAGCGGCGCCCGCAGGTCATCGGCCAGCGCCGCCCCCAGCGCCTTCTCGTATCCTGGCGCCACGGTCAGCTCATCCAGGATCTGGCCGCCCTCGGCGGTGTCGCGCTCCACCAGCTTGGCCAGCGCGGTGACCTCGGCACGCAGCGCGCCGAGCTCGCCTTCGGCCTCGGACCGCTGGGAGCGTGCTTCTGCCTCGAGGCTCTGGGTCTCCGTCCGCAGCTCGTCCGCGGCAGCCAGCGCCTCTTCGGCCGCCTCAGAGGCCTCGCGGGCCTCCTCCTCGGCCGTCACAGCGGCTTCGAACCTCTCTGCCGCAAGCTCCAGAGCCTTCTGTGCCTCGCCCTGCGCGGCGCGGGCTTTCTCCGCCTCGCCCTCAGAGCGGCCAAGCGCCCGCTGGCAGTCCTCGACCGCGCGCCGTGCGGACTGGTGCCGGGCCGCCAGGCGGGCGACATCCTCGGTCACCTGCGACAGGTGTTCCTCGCGCGCCTGCAGGATCGAGCCCGCATCGCGCGCCAGCTCCGCCACCTCGGCCAGCCGGCCGTCGTGCCCCTCGCCGGCCTTGGACAGCTCGCGCTGCTCCCATTCCAGCCGCTCGATGGTTTGACCGGCGTCGTTGTTCAGCCCGGACTCGCGTTCGATGTCATTGCCCAGCTGGAGAATCCGGCTGCTAAGCCGCTCAATGGCCTGGCGCGCCTGCGCCTCCTGATCGCTCAGGGAATCCCGCTGCACCACCAGCCGCTGCAGAACGGCGGCAGCAATCGCCTCCTCCTCGCGCAGAGGAGGCAGTTTTTCCTCAAACGTGCCGCGCTGCGCCGCCGCCGCGCGCACCAGCGCCTCAGCCTTTGACGCATGTTCGACCCGCACCCGCAGCTCATCCTCGGCCGTCAGCCGGGCCTCATCAGCCTCGCGCCAGCGTCGGTACAGAAGCATCCCCTCAGACAGCCGCAGCTTTTCGCCGATCTCGCGGTAGCGCTGCGCCTGGCGCGCCTGCTTGGCCAGCTGCGACAGCTGTGCCGCCAGCTGTTCAATCACATCGTCGACGCGCAGCAGGTTCGCCTCGGTATTCTTCAGCTTCAGTTCCGCCTCATGACGGCGCTGATAGAGGCCGGAAATCCCCGCAGCCTCTTCCAGAATGCGGCGGCGCGCCTTGGGCTTGGCGTTGATCAGCTCGGCAATCTGCCCCTGCCGGACCAGCGCCGGCGAATGCGCCCCTGTGGAGGCATCGGCAAACAGCATCTGCACATCGCGCGCCCGCACGTCCTTGCCGTTGGACTTATAGGCGCTGCCGACATCGCGGGTGATCCGGCGCACGATCTCCAAAAGGTCGCTGTCGTTGAACCCGGAGGGCGCCAGCCGTTCCGAGTTGTCGATCTGCAGGCTCACCTCGGCAAAGTTGCGCGCGGGCCGTGACGAGGTGCCGGCAAAGATCACATCTTCCATGCCGCCGCCGCGCATCGCCTTGGCGCGGGTCTCGCCCATCACCCAGCGCAATGCCTCCAGAAGATTGGATTTGCCGCAGCCGTTTGGACCCACAACCCCGGTCAGCCCATCGGCAATGACCAGTTCGGTAGGATCAACAAAGCTTTTGAAGCCGTTCAGCCTGAGCTTGGAAAACCGCAAAGCTGCCCCTTCGTGATTCCGTATCGAGAAAGTTCAGCGGGTCTTATCGCGTGTGTCAACGCTCCGCACCCCCAAATCGGGGCAGGAACGTTTCAATTCACACTATATCTTGTGGATAACCTGCAAGATCCGGCGGTGTTTTGCCAAGCCGGAGCCGTTTGGCAGTCAGACAGACCGCAACAACCGTCCCAGCCGGGCGATCCCGTCCTCAATCGCTGCATGGTTGGAGTTGGAAAAGCTCAGCCGGATCGTGTTCTGGCCGCTGCCATCGGCAAAAAACGCCTGCCCGGGAACAAAGGCCACCTTCTCCGTCTCCAGCGACCGTGCCAGCAGGTCCGCCCCGTTCATGCCTTCCGGCAACGTCACCCAGACAAACATTCCGCCCTCAGGCCGGGTCCAATCCACGCCTTCCGGCATGTGTTCCTCCAGGGCCGCCAGCATCACATCCCGGCGGCGCTGATAGACAGCGCGCAGCTGCTCCACGTGTGCGTCGAAACAGGTTTCTGCAACGCCATGCACCGCCATCTGGTTGATGGTCGACGTGTGCAGGTCCGCCGCCTGCTTCAGCAGCACCATCTGCGAGATCACCGGCTTTGCCGCTACCGCCCAGCCGATCCGCAGCCCGGGCGCCAACGTCTTGCTGAAGGTGCCGCAATAGACCGTCCGGCAGTCCTCGATCGAGCCCTTCTGCTCCAGTTCCAGCGCCAGCACCGGCGGCACCGGCTCGCCGTCAAAGCGCAGCGACTGATAGGCGGCGTCCTCAATAATGGCACAGTCCAGCGTGTCCGCCAGTTCTAGCAGCCGCAGCCGCCCGGTGCGATCCAGCGTTTCCCCGGTCGGGTTGGCAAAGTCCGGCGACAGATAGGCAAATTTCACCGCACTTCCCGCCGCAGCCGCGCCCTCGGCATAGCTTTCCGCCGTTCGGTTGCCTTTCAGCGACAACCGGTCATACCGCGGTTCATAGGCGTTGAAAGCCGCCAGCGCCCCAAGGTACGTCGGCCAGCCCACCAGCGCGGTGTCGCCCGGCGACAGAAACAGCTTGCCCAGGTAGTCCAGAGCCTGCTGGGAGCCGGAGGTGATCAGCACATTCTCCGCCTCGCAGACAATCCCGATCGTCGCCATCTCCCGCACAATCCATTTGCGCAGCGGCAGGTAGCCCTCGCTCACCGAATATTGCAGCGCCAGCGCCTGACGCTCCGGCGTTAGCGCGGCCTGAAAGGCTTCGGCGAATCCATCCGCCGGAAACAACGCCGGATCCGGGATGCCGCCGGCAAAGGAGATGATGTCCGGCTGATCCAGCAGCTTCAGCAGCTCGCGGATTTCCGACGCCTTCATCCGCGCATTGCGGGTGGCAAAGATCTGGTTCAGCTGCATGCCTCTCTCCTCGCGCATGATCTAGGACCACGGTAGGAGAGTGCAAAACAAAGTCAACAAAGCTGACCTTTTGTTACAGCCATCGTGATCCCTGCCCGCCCTTGCAGCCGCCCCTTGCGCGTGGTCATATGTTTTGACCAATTCAGCAGAGCGCCAAGATGCCCTTCCAAAAAGTCCAGCCCGAGAAACTCTCCGCCTCCGTCGTCAAGCAGATCGAGCAGCTGATCCTGCGCGGTATTCTGTCGCCTGGCGAACGGCTGCCTGCTGAACGGGAACTGGCGGAACGCCTGGGCGTCTCCCGCCCCTCCTTGCGCGACGCCATCGGCGAGTTGCAGGCGCGCGGCCTGCTGGCGTCCAAGGCCGGCTCCGGCGTGTTTGTGGCGGATGTTCTGGGCTCCGCATTCTCGCCTGCCCTGATCCAGCTCTTCGCCACCCATGACGAGGCGGTGTTCGACTACCTCTCCTTCCGCCGCGACATGGAGGGCCTCGCCGCCGAACGCGCCGCCCGCTTTGGGTCCGACTATGACCTGCAGGTGATCCAGGCAATCTTTGAAAAGATGGAGGCGGCCGGCAACCCGGCGACCTCCGAGGAAGCCGCCAAGCTCGACGCCCAGTTCCACTCCGCCATCATGGACGCCAGCCACAACGTGATCATGCTGCACATGATGCGCTCGATGTTCGATCTCCTGCGCGAAGGCGTTTTCTACAACCGCCGCATCATGTTCCAGCAACACACCACCTATGAGGCACTTCTGGAACAGCACCGCGCCATAAACGCCGCCCTGCAGGCCCGAGACCCGCAGGCCGCGCGCACCGCGGTCGAGGCGCATCTGGACTATGTGAAACAGGCCCTCACCGACCACCAGCGCGCTGAGCGCAACGCCGAAGTGGCCCGGCAGCGGCTGGAGCATGAGACCGGGAAGGGATGAAACCCCACGGTGGGCAGATTGCCCGCCCTGCAACTGCGCTTACCCGGTAGGGTGGGCGATTCCGCCCACCGTGCCCGCAGCCACAACAAAAAACCCGGCCACTCGGACCGGGTTCTTTTAACTTGCCTGTATCAGCTCAAGGCTTAGTGCAGCTTGGCGTCCACATCCGCGATGGCGGCGTCGATCAGCTTGTTGGCCTCGGCGGCGGTCATCTGCTTGGAGATCACCTGATCCGCAGCCGCAACAGCAATCGAGATCGCCTGGTCGCGCACTTCCTTCACAGCCGAAGCTTCCGCCGAAGCGATCTGCTCCTCGGCAGCCGCCAGACGGCGGGCGATGGAGGTTTCCAGATCCGCCTTAGCAACGTCCGCTGCACGGGCAGCCTCGTCACGGGCGGCAACAACAATCTGATCGGCCTGGGCCTGAACTTCCTGCTGCTTGCGCTCATAAGACGCCAGGATGGTCTGGGCCTCCTCACGCAGCGCGCGGGCTTCGTCCAGTTCCTTCTGGATGGCCTCGGCACGGTTGTCCAGCTGGTTGCCCAGCAGGCCCGGCACCTTGGCCAGCAGCAGGATGCCGACGAACAGAAGGAAAGCCAGCAGAACAACGAAATCGGTGTTGCCCAGCGACAGGAACGGGCCTTCTGCCGCCAGCGCCGGGCCGGCTGCGCCAAAGGTCAGGGCAAGGGCGAGAATATTGCGCATGTCCTTATCCTTTCGTCCGCTGTGCAACTGCCGAAGCAATTGCGTCTTTGTCTGCCGAACCGCCCAGCGCGGTCACCAGCGCCTCTGCGGTTTCGGTGGCAACAGCCTTCACGCTTTCCAGCGCGCCGGCCTTGATTTCGGCGATCGCCTTTTCGGACTCGGCGGCCTTGGCAGCGATCTGCTCGTCTGCTTTGGCGATGGCCTCGTCCAGCCCGGCCTGGATTTCTGCACGGGTCTCAGCAGCGATGCGCTGAGCTTCCGCACGGGCATCCGCCAGAGCTTTGTTATATGCGTTTTCGGCCTCGACAGCCTTGGCTTTCAGGTCTTCAGCCGCGGCGAGGTCGTTGGTGATGGTCCCCTGACGCTCGGCCAGCACCGCAGAGATGCGGGGCAGCGCGACGCGCGACAGAATGAGGTAGATCACGACCAGGGCGACCACGAGCCAGAAGATCTGGTTCCCGAAGGTCGAGAAGTCCAGCTGCGGCATGCCCGGAGCAGACCCGTGCGCTGCGTCTGCGGCGCCGTGTGCTGCGTCTTGCGTATTAGATGCCATGTCGTCCTCCTTGGGAACTTGCCGTTACACCGGGCAGCGCAGGGTTTTGCCGCACTGCCCGGCCGTAAGGAAATAGGTTCCTAAGGTCTTAGACGGCGAACATCAGCAGCAGAGCGACCAGGAACGAGAAGATGCCCAGTGCTTCTGCAAACGCGATGCCGATGAACAGGGTTGCGGTCTGGCCGGCAGCTGCCGAAGGGTTGCGCAGAGCGCCTGCCAGGAAGTTGCCAGCCACGTGGCCCACACCGATTGCGGCTGCGCCGGAACCGATTGCTGCCAGGCCTGCGCCGACGAACTGACCGAGTTGTGCGATATCGCCTTCCATGATTTCTCTCCTTACGATGGAATGTGGTGATTTCTAGGGTGGGCAGGCCCAGTCCGGGCGCGCCCGCTTAGCTTTCAGATCCTGGCCTTAGTGGCTCGGGTGCAGTGCATCCTTCAGGTACACGCAGGTCAGGATGGTGAACACGTAGGCCTGGATGAAGGCCACCAGAACTTCGAGGGCGTAGACTGCGGTGATCGCGAAGATCGGCAGAAAGCTGAACAGGCCCAGGGCGCCAGCAAAGCCTGCGAACACTTTCAGAACCGCGTGGCCGGCCATCACGTTACCGGCAAGACGGATGGAGTGGCTGACAGGGCGCACGAAGTAGGAAATCAGTTCGATGATGGCCAGGATCGGGCGGAGCGCCAGCGGTGCGCTCGACACCCAGAACAGGCCCAGGAAACCGGCGCCGTTCTTGACGAAACCGACGATGGTCACGGTGAAGAACACCAGCGCCGCCAGGATCGCGGTCACAGCGATGTGCGACGTGGTAGTGAATGACATCGGGATCAGGCCCAGGAAGTTGGCCATCACGATGAACATGAACAGGGTCATGATGTAGGGGAAGAACTTGACGCCGTCCTTGCCGGCCACGTCTTCGACCATCTTGTAGATGAAGCCATAGGCCAGTTCCGCCACCGACTGGGTGCGGCCCGGCACGATGGCGCGGCGGGAGGAGCCCAGCACCAGCAGGGCGAACACCGCCAGAACCGCCAGGCCCATCCACAGGGTCACGTTGGTCGGGGTGTACCAGGAGACGTGGTCACCGCCGAACAGCGGCTTCACGATGAACTGGTCCATCGGGTGGATCGCCAGCTTTGATTCCGCCGGAGCGAAAATCAGGCCCGACACTACGACCAGTGCCAGAACTGCGAAAAAGAATATTTTGCCCATCGGTCCGCTTCTCCTGTCGCCGGCAGCCGATCCCGTCGGATCAGTCCCGGTCTTGCGCATTTTTTTCGGCCTCATCGGCCAGTTTCTTGTCCTGGATCTCCTGCGCGCTGCGAAGCATCGTCTTCACCCCGGCCGCAAGACCCAGCAATACAAACAGCACCATGAATATCGGGAGCGTGCCAAACAGCAGGTCGAGCCCGTATCCGATGCCAAAGCCGATCGCGAGACCGGCCACCAATTCGATCACCATCCGCCAGGCCATATTGGCCATCGAATAATGCTCATCCGCGCGCGGCTTGGGCTCCTGGGCCTTACGCGCCGCTGCCAGCTTCTCCTCCAGCTGCGCCATGCGCTGCTTTTGGTCGTCGTTGGTCACGGGCGCCATCCTCACGCGAAATTCTGTGAAGGGTGCTAAGGCCAAGGGGCTGAGGAGTCAATTACAAGGATTGAAGATTAAAATTCGACCCAAGCCGCTGAAAACAAACGGACAAAACTGCAACAGATCAGGCCGCGCCGCCTTGCCGCAGGCGCCGGTAGCGCAAAACCGCCCCGGATTCCATATTCAACCGAAAGGTTGATATTAACGGACGGGCCGCCGCGGCATCCGAAAGCGCACGATCCGCCCGTCGATCAGCAGCAGCCCCACCAGGATCGCCGCCATGCCCCACAGATGCTCCGCCAGCAGCTGCTCCTTCAGGATATAGGTGCCCAGGAACAAGGCTGAGACCGGCGCGATCAGCGTTGGCAGGGTGATGTTTGTCGGCCCCACCTTGGGCAGCACCCAGTAAAATGCGATGAAGGCCGCCGAGGTCAGAACAAAGCCGATCACGAACAGGGAGGCCCAGGTCTCCATCCGTGTGACATGCGGCAGCCCTTCGCTCCAGATGGCCAGCGGCGCAATCGCGGCGGTGGCGCCGGTCAGCGCAATCGCCACCAGCACTACTGGCTCCATATCCCGGAAGCTGCGCGCGAAGTTGACTGAGAAGGCATAGCACAGCGGCGCGCACAGGGTGATCAGCACCGCCCAGGCCTCCGACGACTGGCCGCCCTGCAGCAGCGGCAGAGACAGCAGCACGATGCCAAGGAAGCCGCACAGCACCCCCAGCGACTTCAAAAGCGTCGCCCGCTCGCCGCTGGGCCAGAAATGCGAGACAACAACCGCCATCGCCGGGGTTGTGGCGTTGACGATCCCGGCCACGCCGCTGGCGATATGCTGCTGGCCCAGCGCATAGAATGCAAAAGGGCCGGCATAGCTGAGCACGCCGAAGCCGAACAGCGCCAGCCATCGCCCCGGCGCCGCGGGCACAGGCTTGCGCGCCGCCAGCACATAGATCCAACAGCCCAGCGCGCCAAACCCCACCCGCCCCATCGAGACGGACAGCGGCCCCAGCTCGCGCAGAAGGATGGCGTTGAACATGAACGACATGCCCCAGCCAATGCCAAGGATGAAAATCACCAGCCAGTATTTCAATGCCATGCCATCAATCCCCGTGCGCCTGAAAGGCGCTACCATGACGGCTCAGGACCGATTGTCAAACCCCCGGGCTGTGGATAGGAGTGAAGGCATGAGCGATCCCCTCGACATTGTCTTTGCAGCCCTGGCCGACCCGACCCGCCGGGCGATCCTTACCATGCTTCTGGAGGACGACATGGCGGTGACCGATGTGGCGGAGCCATTCGAGATGTCGCTGGCGGCCATTTCCAAGCACCTGACGATCCTGACCAGGGCAGGGCTGATCGCGCAGGAGAAGCGCGGCCGGGTGAAATGGTGCAAGCTGCAACCCGACGCCATGCGCGGGGCATCGGTCTGGATGCAGGGGTTCGGCCAGTTCGAACCGGTGAACCTGGATGCGTTCGAGCGCTTCCTGGAAGCGGAGCTCAACGCCGGAGATCCCCAGCCAGAAGGCTAGCGCACGACAAACACCGAGGCTTTGGAATGACGCACCAGATACCCGGCATGGGAGGTTGTGATATAATCCAAGAGCCGCGGCGCATGGCTGCCTGCGATCACCAGGTCGGCGCCTGTTTCGTCGACCGTGCGGGCCAGAATGCCGTCCACCTCCGCCGCGACGTCGTTCGAGTGGACCGTGATGCCCTCAACTTTGACCCCGTCGGCTTGCCCGGCAATCTTGCCTTCTATCTTTTTGGCCAGCGAGGTGATGACCTCCTCTGCCGCGTCGTCGTTGTAGGTCTCCCCGGAAGTGCCGCCGGACACGTTGACCAAGGTCATGCGCGCCCCTTCGATCCGGGCCATCTCCATCGCCACGTCCAGTGCCTTGGACACCGGGTCAGGCAGTCTCAGGTCCACCGGGACCAAGATGTGTTTGAACATGTCACGCTCCTCGTTACCTGAGCGCGTTTCCAGCGACTGTCATGGTATCCGGGCCAGCCGCGGGCGCCTTGACCTCCATCAAGCGCCGCCGCCGGGGCCGCAGCGGTCACGCAGGCTGCCGCTCCCGCACACCCTCCAGCAGCATCACCAGCGCCACCACCGACATCGCCACCCCGATCAGCACCATGCCCGGCGGCATGCCGCGGCCCAGCGCGATCTCCCACAGGATCACCCAGCTGGGGGTGAGGTATGTATAGGCCATCACCTTGGCCGATGGCAGCCGCAGCGTTGCGTATTGCAGCAGCACAAAGGTGGCCGAGCTGGCACAGACCGCGAGGTAGAACAGACCGATCCACACGATGCCGGGCAGCTGCATCCAGTCTGTGGCCAGAATGTCCCGCCAGCCGAAGGCAGCCAGCAGCGCACCGCCTGCCAGCAGCATTCCGAAGGTAAAGACCACGGCCGGCTCGCCCCGGTTCAGCTTGCGCACCATCGGCGTATAGATGGCATGCAGCACGCAGCCCCAGAAGTAGATGATCTCGCCCTGGCCGATCTCAAACGCCGCCAGCGCGCCCAGGTCGCCGCGCACGATCACCCAGACCGCCCCGGCCGCGCCCAACGCCAGCGCCAGCGCCATCCAAGGGGTGGTGATCTGGCGCAGCAGCAGCCAGCCGAACAGCGCACTCATCACCGGCACCAGCGTGAACACCGCCGCGGCGCTGACCGGCGCTGCGGTTTGCAGCCCATAAAACATCAGCACGAAATAGCCGCCGAACAGCCCGCCCAGCACCGCAAACCGCCAGGGCGCGCGGAAATGGACGCGCCGCAGCCCGGTGGTGGCCAGCGCCGCCGCGCCGATGACAACAGCGGCAATGCCAAAGCGCGCCGCGTTCAGCGCCGCGGGCGCGATCTCATTCGCCACCATGACGCCCAGCGAAAACGACCCCGCCACCAGCGCCGAGAACGTCAGCATCGCAAGATGCCCGCGCAGTTCCTCGCTCACAGCTGCCAGTCCTTCACCTGCTCCTTCAGGAACTTCAGGAAAGCCTGCACTTTGGTGGTCCGGTGCAGATCCACATGGGTGACCAGCCACAGGGTGCCCTCCCAGTCTTCCTGTGGCGCCATCATCTCCACCAGGTCCGGTTGCTGCCGCGCCTCCCAGGCCGCCATGAACCCGATGCCCGCCCCGCTGCGCACCGCCGCCTTGAGGGTAGAGCCGTCAGTGCAGCGGAAGGCAATCGCCTCTGCCGGGGCATTGGCCCGCAGCCAGCGCGAAAACGGCGCCCGGCTGCTTTCATCATCCTGGCCGACAAAACGGTGATTGGGGATATCCTCCACCCCCTTCAGGATCCCGTATTTTTCAGCATAGGACTTGGCGGCATAAAGGCCGATCTGCTGCTTCATGAAGGGCTGCACCACGTTGTCCGGCTGATCCGGCGCATTGCCCGCGCGGACCGCCACATGCGCCTCGCCGTATTCCAGCCGGAACAGCCGGTCGCCGGTCAGATAGCGGATGATCAGCCCGGGGTGCATGTCCTGAAACTGCTTGAGCGCCGGAACCATCATCGGCGCAAAAGACGCCAGCGAAGTCACCACCAGCTCGCCCGAGACATCATCGCCTTGCCCCTTCAGCCGCCCGACCAGCTGGCTGAACTGATCGTCGGTGGCCTGCGCCACCCGCAGCAGGTCCTGCCCGGCCTCCGTCGGCGTATAGCCGCGGGCATGGCGCTGAAACAGCTTCACCCCGAGCCGCGCCTCAATCGCGTCGATGTGGCGGATCACGGTGGCATGATGCACCCCCAGCACCTCCGCCGCGCCGCTGACCGTGCCCATGCGGGCCACCTGATAGGCGGTGCGCACTTCATCCCAGTTTTCCATGCCAGTCTCCCTGTCAGCCCAGCTGCGCGCCAGTGCACAAATGATGTGATTTCATCGGCGTTGCGTTCAAATTTGCAATACCCCAAATTCCTGACAGCAACAAGCTCAGGAACTTGAAAATGACCCGCACCGTTCTCCATATCGACTCTTCTGCCCGCATCGAGGGCTCCGTCACCCGCGACCTCTCGGCCCGGATCGTCAGCCGCCTCGGCGCTGACCAGGTGATCCGCCGCGACCTGGCCGCGCCGCTGCCGCTGCTGGACGGCGCCTGGGTGGGGGCCAACTTTACCCCGGCAGACCAGCGCACCGACGAGCAGAAACAGCTGCTCGCCCTCTCCGACTCGCTGGTCGAAGAGCTGAAACAGGCCGATACCATCGTGATCGGCGCGCCGGTCTACAACTTCTCGGTCCCCTCCACGCTGAAGGCCTGGATCGATCTGGTCGCCCGCGTGGGCCTCACCTTCCAATACACCGAAAACGGCCCCATCGGCCTGCTGGAAGGCAAGCGCGCCATCATCGTTATGGCCTCCGGCGGCACCCAGGCGGGCTCCGACATCGACTTTGCCACCACCTACCTGCGCCACGTGCTGGGCTTCATCGGCATCACCGATGTTGAGGTCGTGGCCGCCGACGCGATGTCCATCGACGCCGACGGCGCCCTGGCCAAGGCCAAAACCCAGATCGAAGCCCTGGCCGCCTGATCCCCTGCACCAAGGCGACGCCGCCAGCCCTCCCCGCGGAGAGCTGGCGGCTTTTTGCGTTTGGCAGGCCCCCGCCGCCGTGCCAGTCTGCCCGCATCGGCATTTCAACGGCGGGCAATTTGATGAAGAAGATCGGCATTCTCGGCGGCGTCGGCTGGGCCTCCACCCTCGATTACTACCGCGCCATCTGCGAAGGCGCCGGGCGGTTCTTTGCAGACCGCGGCGCGGGATCACCACTGCCAGTGCCGCCGATCACAATCGAATCCGTGGTGCAGGCGCAAACCCGGTCCTTGCGCGGCCGCCCGGGGGATGAGGCCAGCTGGGCCGCTTTTGATGCCGTTTTCCGCGAGGCGATTCTGACGCTGGAACGTGCGGGCTGCGACTTCGCCCTGATCGCCTCCAACACGCCGCACGCCCGGCTGCATGCGATCCGCGAGGGTGTGATGATGCCGATCCTCAGCATCTTCGACACCACAGCTGAAGCCACCGCCGCAACCGGCGCCACCCGCGCACTGGTGCTGGGCACCGCTGTTACCATGCAGGCCCGCAACTACGCCAATGTGCTGGCTGAACACGGAGTCAGCGCCAACGAAACCCTGCCGGACACTGACATTGCCGAAATGCAAGCCATGATCGACGAGGATTTCCACGGCGGCGCCTCCGCCAGCGCGCAGGACCGCCTGCTGCGCTTCTGCGCCAGACACGCGCAGCCCGGCACAGCTATCCTGCTGGCCTGCACCGAACTGCCACTGGCCTTCCCCGATTATATCGATGACGTCAGCTTCGAAGCCGGCGGCTTCTTGTTCGTGAACCCCTCCGCCGCCCATGTGGCCGCCGCGCTGGATCTGGCGCTGGAGGACGAAAGTATCGGTTAGACCCAGTTCACCTGGACACCTGCCTTCTCAAAGAACGCCATCAGATGGTCACGCTTCATCGCCACGGTGCGGTCATTGACCAGCGGGTGCATGTAAATCACGTCCGCCTCCAGCGCCTGCGCATCCATGTAGAAGGTAACCCCCTTCTCCACCCCGGTGATCATCGCCAGCGGGCTGACCGCGCCAGGGCGGATGCCGAGGTTCTCCAGCAGACGGTCAGCGGAACCGAAGGACAGGTTGCCGATCCCCAGCTCTGCGCCCAGCGCCTTCAGGTCGATCTCCCGGTCCTGCTGCAGCGTCACCAGATAGCTCCGCTTCTTCTTGTCCCGCAGATACAGGTTTTTCAGCCGCAGCGCGTTTTCGCCCGGCACCATGAACTGCGCCTCGACACCTTTAGCGTCCTCCACCGTGCGCAGCGGCACATGGGTGTGCAGCTGATAGGCAATGCCCCAATCGTCCAGCTGCCTCAGCAGCGCGTCCGAGGTGATGGGCAGGCTGTCCTGATAGGCCGATGACGCATCCATGATCCTACTCCGCAAGTCAGTCCGGGTTGCTGTGCAGATCACAAAAAACAGCTGCGGGGCGCAAGAGCTGTTCCGCCCCCTGCGCCCCGTTTTGCGCCATAGCACTGCAGGACGGGCGTGTCCGCCCGCCGCCCTGCCGCATCAAGCCTCGGCGAAATCCGCCCGCCGCGCCTCCTCGTAGTGGTCGAAATCGGTGCTGAACCAACCGGTGCCGCGGGTGGCACTGGCCAGCGTGTTGCACAAGTCATCCTGCGCCGACATCGGCAGCAGCGTCTCGAACACATCCCAGCCTGCGACGCCAACTTCGGCCTCGAACCCCAGGATCTGGCCCTTCATCCCGCTCACCACCGGCACCAGCCCGCCGGTGAACACCGACGGCACATGGATATGCACCCGCATGATCGGCTGCAGCAGCACCGCGCCGGCCTCTGCCAGCGCTTCACGCACCGCATTCTTGCCCGCGGTGCGGAAAGCATAGTCGGAGCTGTCCACCGAATGATGCTTGCCATCCTTCAGCGTCACGCAGACATCCACCACCGGGTGGCCGTTCAGGCCCTGCGCCAGCGCCTCCCGCGCGCCGGCCTCGACCGAAGGGATGTAGTTCTTGGGCACCGCGCCGCCTTTCACGGTTTCGTCGAACACAAAGCCGCTGCCCCGCGGCAGGGGCTTCACCTCGATCACAACGTCGGCAAACTGCCCGGCGCCGCCTGATTGCTTGCGATGGCGGTGATGCACCTTGACTGGTTTCTTGATGGTTTCCCGCAGTGCCGGCGGCACCGGCCCTTCCTCCACCTCGACGCCGAACTCGTCCTTCAAAGCCTGCTTGATGCGGCGCATGTGCAGCGGCCCCTGCAGGTTCAGTAGCACATGGCCGCTGGCCTCATCCTGGCCCACCACCAGCGCCGGGTCGATCTCCGCCAGCCGCTCCAGCGCCCCCGACAGGCGCGCGTCGTCCCGCTCATGCACCGGGGTGATCACACGCCGGAAGGTCGAGGGCCGCGGCTGCGCCCAGTCCGGCAGCGGCGCCGCCCCGTCCGGGCCATAGGCGTAACCCAGGTTCAGATGGTCAGACTTCACCACCTGCCCCATGTCCCCAGGTGTCAGGCTGGTGATGGCCGCGGAACCGACACCGGTCAGCGACCCCAGAGTCGCGCCGCCGACCGGCAGGCCGTTTCCGACCCTGCCGTCCATCGCGCGCACCATCAGCGTCTTGCCCAGATGCTTGACCAGATCCGCCATGCAGCCGACCGCCATCACCTTGCCGTCCTGCGACAGCCGCTCCAGCGCAACGCCCACATCCGGCGCTTCATGCCGCAGCGATTTCATCAGCCGCAGGATGCCGTTCTTGTGCTCCGCCGATCCCATCAGCGCCGGGATCAGGTCGTTATGCTGCAGCACCTTGGTGGCCACGTCATAGACCTCCTCCGGCATCACTTTCTGATCCTCGATCAGCTCCTCCAGCAGGGTGTCGTCAAAATCCGCCAGCGCCTCCAGCAGCTCGGTCCGCGCTTCTTGCTCGCGCGCATACATCGCCACCGGCAGCTCGATCAGCGCCGAGGGCTTGCCCTCCTGATACTGCCAGGCGCGCTCCGAAATCAGATCCACAGCACCCACAACCTGCCCATCCTCGCGGATCGGCACCTGCCGCAGGATAATGTTGTGGCTGCAATAGGCCTGCAGCGCGGCCACGATTTCCGCCACCCGGTCCGTTGCCTGGTCCATGCGGTTGACAAAAATAAAGGCGGGGATCCCCGCCTCCTCCAGCTTGCGCAGATACGGCGCACTCAGCACCGCAGCGCCGGCGTCGGCCGGAACGCAAAGGACGGCAGCGTCGCTGGCGGCCAGCGCCGGGCCGGCCTGCGCCAGATTGTCGGCGCCGCCCGCGATGTCGATCGCGGCCCAGTCCTCTCCCATGAATAAAAAAGGCTGCAAAGCGGCGACGCCTGCAACCTCCTGCCTCTTGCCGGCGGCGCTGTCCAGATTGGCGAGCGCCGTAGCCAGCGTTGATTTGCCGGACTGCGACGGTCCCAGAATAGTGAAAACGCGCATGTTCTCAGATCCTCCCTTGGCTGATGCGGCTGCCCGGTAAGGAGCGCGAACGGTCAGGTTCGCGTGACATGCCTGTGCTGAAGATCTGCCTCGATGCCCGTGCGGGCAGGCCCCGCCGGTGAGTGGGCGGCAAAAGGGCCAACCTCCCGATGTTGGCCAGGCCCGCCCCCCTGAGTCAAGCGCGCAGGTGGTGCAGCTGCGCTGGTTGCCGGTCATATGTGACGGCCACGCCGCCAGTTTCCCCTGAATGGCAGCATTCCCCAGGGTAAACTGACTGCATGAAAATCACCCGCAACACGCCCGGGCAGCTGATCCTGTCCGACACGCCGTGGTTCATCGGTATTGCACTCGCCCTGTTCATTCTGGCTTTCGCCGGCGCCGGCCTCGGCGCTGCCAGCTCCGGCGGCGAGAATCTCTGGTTCGGAATCATCTTTGCGCTCATGGGCGGCGGCATGGGCTTTGCCGCCTTCTGCCTGTTTGTGCGCCGGGTGCAGGTGATCCTCGACCGGTCCGAGGGCAGCCTTGTGATCCGGCGCCAGTCGGTATTCGGCTACAGCCGGGTCGAGCACCGCCTCGCCGACCTCTCCCACGCCGAGGTGGAAAGCACCACCAGCCGCAGCGAGGGCCGCAGCCGCACGCTCTACCGCACGGTGCTGATCCTGGACGGCGGCATGAGCGCAGGCCGCCACCCGGTGGACGAGGCCCACACCAGCGGCCGCGGCCCCCACCAGCTGGCAGAAGCGGTCAACGCCTGGCTTCCCGCTGCCGGCCCGTCAAAGGTTGACTCCGGCGGCCAATCCGCGTAACGCCTGCCCAAACATCCGGGAGATCTGAGTCTTCCGGTCCCTGCCCGTGCCAGGGATCGCCCCCCACCAGCGTGTTACGCCCGTGGGGGCATTTGCGCATGGACCGCTTGTCGCCTACATACGGGGCGCCACACATTGAAACCGGCATCAGGAGGCCGCAGGCATGTTTGAAAATCTATCCGAACGCCTTTCCGGCGTCTTTGACCGGCTCACCAAACAGGGCGCCCTCAATGAAGAGGACGTGAAATCCGCCCTGCGCGAAGTCCGCGTCGCGCTGCTGGAAGCCGACGTCTCGCTGCCGGTTGCCCGCGACTTCGTCAAGAAGGTGCAGGAGCAGGCCACCGGCCAGGCCGTCACCAAGTCGGTCACCCCGGGCCAGCAGGTGGTCAAGATCGTCCACGACGCGCTGGTCGACGTGCTGCGCGGCGACGAAGACCCCGGCAAGCTAAAGGTCGACAACCCGCCCGCCCCCGTCCTGATGGTCGGCCTGCAGGGCTCAGGTAAGACCACCACCACCGGCAAGCTGGCAAAACGGCTGAAGGAAAAAGAGGGCAAGAAGGTCCTGATGGCCTCGCTCGACGTCTACCGCCCGGCGGCGATGGACCAGCTGGCCGTCCTGGGCGCCCAGATCGGCGTCGACACCCTGCCCATCGTGCCCGGCCAGAAACCCGTCGACATCGCCAAGCGCGCCAAGCAGCAGGCAACGCTCGGCGGCTATGACGTCTACATGCTGGATACTGCCGGCCGTCTGCACATCGACGAAACCCTGATGCAGGAGGTCGAGGACGTCCGCAACGTGGTCTCCCCACGTGAGACGCTCTTGGTGGTCGATGGCCTGACCGGCCAGGTTGCGGTTGAGGTGGCCGAGGAATTCGACGCCAAGATCGGCATCTCCGGCGTGGTCCTGACCCGAATGGACGGCGACGGCCGCGGCGGTGCGGCGCTGTCGATGCGCGCCGTCACCGGCAAGCCGATCCGCTTTGTCGGCCTGGGCGAAAAGATGGACGCCCTGGAAACCTTCGAGGCTGACCGGATCGCCGGCCGCATCCTCGGCATGGGCGACATCGTGGCGCTGGTCGAGAAGGCCCAGGAAACCATCGAGGCCGAACAGGCCGAGAAGATGATGAAGCGCATGATGAAGGGTCAGTTCAACATGAACGACCTGAAGATGCAGCTTGAACAGATGCTCCAGATGGGCGGCATGGAGGGCATGATGCAGATGATGCCCGGCATGGGCAAAATGGCCAAGCAGGTGCAGGACGCGGGCATGGACGACAAGGTGCTGAAACGCCAGATTGCCATGATCCAGTCGATGACCAAGAAGGAGCGCGCCAACCCCGCTCTGCTGCAGGCCAGCCGCAAGAAACGCATCGCGGCCGGTTCCGGCATGGAAGTCTCCGACCTCAACAAGCTTCTGAAGATGCACCGGCAGATGGCCGATGTGATGAAGAAGATGGGCAAGATGGGCAAAGGCAAGATGCTGAAACAGGCCATGAAGGGCATGTTCGGCAAGGGCGGTATGCCGGATATGGGCGGCATGGATCCCAGCCAGATGGACCCCAAGGCACTGGAAGCCGCGGCCAAGGCAATGGGCGGCAAAGGCGGCCTGCCCGGCGGCCTCCCCGGCCTTGGCGGCGGCATGGGCCTGCCCGCGGGCCTCAGCGGCTTCGGCAAGAAGAAGTAAGCCATGCAGCTCCCCGTCATCCCTCAGCTTGAAACTGATCGCCTGGTCCTGCGCGGACCGGAGGCGGCGGATTTCGGGCCGGTGGCAGCGTTCTTCGCCGACGAAGCACGCTCCTGGGGGTTTGGCGGGCCACTCGACCGCAACGAGGCCTGGCGCTGGTTCACCATGTCGGTGGGCCACTGGGCAATGCGCGGTTTCGGCTTTTGGACCATCACCAGCAAAGAGACCGGCGAGACGCTTGGCATCACCGGCATCTGGCAGCCCGAAGGCTGGCCCGAACCGGAACTGGGCTGGGTCGCCTTCCCGGCTGGTGAAGGCCGCGGTATCATGGCCGAAGCCGCACTGGCCGCCCGCACCCATGCCTATGAGGTGATGGGCCTGCCGGCGCTCTGCTCCAATATCTTTCCGGGCAACACCCGGTCGGTGGCCCTCGCCGAACGGCTGGGCGCGGTGTTCGAAAATGAGTTCGACAACCCCAAGCACGGGCGCGAGCTGGTTTACCGCCACCCTGCCCCTGCAGCGCCCTGCGACGGCGGGATGGAGGCCTACGCATGAGCTTTCATCAAATTTGCGCCAACCAGGCTTGTCCGGCCGCGGCAGGCGCGGCCCGTTTAACTGAAAATTACGCAGTCTCCCCGATACTCCTTCACCGGATGGGTGAAAATTTTGCCGGGCGGCCCGCCGCCCGGGCAGAGGGGTATAAGATGACTGATGCGCAAAAACCGTATCCGCGGCTTGTTTCCAAACGGCTTATGCTGATTTCTCCGGCCGATCCGGAATTTGACGCCAACGCTGCTTTCCTTGATCCGGGCGCGCCCCGCTTCATTGATGCGGCGGACGATCCCGACTCCCTGTGGTGGTCGATTGCCACCATCATCGGCCACTGGCACCTGCATGGCTACGGCCTGTTTGCGGTTGTCGAACGCAGCACCGGAATGACCGTGGGCCTCGTCGGCCCCTGGTTCCCCAAGGGCTGGCCGGAGCCGGAACTGTCCTGGCACCTGATGGAGCCGGGCCGCGGCAAGGGCTATGCCAGCGAAGCCGCACAGGCCGTCCTGGACTGGCTGTTCACAGAGGCCGGCTGGAAGTCTATCGTCTCCTACGTGCCGGAAGAAAACGACGCCTCCATCGCGCTGGCCCGCCGCGTCGGCGCGCGGCCGGAAAAGCCGGTTTCCTTCCGCCTGCAGCCCGCGCCCAACATCCGCGCCTGGCGCCACATGCCGCCGGTCCGGGTTTCCGGCCCGCAGGCTGCACGGGGCCTGCTGCACTGATGCGCCTGAACGGGGTCATATCCCGGCCCGGCCGCGCCCTTCCCATGGAAGGAGCGCGCTGATGCCGTTTGACATCCCGGTGATCGAAACCCGCCGCCTGGTGCTGCGCGGCCCCGAGCCGCAGGACTACCCGGACTTCAAGGCCACCTTCAGCTCCTACCGCTCCCGCTTCATGGGCGGGCCGCTGAACCCTTACGAAGCCTGGATGCTCTATGCCGCCGAGATCGGCCATTGGCAGGTCCGTGGCTTCGGCATGTGGATGATCCACGACAAGGCCACGGACGAAACCTACGGCATGGCCGGCGGCTGGCAGCCCGCAGGCTGGCCCGAACGCGAGATCGCCTGGATCATCTGGCCCGGTGCGGCCGGCAAGGGCTATGCGCTGGAGGCTGCGCACGCCGCACGCCGCCATTTTTATTCAAATCTGGGCTGGGAGACCGCGGTCAGCTATATCGACCCCAAGAATCTCGACTCGATCCGGCTTGCGGAACGGCTGGGCGCTAAGAAGGACCGCGAGGCCGCCACCATCGACGGCAATGATGCGGTCTACCGCCACCCCGCGCCGGACGCCCTGAAGGACAGCCAGATCGCGCATGGCATCGACATGGAAATTGCCCATTACGCCGACCCGCTCTTCAAACCGGAGGGCTGGGCCATTGACTGAACGGCGTTCGGATACCATGTCGCTGCACTGCGGCGGTGCACAGCTGTTGCACGCCCGCTGCACGCGCGGCACCCTCTTGACGACACCCCGGCCTGCTGCATTGCGGAGAACCTGATGACAACAGATATCCAAGATCCCGTTGCCCGTGCAGCCCAGCTGCTGAAGGGCCACCGCGAAAGCATCGACCGCCTGGATGCGATCCTCGTCTATACCTTGGGCGAGCGCTTCAAACACACCCAGGCGGTGGGCCGGCTCAAGGCCGAACACGACCTTCCCCCGTCCGACCCCACCCGCGAAGCGGCGCAGATCGCACGGCTCGAAGACCTGGCGCAACAGGCCGATCTGGACCCTGAGTTCGCCAAGGCTTTCCTGAACTTCATCATCGGTGAAGTTATCAGGCATCACAAGAAACACCAAGAATAACAAAGACAACAGGAACAACCGGGGCATACCCCGGACAACGCCATCAAAGGAGATGTACCCATGGCAATGAAAATCCGTTTGGCCCGCGGCGGCTCTAAAAAGCGTCCCTTCTACCGCATCGTGGCTGCTGACAGCCGCATGCCGCGCGACGGCCGCTTCATCGAGAAGCTGGGCACCTACAACCCGCTGCTGCCGAAAGACTCGGAAGACCGCGTGAAAATGGACATGGAGCGCGTGCAGCACTGGCTGGACCAGGGCGCGCAGCCGACCGACCGTATCGCCCGTATGCTGGAAGCAGCAGGCGTCCGTGCCAAGGCCGAGCGCAGCAACCCGAAAAAAGGCACCCCGGGCAAGAAAGCCCAGGAACGCGCCGAAGAGAAAGCTGCAAAGGCTGCTGAGGCTGCCGAAGCAGCTGCAGACGCGGAATAATTCCGTGGAGCTGCGGGGCGCTTTTCCCGAAGAGTTCCGCAGCCAGCTTGATCTGCTGATGCGGCTCCGGCGCGACGTGCGCCGGTTCCGCAGCGATCCGGTGGAGGAGGCAGTGCTGATGCGCTGCCTCTCTGCCATTCCGCTTGCCCCGTCTGTGGGCCTAAGCGAACCCTGGCGCATCCTGCGGGTAGAAAGCGAAACCGCCCGCGCTGCTGCGCTGAAGAATTTCGAAGCCGCCAATGCCCAAGCGCTGACTGGGTATTCCGGTGAGAAAGCAGAGCGTTATGCAGAGCTGAAACTGTCCGGCATGCGCGAAGCCCCGGTGCAGCTGGCGATTTATTGCGACGATGATACCGCACAGGGCCACGGGCTGGGCGCGGCCACCATGCCAGAGATGCGCCGCTATTCGGTGGTCACCGCCATCACCCTGTTCTGGCTCGCCCTTCGCGCCGAGGGGCTGGGCCTGGGCTGGGTTTCCGTTCTGGATCCGGAGCAGCTGAACCACGACCTGAACGTGCCAGCAGGGTGGCAGCTGATCGGCTACTTCTGCATCGGCTATCCGGAACGGCTGTCGGACACGCCGGAACTGGAAGAAACCGGATGGCAAAGCCGGATGGCGGACCTGCCGCTCGAAACCCGCTGAGACCGCCCATGGGACGGTTGATAAGGCTTGTGTTTTTTGTTGCAGTGGCCTTTACCGCGGGCATCTTCTTTGAACGCAACCATCAAGTGGAACTCTGCGAACAATCCGGCGGCCAGTGGCTGCGCGCGGGGTTCTGTGCAAAGGACTGACACCATGAGCGATCTGATCTGCGTTGGCGCAATTGCCGGATCCTTCGGGGTGCGCGGCGAGGTGCGGCTCAAGAGCTTCTGTGCGGTCCCGGAAGAGATCGAGGATTACTCGCCGCTCAGCAATGAGGACGGGTCCAAAACCTATTCCCTGACCATCACCCGCCCGATCAAAAACGGCTTTGCCGCACTGCTGGAAGGCGTGGAAACCAAAGAGGACGCCGACGCCATCAAGGGCCTGCGCCTGTTTGCCCGCCGTGATCAGCTGCCGCAGCTGCCGGATGACGAGTTCTACCACGCTGACCTGATCGGGCTGGAGGTTTATGACACCGGCGGCACCCTTCTGGGCACGGTGAAATCGGTGCAGAACCATGGCGCCTCGGACCTGCTGGAGGTCCACGGACCGGGGCTGAAGTCGGCGGTGCTGCTGCCCTTCACCCTGGAGGCTGTGCCGACCGTGGACCTATCCCAGGGCCGGGTTATCGCCGATCCGCCCGAGGGGCTGCTCTGAGACGGCTGCTCAGTCGTCTTCATCGGCCAGCAACGCCTCAAGAACCTGAACCGCCTTAGCCGCGACCTGCGCGCTTTTCAGGCGCTGCTCCGGCGGTTTATGGCACAATCCCACCCAGCATCTGAACAGGCGATGAGCATAGAAGAAGCGGAACACAGGGTCATTCACCAGCTCCGCGCCATAGCCGTCCTGAAACGCCTCCCAATCGGCCTGCGCAACCAGCCCGAAGCCGGGCGTCTCGCCCTCCGCGGCCAGATGGTCCGGGCAGTTGGCCAGCCAGATGTTGGCGAGATCGCGCTGCGGGAAGATACCATCATGGTTTGAGAAATCGATAAAGGAGACGGTTGTTTCCGACATCAGGATATTGCGCAGATGCAGGTCGCCATGCTCGACCGCGGCGCGAAAGGGTTGCCCCCGCGCACGCCGCCCTGCCCGGTGCAGGTAAGCACAAAGACCCAAGAACTTGTTGGGTTTCGGCACCGGCAGCTGCCCGTCGCGCACCGCCTGAGCCTGGTTTGCAACACGGGTCAGGAACGGCTTCGGCCAAAATTGCCGGTCTCCGGCAGCGGAAACCTCATGCAATGCGGCCACTGCAGACCCAATCCGCCGCAAAATACTGCCCCGGTCTCCGAACCCGTATTCTGCGACCGCCAATTCGCGATGTGCTGTGTCACCCCGGACAAATTCCATCAGGACAAAGGGGTTTCTCGTGTCCCGCCACAGGAGCGCTGGTGCAGACACGCCCGGCATCGCCTCCAGACTGACTGCAGCGGCCTGATGCCGGCTCAGAATCCTGGCCTGCCGAAGCGGATCGGACGCCTCAAAATCGGCACGCAAGACAAAGCTCCGGCCATCCGCGATCCTGACCTTCAAGACACAGCGGCGATGCTCAACACCGCTGTTGACCTGCATCCTGCGGAACACAGCCCCATCTTCGGGCAGGCCGGCTTCAGCGGCCGCCCTGGGCCAAAGCGCCCGCGCACGGCCCTCTACCGCGTCCATCGCGGCAAACGGATCGTGCCGGGCTGCCGCAGGCGGCTGTTCTGAATTCATCGAAACACCAAAGCTTTTTATTGCGTGGAAATCTGACTGCACTAAACAGCACCATTATGACAGCACCAAGCAAATCTCATGGCCGCAAGGCGATCCGCCCCACGCTGAAGCCACGCGAGCTGATGACGCCAACGCCGGATCTGGCGGGGGTGTGGAAAGCCAAAATCATAACGCTGTTCCCCTCGGCTTTTCCTGGCGTGCTGGGCGAAAGCCTGACCGGCAAGGCGCTGCAGGAAGGCCTTTGGCAGCTGGAAACCGTGGACCTGCGCGAGTTCGGTGTCGGCAAGCACCGCAATGTCGATGACACGCCCGCCGGCGGCGGCGCCGGCATGGTGCTGCGCGCCGATGTTCTGGGCGAGGCGATTGAGCACACGATGGCGGATGCCCGGGGCAACTGGCCACTGGTCTACCTGACCCCGCGCGGACGGCCGATGAACCAGCAGATGATGCAGAGTTTTGCCCGGTGCGACGGCATCACCCTGCTGTGCGGCCGCTTTGAGGGCGTCGACGAGCGCGTGCTGGAACACTACGGCATCCAGGAAGTCTCCCTGGGCGATTTTGTCATGACCGGCGGCGAACTGGCCGCCCAGGCGCTGATCGACGCCACCGTGCGCCTGATCCCCGGGGTGCTGGGCAACCAGGCCTCCACCGAGGAGGAAAGCTTCTCCTCCGGCCTGCTGGAGCACCCCCAGTATACCCGCCCTGCCGAATGGAAAGGCCGGGAAATCCCCGAAGTTCTGATGTCCGGCCACCACGGCAAGATTGCCGAGTGGCGGCATGATATGAGCGAAGAAATCACCAAGACCCGCCGCCCGGATCTGTGGGACGCCTATTGCCGCAAGAGGCAAAACGAAGGCTGAACGGCAGGCCGGATATGCGGCCCAGGGGGCGCCAGCTGCGCCAGACCGTTGCCGGACGCCCCAAGCCGTGCTTTAGTCCGCTCATATTCATGAAGAATTAGGAGTGAACAGGGTGGCTGCTAAATTTGAACTTTATACCGACAACGCAGGTGAATTCCGGTTCCGCCTGAAAGCAGGCAACGGCGAGAACATTCTGTCCAGCGAAGGCTACAAGCAGAAGGCCAGCGCCGAGAACGGCATCGAGTCGGTCAAGAAAAACGCGGGCGACGATGCGCGCTATGAGCGCAAGGAGACTTCTGCGGGCAAGCATATGTTCAATCTCAAGGCCACCAACGGCCAGGTGATCGGAACCTCCCAGAGCTATGCCAGCGCATCGAGCCGCGATGGCGGCATTGAGTCAGTCAAGAAAAACGCCCCGGATGCCGCGGTCGACGACCAGACTGGCTGAGGCCTGAAAGACGGGGACAAGCGGCCCCAAATCTTTTGAGAAAAGATTTGGCAAGAGTTTTGTGAAAACTCTTGCCAGCAGCGCAGCCGGGCACTTGTTTTGTTGGTCTTGCGGACGTATACAGCGCCGGTCTGGATTCGCATTTGCGGCTCCGGGCCGCTGGCTGTTGGATCACTCACCTGAAAATCTTCTTCGGTTTTCGCTTTGGGCCCTGCCGCCAGCAGCAAGGAACAGACGGCGTGATCTCTGGCGGGCTGCCATATGGCGGGACCCGGTGAAGACCAGGAGCTCTCATGACGGCAGAAACCTCTGCGGAAAGAACCGCAGGCAGATTAGGAGAGTTGCGATGGACCTGATCGCACAGCTGGAGGCGGAACAGATCGCCGCCCTGGGGAAAGAGATCCCCGACTTCAAAGCCGGTGACACCATCCGTGTCGGCTACAAGGTGACCGAAGGCTCGCGTTCGCGCGTGCAGATGTACGAAGGCGTTTGCATCAGCCGTAAGAACGGCTCGGGCATTGCAGGCTCGTTCACCGTCCGCAAGATTTCGTTCGGCGAAGGCGTGGAGCGTGTGTTCCCGCTGTATTCGACCAACATCGACAGCATCACCGTGGTGCGCCGCGGCCGCGTCCGCCGCGCCAAGCTGTATTACCTGCGCGCGCGCCGCGGCAAGTCGGCCCGTATCGCAGAAGACGCGAACTACAAGCCCAAGAAAGCCTGAGGAGTGGTATCATGAAAAAAGACACCCATCCCGATTACCACTTCATCGACGTCAAAATGACCGACGGCACCATCATCAAGATGCGCTCCACCTGGGGCAGCGAAGGTGATCAGCTGGCACTGGACATCGACCCGACCGTGCACCCGGCCTGGACCGGCGGCACCTCGCGCCTGATGGATGCCGGCGGCCGCGTGTCCAAGTTCAAGAAAAAATACGAAGGCCTGGGCTTCTAAGCCGCCTGCCGTATTTTTCAAACTCCCGAAGGCTGCCCCGGACGGGCAGCCTTCTTTCTTTTTCTCCTTACGCTGGGGCCGGATCCGTGCCCCGCGGGAAAGACAGCTCCCCTCGTGAAACAAGCCCTGGCAAATGCCCTGCAAGAGCGCGGATATGAAACCCTGACCCAAGTTCAGGAGGCTGTGACCCAGCCTGACCTGGAAGGGCGCGACCTGCTGGTGTCTGCACAGACCGGATCTGGCAAGACAGTCGGTTTCGGCCTGGCGCTGGCGCCCACCCTGCTGGGCGAGGGCGAGGCATTCGGCGAAGCCGCCGCGCCGCTGGCGCTGGTGATTGCCCCGACCCGCGAACTGGCATTGCAGGTTAAACACGAGCTGAGCTGGCTTTACCGCGAGGCCGGTGCCGTGATCGCCTCCTGCGTCGGCGGCATGGACATGCGCGACGAGCGCCGGGCGCTGGCCCGCGGCGCCCATATCGTTGCCGCAACGCCGGGCCGTTTGCGCGACCACATCATGCGCGGCTCCATAGACCTCAGCAACGTGCGCGGCGTGGTGCTGGACGAGGCGGACGAGATGCTGGACCTTGGCTTCCGCGAGGACCTGGAATTCATCCTGAGCGAAGCGCCGGAAGAGCGCCGGACACTGCTGTTCTCCGCCACGGTTCCGCCGGCGATTGCCAGCCTGGCCGAGACCTTTCAGCGCGACGCGATGCGGATCAAGACCGCCGGCGAAACCAAGCAGCACGCGGATATCGAATACCGGCTGATGAGCGTGGCGCAAGCGGACGCGGAAAACGCCATCATCAACGTGCTGCGTTACTACGAGGCGCCCAGCGCCATCGTCTTTGCCAACACCCGCGCGGCGGTGAACCGGCTGGCGGCGCGGCTGACCAACCGCGGCCTGCCGGTGGTGACGCTTTCGGGCGAGCTGAGCCAGACTGAGCGCAGCCATGCGCTGCAGGCGATGCGCGACGGGCGCGCCCGGGTCTGTGTAGCCACCGACGTTGCTGCGCGCGGCATCGACCTGCCGGGGCTGGAGCTGGTGGTCCATGCAGAACTGCCCTCCAACCACGAAACCCTGCTGCACCGCTCCGGCCGGACCGGCCGCGCGGGCCGCAAAGGTGTCAGCGCCCTGATCGCCCCTCCCAAGGCGCGCGCCAAGGCGCTGCGGCTGCTGAAATGGGCCAAGCTGAATGCGGAGCATTGCGAGGCGCCCTCGGCCGACGACATTCTGGCCCGTGACGAAGAGCGGATGCTGGCCGATCCTGTCTGGCAGGAACCCGTTACCGAGCAGGAACAGGCAGGGGTTCAGACCCTGCTGAACACGTTTTCCGCCGAGCAGATCGCCGCCACCTATCTGCGCCTGTTCCGCAGCCGCCACTCAGCGCCGGAAGATCTGCGCCCGGCGGATACGGCGGAACCGCGCAAGGAGCGCAAGGAACGCAAAGCCTTTGGCCCGTCGGTCTGGTTCTCGCTGTCCGGCGGCCGCGAAGCCGGTGCCGATCCGCGCAAGGTGCTGCCGATGCTGTGCAAGGCCGGCAATATCGACCGCGATGCCATCGGCGCGATCCGGGTACAGGACAACGAGACATTTGCCGAGATCAGCGAAGGCGCGGTTGAAGGCTTCCTGAAAGCGCTGGACGGCAAGACCGAGCTGGAACCGGGTGCGGTGCTGACACGGCTCTCCGAAGCGCCGGAACTGGCCCCTGCCCCGCGCCGCGGGCCTGGTGGTCCGAAAGGCGGCTTCAAGGGCGACCGCAAGCCCAAGCCGCACCGCGGCAAGGAAGACGGCCCGAAGCCTTATCGCGCCAAATCCGGCGACAAGGGCGACAGCCGGCCACCGCGCAAGGAATGGCAAGAAAAGCCGGCCCGAGAAGAGCGCCGCGAGCCGCGTTCGGACGTGCATCCCAGCAAACCCAAGCCGGCTGTGACCGCCAAGCCGAAAGGGGCGTCCGATCCGTCCAAGCGGATGGCCAAGCCCGGCGCCCCAGCAGCCAAATCGTTCAAGGCGAAAGGCCCCAAGCCGCCGGTTGGCAAGCCGAACAGCAAAAAGAACAAGGCGCGCGCGGCCGTTGTGCCAGGAAAGCCGGGAAAGGGCGGTGACGCCCGCCCCAAACGCAAGCCGGCGGGACCTGCAAAACACAGGTGATACACTAAGTTTACCAGCCTGCGCGCACCACTTTTCTTGGCGGAGTCCAGACCCTATACAGGGGCACAAAGCTAAAGACGTGCAACAAAGCACGAGCAAAGGGACCTGTACATGGCGCATATCATTGTCGTCGGCAACGAGAAGGGCGGCGCGGGCAAATCGACTGTCTCCATGCATGTTGCAACCACTCTGGCCCGGCTGGGCCACAAGGTGGCAGCGCTGGACCTGGACTTGCGGCAGCGCTCCTTGGGGCGCTATCTGGAAAACCGCAAGGACTTCTGCGCCAAGGCGGGGCTGGACCTGCCAATGGTGGACATGCACGAGCTGCCGGAGATCGACCCGGCCAGCCTGCAGCCAGGTGAGAACATCTATGACCACCGCCTGTCAGCCGCGGTTTCGGCGCTGGAGCCAGGGCATGATTTCATCCTGATTGACTGCCCCGGCTCGCACACGCGCCTGAGCCAGGTCGCGCATTCGCTGGCGGACACGCTGATCACGCCCCTGAACGACAGCTTTGTCGATTTCGACCTGCTGGCGCATGTGGACCAGAAGGGCGAGAGCATCACCGGCCCGTCAGTCTATTCCGAGATGGTGTGGAATGCGCGGCAGCTGCGGGCGCAGGCAGGCCTGAAGCCGATTGACTGGATCGTGATCCGCAACCGGGTCGGCACCCAGCGCATGGTCAACAAGGAAAAGATGGAACGCGCCATCAAGATGCTGTCCAAGCGGATCGGCTTCCGCGTGGCACCGGGTTTCTCCGAGCGGGTGATCTTCCGCGAGCTGTTCCCGCGCGGCCTGACGCTGCTGGACCTGAAGGACATCGGGGTGAAGCAGCTGAACATCTCCAATATCGCCGCCCGGCAGGAGCTGCGCGACATGATGAAGGAAGTGAACCTGCCCGGGGTCGAGATCAGCATCTAATCCCGCCCCGGCAGCGCCTCAGCTATCGCAGCCGCAATTGCCGCGGTAGATGGTGTACAGCTCCATCGGCTCAGCGACCCCGCGCAGCATGTAGCGGCCCAGAGACACCAGATCATGGTTGGTGCCTCTGGCGGCCGACTTCACGACTTCGGACATAATGATGTTCTGGCCGACCGACCGGTGCATCCCAGCAATCCGCGCGGTCTGGTTCACCGCCTGGCCGATCACGGTAAAGTCGAGCCGGTTCTCAGCCCCGATGTTACCATAGAGGATAGTGCCGGCGTGCAGCGCCAGGGTAAAGCCCGCGGTCGGTAGGCCCTGCTCCTCACGTTCGGTGTTGTACGCGCGGATCTTGCCGCACAGCTCATTGGCTGCGGCCAGCGCCGCGTGGGCGTCTTCCTCGATGCTGCCGAGGTTGAACATGGTCAGCATCCCGTCCCCCATGAACTTGAGGATGTTTCCGCCATGCGCCTGGATGGTTTCCACCGCCAGGCCGAAGTAGCCGTTCAGCATCTCGATCAGTTCGGTTCCAGGCAACCGCTCAGCCAGCTGGGTGAAGCCTTTGAGGTCGAACAGGCAAATCACCGCGTCAATCTGCTGCGAGGAGCCGCGCTGGATCTCGCCCGACAGCACCCGGCGGCCGGCATCGCGGCCCAGGTAGACCTGCAACAGGTCGCTCGCCATCTGCCGGTTGGAGGAGGATTTCAGCGCCAGCCCCAAGTGAGGCAAAGTGGTGCGGATCAGGTCCAGCTCGCGGTTGGAGAACCCGCCCGGACGGTCCGTCGCCCAGGAGACCAGCATGCCCTCTTGCGGGTGAACGGGGTCGTTCGGCCCGGCCTCGGGCGGGGCGAACCGCACGCCCTTGGCAAAATAATCCGTTGCCCCGCGTTCCCGCAGCTCCGGCAGCAGCGGGAACTCCTCCGGCGCGCCGTCTTCGAGTTTCTCGCGGAATTCGTCCAGCTCCTTGTCCAGGATGTGGAAGAAAGGGCTGCGCAGCCATTCCTCGCGCGGAGACTCGCGGTATTCGTAATGCTGGTGCGACAGGCCGTCTGCGCGGGTCCAATTGAAACCGATGCCGCCGAATTTCGGGTGAAAGGCGCGCTGCGCCACATGAAATCGCCACAACGGCACGCCCGCATCGCACAGCCGCTGGCAATAACCCTGCAAAAGGTCCTGCTGCTGTGCCCCGTGCAGCCCCTGCTCCATCAGCCAGGCAATCAGCGGTCCCGAATTGACATCAATCTGTATCATGCGCTCACCTTCAATTCCGCTGCCTTATCTGGGCATTGCGTCTCGCGATGTCTACGGGTCGATGCCTGCTAATTTGCGCAGCATATACCGCAAAATCGCAACCTCGCCGGTCGTGAACTGGCGGCACAATCTGGCATCGAACTCCTGCGCCACATCCCGCAGCTCCCGGTAGGCGGATTGCCCCGCCGGGGTCAGCGTCAGATGCTCCGCCCGGCGGTCGTTTTCATCCCGCGTCCGGGTGACGAACCGCTTCTCGGCCAGCTTTGCCACCGCACGGCTGATCTTGGTCTTATGGATCTTGGCCCGCTCTCCGATCTCCTTGGCGGTCATCTGGCCATAGTTGCCCAGGTGGAACAGCACCCGCCATTCCGTGCGCAGCATACCATAGCGGTCCTTGTAGTGCCGCTGAAACCCGAGGGAGCTTTCCTCGGCCGCCCGGTTCAGCAGAAAAGGCAGGAAATCCTGCAGAGTGAAGTCATCTTTTTCGGTCATTTGCGTCCTCTCTCCCTTGTTAGTTACAAAACCAACTAATATTCCGCAAGCAGTGACAGGAGGAACGCGCGATGAATCGGCCAGCCGATCCCCATAAAATGATCCAGGCTCCCTCGCTTGCGGGGCCGAACGAGGGCTATATGCCCGGCTTTGCCAACGACTTTGAGACCGAGGCGCTGCCTGGCGCCTTGCCGCAGGGCATGAACAGCCCGCAAAAATGCAACTACGGCCTTTACGGCGAACAGCTGAGCGGCACCGCCTTTACCGCCGACCCGCCGGAGCGGACCTGGACCTACCGGATCCGCCCCTCGGTCAAGCATTCGCACCGCTACCAGAAGATCGACCTGCCGCACTGGAAGTCGGCGCCCTGTGTCGATCCGGACGTGATTTCGCTGGGCCAGTACCGCTGGGATCCGGTGCCCCATTCCGATGAGGGCCTGACCTGGCTCACCGGCATGCGCACGATGACCACCGCAGGCGACGTGAACACCCAGGTCGGCATGGCCAGCCACATCTATCTGGTCACAGAATCGATGGTGGACAGCTATTTCTTCTCTGCCGACTCGGAACTGCTGGTGGTGCCGCAGGAAGGGCGCCTGCGCTTTGCAACTGAGCTGGGCATCATTGACCTGGCACCGCAGGAGATCGCGATTATCCCGCGCGGAATGGTGTACCGGGTGGAGGTGCTGGAAGGCCCCTGCCGCGGCTTTGTCTGCGAAAACTACGGCCAGAAATTCGAGCTGCCGGGCCGCGGGCCCATTGGCGCCAACTGCATGGCCAACCCGCGCGACTTCAAGGCGCCGGTGGCGGCGTTCGAGGACCGCGAGGCGCCCTCGACCGTGACCATCAAGTGGTGCGGCCAGTTCCATGAGACCAAGATCGGCCACTCGCCGCTGGATGTGGTCGCCTGGCACGGCAACTACGCGCCCTACAAATACGACCTGACCACCTATTGCCCGGTAGGCGCGATCCTGTTCGACCACCCGGATCCGTCGATCTTCACCGTGCTGACCGCGCCGTCGGGTGTGCCGGGCACCGCGAACATTGATTTCGTGCTTTTCCGCGAGCGCTGGATGGTGGCGGAAAACACCTTCCGCCCGCCGTGGTATCACAAGAACATCATGTCGGAGCTGATGGGCAACATCTACGGCCAGTACGACGCCAAACCGCAGGGCTTTGTGCCGGGCGGGATGTCCCTCCACAACATGATGCTGCCGCACGGGCCGGACAAGAACGCCTTTGAGGGCGCGTCGAACGCCAACCTCGGCCCCGAGAAGCTGGACAACACCATGTCCTTCATGTTCGAGACCCGCTTCCCGCAGCATCTGACCGCATTTGCAGCCAAGGACGCGCCGCTGCAGGATGACTACATCGACTGCTGGAGCGACATCGAGAAGAAGTTCGACGGCACGCCCGGCCTGAAATGAAATGGTGAGGGGGCGCTGCCCCCTCTGGGCCGGACCGGCCCATTCACCCCCGGAGTATTTCCGGAAAGATGAAAAGGATCTGAGGATCCGGAAACTGGAGACACTATGCCTCTGCTGAAATCCTGGGTGGCCTCGGCCAATGATGCGGACCACCCGTTCCCGCTGAACAACCTGCCCTACGGTGTGTTTTCCATTGATGGCGATGATCCGCGCTGCGGCGTGGCCATCGGTGACATGATCCTGGACATGCAGGCCGCCGAAGAGGCCGGGCTGATCCAGCTGGGCGATGCGCCGCTGTTCGACGTCCCTTACTGGAACGACCTGATGGAAGAAGGCCCCGCCGTCTGGGCCGCGCTGCGCGACCGTCTGACCGCGCTGCTGTCCGAAGGCTCCGCCGAGCAGGAGAAGGTGGAGACCCTGCTGGTTCCCGCTGCCGATGCGGAGCTGCACATGCCCTTTGCGGTCAGCGAATACACTGACTTCTACGCCGGCAAGAACCACGCCTTCAACGTCGGCACCATGTTCCGCGGCCCGGAAAACGCGCTGCCGCCGAACTGGCTGCACATCCCGATCGGCTACAACGGGCGCGCGTCTTCTGTTGTGGTCTCCGGCACCGATGTCCGCCGCCCCTGGGGCCAGCTGAAAGGCCCGAGTGATGACAAGCCGCGGTGGGCGCCCTGCGCGCGCTTCGACATTGAGCTGGAAATGGGCGCGATCGTCGGCACACCCTCGGACGGTCCCATCACTGTTCAGGAAGCGGATGACAACATCTTTGGTTACGTGCTGCTGAACGACTGGTCGGCGCGCGATATCCAGGCCTGGGAATACCAGCCGCTGGGGCCGTTCCAGGCCAAGGCAACTGCCAACACGATCTCCCCCTGGATCGTGACCAAGCCGGCGCTGGAGCCGTTCCGCTGCGACACGCCGGAGCGCGAAGTGGAGCTGCTGGACCACCTGAAGGACTGCGGCCCAATGCTCTATGACATCGATCTTGAAGTGACCTTGGCACCGGAAGGCAAGGAGGCCACGACCATCGCGCGGACGAACTATAAGGAAATGTACTACTCTGCCGCGCAGCAGCTGGCACATCACACCACCTCGGGCTGCCCGATGAACGCGGGCGACCTGTTGGGATCCGGCACCATCTCCGGCCCCACCAAGGAAAGCCGCGGTTCGCTGCTGGAACTCAGCTGGGGCGGTAAGGAGCCGCTGACGCTGGACAGTGGCGAGGAGCGCTCCTTTATCGCTGACGGCGACACGCTGACCCTGAAAGGCGCGGCCAAAGGAGATGGCTACACCATCGGGTTCGGCGACTGCACCGGCACCGTGCTGGCTGCTCTGGACGATCCGTTCAAGAGGTAAGCCGCGCTTTCCCTCTTGCCACAAATACACCCGCCGGAGGCTCCCGCACTTGCCTCTGGCGCACCGCTGAAAGGACAGACACATGGCCAAGGCATTCGCGTCCCAAGGGGACATGAGCGAAAAGAAAATCTCCTTCACCGAGGTTGGCGAGGGCCTGTATGCCTTCACCGCAGAGGGCGATCCGAACTCCGGCGTGATCATCGGCGATGACAGCGTGATGATTGTCGAGGCGCAGGCGACCCCGCGGCTGGCAAACAAGGTGATCGAATGCGTCCGCTCGGTCACCGACAAGCCGATCACCCATGTGGCGCTGACCCATTACCACGCGGTGCGCGTGCTGGGCGCCTCCGCGTTTGGCGCACAGCAGATCATCATGGGCGACGCCGCACGCGCCATGGTCGTGGAGCGCGGACAGGAGGACTGGGACAGCGAATTTCAGCGTTTCCCGCGGCTTTTCGAAGGCCATGAGAGCATTCCCGGGCTGACCTACCCGACCACCACATTCTCCGACGACATGACCGTCTACCTCGGCAACCGCCGGGTCGACCTGATGCACCTGGGCCGCGCCCACACCGCGGGCGACATCGTGATCCATGTGCCGGACCAGAACGTGATGTTCACTGGCGACATCGTCGAATACCACTCCGCCTGCTATTGCGGCGACGGCCATTTCGGCGACTGGGGCGACACGCTCGACAACATCAAGGCTTTCGACGTTGACGCCATTGCACCGGGCCGCGGCGATGCGCTGGTCGGCAAAGAGATGGTCAATGCCGCAATCGAGAACACCCGCGATTTTGTCGAAAGCACCTACCGCCCCGCGGCCAAAGTGGCGGCCCGCAACGGCACCCTGAAGGAAGCCTGGGACGCGGTGCGCGCGGAGTGCGATCCGAAGTTTGCGGACTATGCGATCTATGAGCATTGCCTGCCCTTCAACGTCGCCCGCGCCTATGACGAGGCCCGCGGCATCGACACCCCGCGGATCTGGACCGCTCAGCGCGATCTGGAGATGTGGGAGGCCCTGCAGGGCTGAGCTCAGGCCAGAATTTGCAACCGGGGCGTTTTGATCCAGATCGTGTCGCCCCGGCAAAACCTGTGAGACGCTGGACCATGCTCCCGGCTGCCCTCTGCCGGGAAAGGGTTGAGCTGTGCCTGAAGGCACCCGGAATTTGGGAGGAGACCTGATGAACAAGATCTTTGAAGTCCCTTTGTACCCCTACGAGCGCCATGCGGATGAGGATGCCTCTTCGCCCGTACGCCGCAAGGTGGTGGTTATAGGGGCGGGCCCGGTTGGCCTGGCTGCCGCCATCGACCTGGCGCAGCAGGGCACCGAAGTTGTGGTGCTGGACGACAACGACAAGGTGAGCTTCGGCTCCCGCGCGATCTGCTTTGCCAAGCGGCCGCTGGAAATCCTAGACCGGCTGGGCTGCGGCCAGCCGATGGTGGACAAGGGTGTGCAGTGGAACACCGGCAAGGTGTTCTTCGACGACCGGCAGGTTTATGAATTCAACCTGCTGCCGGAAGAGGGCCACAAGCGCCCCGCCTTCATCAATCTGCAGCAGTATTACTTCGAGGAATACCTGGTGAACCGGGTGCGCGAACTCCAGGAGCAGGGCGCGCCGATCGAAATCCGCGGCCGTAACAAGGTTTCCGCCATAGGCACTCATCCCACCCACGTGGTGCTGGAAATCGATACTCCCGAAGGCTCCTATAACTTGGAAACCGAATGGCTGATCGCCTGCGATGGCGCTGGCTCCCCCACCCGGCAGATGCTGGGTCTGGATTTCGTCGGCCGTGTATTCGAGGACAACTTCCTGATTGCCGACGTGATCATGGAGGCGGATTTCCCGTCGGAACGCTGGTTCTGGTTCGACCCGCCCTTCAACAAGGGCCAGTCGGCGCTGCTGCACAAGCAGCCTGACGGGGTCTGGCGCATCGACCTGCAGCTGGGCTGGGATATAGACAAGGAGCGTGAGAAGCGCCCGGAAAACGTGATCCCGCGCCTCAAGGCGATGCTGGGCGAGGATGTGAAATTCGAACTGGAATGGGTCTCGATCTATACCTTCCAGTGCCGCCGGATGGAGCAGTTCCGCCATGGCCGGGTGATCTTTGCCGGAGACGCCGCGCACCAGGTCTCGCCCTTCGGCGCCCGCGGGGCCAACTCCGGCCTGCAGGACACCGATAACCTGTGCTGGAAGCTGAAGCTGGTGATGGACGGCAAGGCGCCTGAAAGCCTGCTGGACAGCTATGATGCGGAGCGCATCCACGGTGCGGATGAGAACATCCTCAACTCGTCGCGCTCGACCGATTTCATCACCCCGAAATCGGAGATCAGCCGGGTGCTACGCGACGCGGTCCTGGACCTGTCGGAACAGTATGAATTCGCACGTCCCCTGGTGAACTCCGGCCGCCTGTCGGTGCCCTGCACCTATGACGGCTCGCCGCTGAACTCGGCGGATGCGCTGGACGGGCCGGACCGCACCCGCCCCGGCTCCCCCTGTCCTGACGCGCCGCTGAGCGACGGATTCCTGTTGGACAAGCTGGGCGATAAATTCGTGCTGCTGACCATCGACGCCGACGCGCCGGATGTGATCGTGGAGGAAGGCATCGAGGTCACCCGCCTGGCGCTGTCGATCAAGGATGACAAGACACTGGCACTGCAGCAGCGCTATCTGGGCAAGCATGAAAGCGGCGTCTACCTGATCCGCCCGGACCAGCACGTGGCCGCCCGCCGGCCTGCCTTTGATGAAAACCAGTTCCGGCACGCAATCCGCCGGGCCATCGGCAAGGAATGACCGCCATGACAGAGACCGATCAGCTGATCCTGACCGCCAACACCGAGCGCGCCGACGATTTCTACGCAGATCTCTTGGCGGCGCACGAGGGCCTCAGCAGGTCCGAAAGCGATGCCCTGAATGCACGCCTGGTGCTGGTGCTCGCCAACCACATTGGAAAACGCGCGATCCTAAAACAGGCGCTGGCTGCGGCCGCGCTGAAACCCGGGGAGGACACCGCTTGAAAATCGAACAGATTCACCACGTCGCCTACCGCTGCAAAGACGCCAAAGAAACGGTGGAGTGGTACAACAAGATGCTGAAGATGGACTTTGTCCTGGCCATTGCCGAGGACCACGTGCCATCGACGCATGAACCCGATCCCTACATGCATATCTTCATGGATGCGGGCAACGGCAACGTCCTGGCCTTCTTCGAGCTGCCGACCAAGCCGGAGATGGACCGCGACCGCAACACGCCGGTCTGGGTGCAGCACATCGCCTTCAAGGTGAAGGACCGCGACACCCTGATCCAGTTCAAGGAGCATCTGGAGGCAAATGGCGTCGAGGTGCTGGGCGTCACCGACCACTCCATCTTCCACTCGATCTATTTCTTCGACCCGAACGGCCACCGGGTGGAGCTCGCCTGCCCCGATCCGGCAGAAGACGCGCTGCTTGAAAAGCTGGACGCGGTGAAGTGGGAGATGCTGGAGGAATGGTCCAAGACCAAGAAGGCGCCGAAACACGCTGACTGGCTGCACGCCAAGGAACTGAACAAGGGCTAAGCCCGCACGAACGGGCAAAGGCAGCCCCCAAGGGCTGCCTTTTCACGAGAGGGAGGACGCAGATGAGCCGCACGGTTCTATATGATTACTGGCGCTCTTCAGCCAGCTACCGGCTGCGCATTGCGCTGAACCTGGCGGAGATCGGCTACACCACCGTCCCGGTCGATCTGGTCAAGGGCGAACACAGAAGCCCGGACCACCTGGCCCGCAACCCGCAGGGGTTTGTCCCGGTGCTGGAAATTGACGGTCTGCGGCTGACCCAATCGCTGGCGATCCTCGACTACCTGGACGAAACCAGGGCGCTCGGCCTGCTGCCCCAGGACACGGGCCAGCGCGCCTTGGCACGGGCCCTGGCGCATTCTGTAGCGGTGGATGTGCACCCGGTCTGCAATCTGCAAGTGGCGAAACACGCCACCGCACTCAGCGGCGGCGCGCCGGACATGCCCAAAGCCTGGATGCAGCATTTCATCCGCCCCGGCCTGCAAGCGTTCGAAGTGCTGCTTGGCGGATTCGAACAGACGCCTTTCTGCACCGGGGACACACCGGGGCTGGCGGACATCTGCCTGATGCCTCAGCTGTACAACGCCCGCCGCTGGGAGGCGGAGTTCTCGGACCTGCCGCGCATCTGCGCGGTGGAGGCCGCCTGCACAGAACACCCCGCATTTACAGCCGCACATCCGGATCAGGCGGCCTGAGCGGCGCGCGCCGCAGCCTTAGCACTCCGGGTCAGTTGGCCGGTTATTGTGTTTTTTAACGCAAAACCGCCGCTTGCGTTATGTGCAGCGGCGGTTTTGTTTTGGGCATCGTTTAAGAGAGTTATTTGGATTTTACTAGGTTTGGCGGTGACCTACTCTCCCAGGGCTTGAGCCCAAGTACCATCGGCGCGACAGTGCTTAACTTCCGGGTTCGGGATGGGACCGGGTGTTTCACTTGTGCTGTGGCCACCAAACCGAGAAAAATCCAGATGCCTTCGGCAGGTGGATTTTTCTCGGTTAGCGGCAGGCAGCGTATTTGCAAAGCAAATGCGCGTTGCCGCACCTGAGTTACGTCACAGGACGTTTCCACAAGCGGAAGGCAATACAATCAACGTTTGTCCAAGTTTTTTGTTTTGGATGGTTTGCTTTATTTGGTTCGAGTAACACTGTCTGTTACTGGATCAAATCAAGCCTATCGGGCGATTAGTACCGGTCAGCTGAACGCATTGCTGCGCTTACACCTCCGGCCTATCGGCGTGGTGGTCTTCCACGGCCCTCAGGGATACCTTGTTTTGAGGGGGGCTTCCCGCTTAGATGCCTTCAGCGGTTATCCTGTCCGATCATAGCTACCCAGCACTGCTATTGGCATAACAACTGGTCCACCAGTGGATCGTTCACCCCGGTCCTCTCGTACTAGGGGCAACTCCTCTCAAGTATCCTGCACCCACGGCAGATAGGGACCGAACTGTCTCACGACGTTCTAAACCCAGCTCACGTACCTCTTTAAACGGCGAACAGCCGTACCCTTGGGACCTGCTCCAGCCCCAGGATGAGATGAGCCGACATCGAGGTGCCAAACACTGCCGTCGATATGGACTCTTGGGCAGTATCAGCCTGTTATCCCCGGCGTACCTTTTATCCGTTGAGCGATGGCCCTTCCACGCGGGACCACCGGATCACTATGGCCGACTTTCGTCTCTGCTCGACTTGTCAGTCTTGCAGTCAGGCTGGCTTCTGCCATTGCACTCAACGAGCGATTTCCGACCGCTCTGAGCCAACCTTCGCGCGCCTCCGTTACTCTTTAGGAGGCGACCGCCCCAGTCAAACTACCCGCCACGCAGGGTCCCGGATCCGGATAACGGACCGCGGTTAGACATCAAGAGTGCGAAGGGTGGTATCTCAAGGGAGGCTCCACCGGAACTTGCGTTCCGGCTTCGATGCCTACCACCTATCCTGCACATCACAATCCTGATGCCAGTGCGAAGCTGTAGTAAAGGTGCACGGGGTCTTTCCGTCTAACCGCGGGAAGCCTGCATCTTGACAGGCAATTCAATTTCGCTGAGTCGATGTTGGAGACAGCGGGGAAGTCGTTACGCCATTCGTGCAGGTCGGAACTTACCCGACAAGGAATTTCGCTACCTTAGGACCGTTATAGTTACGGCCGCCGTTTACCTGGGCTTCAATTCGGAGCTCTCACCCCTCCTTTTAACCTTCAGGCACCGGGCAGGCGTCAGACCCTATACGTCGCCTTGCGGCTTCGCAGAGCCCTGTGTTTTTAATAAACAGTCGCCACCCCCTGGTTTGTGCCCCCGGATCCAAGTTGCCTTGAACCCGGGCCTCCTTCTCGCGAACTTACGGAGGTATTTTGCCGAGTTCCTTCAACATCGTTCTCTCAAGCGCCTTGGTATTCTCTACCAGTCCACCTGTGTCGGTTTAGGGTACGGTCTGACGGAGGGCTATTTCCAGGGACTGATCAGCAGCCCAGTCAATCCGATAAGACTGAACTACCTTCACAATCCGTCACATCCTCCTGGCCTAGGAATATTAACCTAGTTCCCATCGCCTACGCCTTTCGGCCTCGGCTTAGGGGCCGGCTTACCCTGCTCAGATTAGCTTTAAGCAGGAACCCTTGGACTTTCGGCGAGAGTGTCTCTCACACTCTTTGTCGCTACTCATGTCATCATTCTCGCTAGTGATCTCTCCACCGGATGGCTCACGCCCCGGCTTCATCGAAAGCCTCTCTCCTCCAATACTCCCGAAGGAGTTAAGGAGGAATGAGACTATGTCACACTACGCTCTGCTACCATGCACTATGTGCATCCTCGGCTTCGGCTCATGGCTTGAGCCCCGTTACATCTTCGCCGCAAGACATCTTATTTAGACCAGTGAGCTGTTACGCTATCTTTAAAGGATGGCTGCTTCTAAGCCAACCTCCTGGTTGTTTTGGACGTCTCACCTGCTTTCCCACTTAGCCATGAATTGGGGGCCTTAGCCGGAGGTCAGGGTTGTTTCCCTCTCCACGACGGACGTTAGCATCCGCCGTGTGTCTGCCATCCAGTACTCCCGGGTATTCGGAGTTTGGTTAGGATCAGTAAGCCTGTGGGGCCCCATTACCCATCCAGTGCTCTACCCCCCGGGGTATTCGGATGACGCTCTACCTAAATAGATTTCGCAGAGAACCAGCTATCTCCGAGTTTGATTGGCCTTTCACCCCTAGGCACAGCTCATCCCGATCCTTTTCAACGGATGTGGGTTCGGCCCTCCAATGCGTGTTACCGCATCTTCAGCCTGGCCATGCCTAGATCACTCGGTTTCGGGTCTGATCCCACGAACTCATGCGCCCTATTAAGACTCGCTTTCGCTGCGCCTCCGCCTAACGGCTTAAGCTTGCTCGTGAGACCAAGTCGATGACCCATTATACAAAAGGTACGCTGTCAGCCCTCAAGGGGCCTCCAACTGATTGTAGGCGTTCGGTTTCAGGTACTGTTTCACTCCCCTCGCCGGGGTGCTTTTCACCTTTCCCTCACGGTACTGGTTCGCTATCGGTCAGTAAGGAGTACTTAGCCTTCGGAGGTGGTCCTCCGATCTTCAGACAGGATTTCACGTGTCCCGCCCTACTTAATACGTCCTTCAAAGCTTCCCATACGGGGCTGTCACCCGCTCTGGCTGCGTTTCCCAACGCATTCTGGTCACTTATCAGGCTCGGCTGGTCCGCGTTCGCTCGCCGCTACTGACGGAGTCTCTATTGATGTCCTTTCCTCCGGGTACTTAGATGTTTCAGTTCCCCGGGTTTGCTCTTAAAGACCTATGTATTCAGTCCTTAAGTACCTGGTTCAAACCATTATTGATTACCGAAGGTAACAATAACGATCTGTCAGGTGGGTTCCCCCATTCAGAGATCTTGGGATCAAAGCCTATTCCCGGCTCCCCCAAGCTTATCGCAGGGTATCACGTCTTTCATCGCCTCTTACTGCCAAGGCATCCACCAAACGCCCTTCTCGCGCTTGATTTGATCCAGAAAAAGACAGTGCAAACCGTCGCGGCA